>JBGTBE010000072.1:0-20361 GCA_041749535.1 Cryomorpha sp. | reverse complement strand
GAGATCAAAAATCTTTCAACTCAAACAGTCCTCTTTTAAAGGAAGGGGGATTATTTTTAAAAAGGCTGTATTTTGGAGCGGAAACCCGCGTCAAACGGGAATATTGATTTTAAGAATTAAACGTCTTGGACAGGTGTGTCACCAAATAAAAGGAATATTTCGATTGTTTAGGCGATGAATTTGAGGTTTTACTACTCTGCACTAATTGGGCTGTTTGCCCTTTTATATTTTGAATCTAATTGTTACGCTCAAATCACTGCCAGTCAGACTCAGGGTTGCGCCCCTTTGATTGGCGTTCAATTTGCCCACCCATATACAGGAGCCACAGGTGTGCTTTGGAATTTTGGGAATGGAGTCAGTGCTACCACAAACAACCCAACTACTACATTTCAGCTGCCCGGCGTGTACCTGGTTACTTTTACGGCCAATGGCGGCATTCAATCGAGTATTACGATTACGGTGATAGCCAGTCCTATTGCCGATTTCACCGTTGCTTCACCAAGCAGCGGCTGTATACCACTCAATGTGAGTTTTCAGGATAATTCTACGCCAGGCGCGGGTGCCAATATAACCAACTGGTCGTGGGATTTTGGTGATGGAGGTGTATCCACCGGCAACAATCCCAATCCCACGCATCTGTATACGCTGGTCGGAATAAATGATGTAACCCTGGTGGTGGAAGACAACAACGGCTGCGAATCATCCATTTCATTTAACAATCTGATTGCCACATCTTCTCCTCCCAATTTGAATTTGGTTACCAATCCGGTCAGCACATCTGCCTGCAATCCTCCTTTGACAGTAGATTTCTCAGCCGTAGCCTCCTCCAATTCCCCGCAGTCAGGTACACTTACTTATTTATGGGATTTTGGTGGTGGAGTTACAAATACCACCGCCAATCCTCCCGACCAGACTTACACAGAAGATGGGCAATATGCCGTTACTTTGGTAGTAACTGATGATGTAGGATGTTCTTCAAATGACGCTCAATCAGTGTTCATTGGTAGTCCCAATGCAGCGTGGGAACTGATTGGAGGACCTGTATTCTGTGACACCGTTTATTTTGCAAACACCAGCGATCCAGCCAATACGCTAATCAATTGGGGCAATGGGACAACGAACCAGTTCAATCCGGCAGATACGCTTATGCATGTGTACGGTACCCCGGGAGAATATACGGCCACCATTACCACTTCATCACCAGGCTGCTCAAGTACCGACGAGGTTACTTTTACCATATTCGAAATCATCGCCGAGTTCGAATCTTCACCAAACTTCACTTGCCAAACCTCACTTACACCTACCTATACAAGTACCTCTACGGGTGCTTCAGAGTATATGTGGATCTTTGGGACCGACACCATTCTAGGGGTTTCACAAACGGAATATACCCATGTTAGTCAAGCGGAAATAGATCCTTATTTCGAAAGTATAGCCGTAACATATGGGGGTACTCTCATCGTGACGAGTGCAGCGGGTTGTACAGCTTCTGTAACACACATGAATGATACCATCTGGGTTCCATATGCATCCTTCGCCGTTGATGTTTCGCAAGGATGCGCCCCGCTTACGGTGGCTTTTTCAGACTCGAGCAGTGCACCTACCGAGATTCTCGATTGGGAATGGCATACAGGTGATGGCACCGTGATCACATCATTGGATGCCGATGAGCCGGAAGAGTATACGTATCCCTTGCCCGGAGATTATGAATCTTATTTGGTAATACACACGCCTGAAGGCTGCACGGATACCTCCTTCATTGTAATGATAAATGTGGGTGGACCTCTTAATACCCAACTCAATTTTGGCCCGGTACAAGTATGCCCGGGAGAGGAAGTAGATTTTAGTGTCATTATCCCTCCGGGTGATGAGGGTGAACTTTGGAGCATACAGACGGACGGAGGGCAAATGTCCGGCTGCTCAAGTTCATCGTCTACATCTGGCGGTATGACCTCCTATGCGGGTATGCACGATGTTGTAGTATACACCAGTTACAATGGATGCATAAGCAGTACAACCTACACCGATGCCATAGAAGTGCTCGGTCCTATAGGCCATTTTATTTCGGAGCACAGTTGCGAAGATCGGTTTACAATTCTCTTTTCAGGAAATATATCAGGTGCAGACTCATGGACCTTCGATTTCGGAGATGGTGCGTTCTTTAGTTCCACATCTGAAACATCAGTCTCGCATACCTATGCATCTTCAGGCGACTACACAGCTGTTCTTACATCCTACGCCAGCACGGGTTGTGGTCCCTTTACGGATACCCTATCCATCTTAATTCGCGATATTCAGGCCAGCGTTGTAGATCCAGAACCGGTTTGTGAAGGTACCACAGTAACGCTCAATGCATCCGATTCGCAGGATGTTTATGCCTACTGTCACGACGGTTACATTTGGATTTTCGATGAGGGATTGGATGCCTCACCAATTCGCACTGATGTTGATGAGATTACGATAGAAGTTGAAAATGGCGGTTCCTTTGATGTGCAGCTGATCGTGGTGGATGAGAACGGCTGCACGGATACCACTACAACAGTGATCAACGTCTTCGGTATCGATGCTGATTTCGAATATGTTACAGACGGTGAATGCCTTCCGCTTCCCGTGGATTTCACAGACCTTTCCAGCGCTGATACAACCATTATTAGTTGGGTGTGGAACTTTGGTTCGGGCAACATGAGCACTGATACAAATCCCAGTTTTACTTTTAATGGTACATCTACTTCATATGATGTGAACCTTACGGTTGCTGATGAATTGGGTTGTACGGATGATGTGTCATTCACCCTTACTGTTGACATCCCAAATCCCAATTTTTCAGCTTCAGATCTTCAGCTTTGCGTAGGTGACGAAACTACATTCACAGCGCAGGTGGGCAGCTACCCTTATTATGAATGGATTTTTGGAAACGGTGAAAGCAGCAGCGACCCATCATATACCACGGCCTATGCAGATAGTGGCTATTATGATATTTCGCTTGTGGTCCAGAATGATGCAGGGTGTTTCGATACCCTCAGCGTCGTCAATTACGTTGTTGTTCAGGAATATCCCGATGTAGGGTTCAGCACCAATGTAGATGATTTAGAAAATTTGTGCTACCCAATTTTAATTGAATTTACCGATACCACCGATGCGTGGGTATTCGATTATCTCAACTGGGATCTTGGAACCGGATTTCCCGTGGTAGACAATACCACTGTGGGAACAATTTACGATGCCCCAGGTACCTATCTCGTAAGTCTGGAAGTAGGAACTACCTTCGGATGTACAGGCAGTGTAGAAAGAGAACTCGTTATTGAAGGACCTGTGGCCGACTTTCTGATGAGCGCGGACCAGATATGCCTTTATGATCCGGTATCGCTCACGATGATTGACACTTCTGACGTTTCCTATTATATGTGGGATTTTGGAAATGGATCTGACTCATCAATGGTAAATCCGGTAACCTATTACTACGATCAAATTCCCTCAGGTGGGGCTACCTTCATTCAGCTAATCACATGGTCGGCCGATTCGGCATGCTCATCTACCACACAGTATCCTTTTCTGGTAAACAATACCATCGCTGATTTTGAACTGAACAATGAAGTCTTCCTTGAAGATACCATCCATTGCTTCGGAATAAGAGACACCTTGACCAATACTTCCATTGATGCTACTAATTATTATTGGAGCCTTGGCAATGGGTATTTTACGATTCAGGAGAATGTTCAGTACTTATATCCCGAAGGTGGCGATTATGTAATTACCCTTATTGCTTCCAATAATTCTACCGGATGCAGTGACACCATTTCCAAGAACATCACCATACACCCTGAAATGGAAGTATCCGGCACCGATGGGTTGGCATGTAGTGGAGATACAATATTTGTAGCTGCGTATGGAGGTGAAACATACTTATGGTCCCCCGCCAACTATGTGAATGACCCCAATTCACAGTTTCCTTACGTTACCAATACCCAGAACAGCGAGCTTCTCGTGTTGATTACCGACATAAATAATTGCAGTGAGGAAGTGATTGTTCAGGCAGATTATATATACCAGCCACCGCTTACCAGTTGGAGCGACACTACCATCAATTTCGGCACTGCGCTCGATTTTCAATATGAATATGAAGATTATCACTTTTACGACTGGTTTAATTCATCCGGGTCCAACTGCGGTGTATGTGGCGATGCTACCTTCAGCCCAAACAACAGCGATGTTTTCGGCCTGGCAGTAACCGATGAATTAAATTGCTATGTGGACACTTTCTACTTCGTGGTCACCGTACTTTCAGATATGCTCTTTTACATGCCAAATGCCTTTACACCCAATGGAGATGGCCTAAACGACTTGTTTCACCCTGTAATAACCCGGGCGCTGCCTGAAGATTTCAATTTTCTGATTTGGAACAGAAGTGGGCAATTAATTTGGGAAACAAATGACATCAACGAAAAATGGCCCGGCAACCTGAATGATGGCAACTACTACTCAGAAAATGAATTGTATGTCTGGAAGGTCTTTGTCAAAGACCTCTTCGCTCACCGCCATGAATTTACAGGCCATGTAGTGCTTTTGCGATAATGAGACGTTGTGAATTTCAACTGAGAAAAGTCCTGAAATGAATGATGTAGCAACATATGGTAAATGCTTCCTTATACCCGCGCTACCCATTCACCAATCGTTGAAAAACGCTTCAAACTGCATGTCATCCATACTTGTATTATCTTCAATTGTTTTCACCTCCGGATACCTGCGGGTGTGATTTATAAATAATAGGATGACATATTTATTGGACTGACTTTTGGGCTAGTTTTGAAGCGCTCATGGCGCTAGTGTGACCAATTGCTATGTTGATTTGTAACCCCTAATAAAGTACTTTATATGACAACCATTCAGATTGTAGAAACGGCCATTGCAGTGGCGGTGTATCTGATTATTAAAATATTGGTAGACAGGAATATTCATAGAATGGCAGCAAAAAATTTGGCTGCAAAAACCAGAAGTAGAATCGTCAAAAAGGCCATAAACCTGATGCTATTGCTCATTCTCATTACCATCATTTTTTCAATTTTTGGGGTGAACCAATCCGAACTGCTGGTTTTTATTGGTTCTGTGCTCACCGTTATGGGAATAGCCCTATTCGCCCAATGGTCAATTTTGGCGAACATCACTTCGGGAATAATAATTTTCTTCGACCACTCTGTAAAATTGAACGATACGCTAACAATCCTGGACAAAGACTACGAAATTGAAGGCAAGATCGTAGACATTGGTCTTTTCTTTATTATCGTGCAAACAAGCGATAACGAACAGATTACCATTCCCAACAGTCTTTTTTTTAACAAGATGATAAAAAGAAAAGGAAATGTATAGGCCATTCTTGAAATGCTTAATCCTTGTACTTGTTCTTTTAAATTTTACCACGCTCAGCGCCCAGGAAAAGTTTGAAAAGGAGAGCCGTATCGGAGAGAAGGATGTCCCTGCGAAAGCACTTCAAATGATGGATTCGGCTAATTTTGAAGGGAAGATTAAATGGTATCTGGAAGAAGGGTTGAGCGAGAAAAGTGTTGAAGCAAAATTCAGACACAACAAAGTCAAGTACAGTGTAGAGTTCAACACCCTCGGAATTATAGAGGATATTGAAATCGAAATCGACCCAGAAGACCTGCACGCATCACTCCGTGATGCGATTTGCAACCACCTGCTCGCAGGGTGCTTAAATCATAGAATCGTTAAAGTGCAGATTCAATACACAGGCAGCGAATCAGTATTGGCTGCAGTGCTGCATAAAAGTGAAACAAACCCATCGCCCACAATTAGGTACGAATTAATCGTAAGATGCAAGCAGGAAAATTCAGTTGACCTGTTTGAATATTTGTTCAGCGAGGAAGGAAGCATAATTTCAACATCGAAAATTGTATTTAAAAACAGCAGCCATCTTGAGTATTAGATCATTGGCAATCCTTATTGCCATTGTACTTGTAGAATTCAATGCTGCACATGCCCAGACCACTTTTCAGTTTGGAGGGCTTCCGGCATTGAACGTAAACAAGAAGCTGCAGAAGAACTGGTCTTTGAACACAAAAATAGAATCTCGTCAACTTTTTCAAAGAGGGGTATTAAGCGGTGACATTGACAGAACGTACGAATATGTGCTCACTGACTTTTCATTCATAGCTGCAAAAAGGTTGGCTTGAATTCGAGATTGGGGGGAGGATACATGCTTCGGGTCGAGGCCGATGAATTGTTTCACAGGTTTACCCAACAGTTCATCATGGTTCAACGCCTGTCCGGTTTTCGACTCGCCCATCGTTTTTTGAGTGATCAAACCATCTCTGATGCTGAGCGCCCTGAGTTTAGGCTGAGGTACAGAATTTCTTCCGAAATACCTTTAAATGGTCAGTCAGTAGACCCTCAGGAGTTCTACCTAAAAGTGAACAACGAGTATGTGAACAGCCTTCAGGACGCAGCATACGATCTGGAGGTAAGATTGATTCCCCTTCTGGGTTACGACATCTCTGAGCATTTCAAAATTGAAACTGGCCTCGACTACAGGGTCAGTTCATTCCTGAATGATGCAGGCAGACACAGCTTTTGGATGAGCTTGAATATTTTTATAGAATTGTAGGTGAAATATGGATGCTGAATGCGTTTCCGAAGAACAGTATTTTAGCACATCGCATTTTATTCATAAACCATTATAATAGCACCCCTCAGGGGAGGTAATCCCTACACATCGCAAGATATTCACCAAACAGAGCACCCATTCCATTTTGAATTCTTTATCATTTATGGGCCTTCATTCCTGCGGTATAAAAGATCATCTTCTTACCTTTGGCACCATGTCACAAGATTTGGCCAGTTTTCCAGGGGTTATCAGAACCATACTCCTCGTACTCCTTCTGTTTTTTGTAGCCCGTATTCTCGGGCGTATATTCCTGCCAATGATTGCCCAGCAGAGGAAGGGAAGTACCAACCGCAACAATTCATCTGCGCCGCATAGACCCGAAGGGGAGGTGAGGGTAGAACAAATCAGGAAGAACGCCAGCAATGATGCCGGTTCCGGTAAACATGAAGGCGAGTACGTAGACTACAAAGAGGTAGATTAACCCACCAACATCATGAAAGACCAACTGCGTCGTTTTTTGCCACACATCATTGTGCTTGTGGTATTTGCAGCAATTACTGCCACCTACTTCTACCCGGCATTTCAGGGGCAATCTCTCAAACAGTCCGATGTGGTCAGTTTCAGGGGCATGGCCCAGGAGATCTCCGAATTCAGGCGCATGTTCAAAGAAGAACCATTGTGGACGAATTCTATGTTTTCGGGCATGCCGGCCTACCAGATTAGTGTAAGATATCCGAACAATATTGTCAAGATGGTGGATGGTTTTTTCCACCTGGGCTTGCCAACGCCGGCGAGCTATCTCTTTCTGTACCTCATGGGGTTCTATATTTTGCTCATCGCATTTCGCGTAAAGCCCACCCTTGCTGCCATTGGCTCAGTGGCTTTTGCCTTTTCGAGCTACTACTTCATCATACTCGAAGCGGGGCACAATACCAAGGCACACGCCATAGCCTATATGGCACCCACCCTGGCAGGTATCGTGTGGGCGTACCGGGGGCGGTTGCTCTTTGGAGGGGCTTTTGCCGCACTCTTCCTGGCCTTGCAGCTCTCCGCCAACCACGTGCAAATTACCTACTACTTTGGGTTGATGGTACTCCTCTTTATGGTAGGCATATTTGTGCTTGCTTTGCGCAAAAAGGAGTTGCCTCTTTTCGCCAAAGCTACCGCCGTACTGGCATGCGCTGCATTTCTCGCGGTATTGAGCAATGCCAATGTATTGTGGAACACCTACGAGTACGGGAAATATACGACAAGAGGCGCCACAGAACTCACCATTACCCCTGAAGGGACCAGCAACGCGGCGAATACGACCGGCGGTTTGGACCGTGATTATGTAACCAATTGGAGCTACGGCATTGGTGAAACCCTTACATTGCTCATACCCAATGCACGGGGTGGGGAGTCGGGTGTGATGCTTACGGAAGATGTGCAAAAGAGCAATCCAGAGTTTTTCAATCTGGGGGCCAAGGCCTATCAGGAAGAAGGCTACCTGCCTTATACTTACTGGGGTGAGCAGCCCTATACCTCCGGTCCTGTTTATGTTGGGGCATTGGTGATACTGCTTGTAATACTCTGTATGGTATTTGTAGAAGGGCCTGTGAAATGGGCTTTTATGGCTACTGTATTACTGACGGTGGCCCTTAGCTGGGGCAAGAACTTTATGGGCCTCACCGATTTCTTCCTGGACCATGTTCCCGGCTACAACAAATTCAGGGCGGTGACCATCATACTGTCCATCACCGGGCTTGCGCTGCCTTTGCTTGGATTTCTATTTATCAAAAAATTGTACGATGCGCCCACAGTCATCGCTGAAAATGGCAGAAAATATGCCATCGCAGCCGGTTCACTGCTGCTGGTGCTACTCGCACTCTATGTAGCTCCGAGCAGTTTTCTAAGTTTTATGAGCGAGCGGGACACCGATTATTTTGCTGCAGCTGTGTCGGGTACCCAGGGCAACAGTTCCCTGCGCTACATGGAAATGCTTCGGGAAATGCGCATTGAAACTTTTAAAGCCGATGCCTTTCGATCTCTGGCTTTTGTAGTAGCCGGAGCAGCACTTATCTGGTTTTTTGCCAAATCGAAAATCAAACCTGTGGTATTTATGGTTGCCCTTGGAGTACTGGTCATTGCCGATATGTGGCCCGTCGCCAAACGGTACATTAACAATGAAAAAGACCGGGGCAAATTTGTGCAATGGGAGCTGAAGGAGCAAAGCAAATCGGCTTACAAAGCCAGCGAAGCCGACCTCACCATACTGGAACAGGAATCCATGCGCAACCCGCGCACCAAAGATGCGATTGATCATGCTGTTGCCGATTTCAAATCCAAGGCAAAGGAGCGGAAGACGAGCAGAATGGATGAGGACGAAATAAATGATGTGCGCTTTGCAGCCCTCAGGTTTAATACCAACTACAGGGTCTTTTCCCTGCTCAATCCCTTCAACGACGGACGTGTATCTTACTTTCATAAGTCTATAGGAGGGTACCATGGGGCCAAGCTTCAGCGCTACCAGGAGTTGATCAACTTCCACATAGACAGGGAGCTGAGAGACATCATCGCCACCATGCAGGACGCGCCAACGCGCGAAACCATTGCCCTCACCCTGCAGAATGCCCATGTGCTGAACATGCTGAACACCAAGTACATCATCTTCAACGACGAAGCAGGTCCTCTGCCCAACAGTGCCGCCCTGGGCAGCGCCTGGTTTGTAGAACAAGTTACCCTGGTAGAAGACGCTGATGAAGAGATCACCAAATTGAACGGCCTTCAAACCAGGTATGAAGCCTTGGTTGACAAGCGCTTTGCAGAGCAGTTGAAAGGATTTACTTACCAAACGGATAGTACCGCTGTAATTTCGGTGGAGGAGCACCTTCCCAACTACGTGAAATACATGTACGATTCGCCGGTGGCCCAAGCCACCATTTTCTCTGAAATATATTACGATGCCGGGTGGAATGCCTACCTCGATGGCAATCCTGTGCCGCACTTCAGGGCCAACTATGTGCTTCGGGGAATGGTAGTGCCCGCCGGTAGTCACACCATTGAGTTTAAATTCGAGCCCGAGACCTATACCAAGGCTGCCACGGCAAGCACCGCCGGAGGCCTCGTAGTGCTGGCCTTCGTCTTGCTGGCTTTATACCAGCGCTTCAAGCAACCTGAGGAGGAAATAGATTTCTGATGAAGAAAATCCTGATCATCACGTACTATTGGCCTCCCGCCGGGGGAGCCGGGGTGCAGAGGTGGCTTAGGATGTGCAAGTACCTCCCCGATGTGGGCGTAGAAAGTACTGTACTCACCGTAAATGATGAAGATGCCACCTACCCTGTGCGGGACCCCTCCCTGCTTGCAGAAGTACCGGATGGTATAAAGGTGGTGAGGACCAAAAGCTTTGAACCGCTTAAGCTATACAGCAAGCTGCTAGGGCAATCACGGTTGCCCCACGGAGGGTTTAACAATGTGGATACCAGTACCCTGGGCTCAAAACTGAGCAGGTGGGTGCGCGGAAACCTGTTTATACCCGATGCCCGCAGAGGATGGAACCGCTATGCCCTTCCCGAGGCTGAACGCATCATTCGCGAACAGGGAATAAGCACGGTTATTACCACAGGGCCACCCCACAGCACCCACCTTGTGGGCATGACGCTGAAGAAAAAACTTGGAGTGCGCTGGGTGGCCGACTTCCGCGATCCCTGGACCGATATATACTACTACGATCAGCTGCTCCACACTGCCCGCGCCGCTGCACGCGACGCCGCTTTGGAGCTTGCAGTGCTCAGAGAAGCCGATGTGGTGCTCGCTGTGTGCCCTTCCAATGCGGCGCTATTTCGCGAAAAGCTGGGTGCAAATGCAGGAAAAGTACAAGTGCTTACCAACGGTTTTGATGAAAGTGATTTCCCGAAAAGACAAAAGCCCGCAGATGATGGCATCTTGAAAATAGGCTATACAGGTACCATTGCCCTTTCATACAATCCCATTCCCGTGTTTAAAATCCTGGCCACACTTGGCATACCATGGCAATTGAATATAGCCGGGAGTGTGGCACCCGAAGTGAAGGAGGGTATTGCTGGTCTTGGGCTTGCGGATAAGGTGAACTATCTTGGCTACCTGCCACATGCAGCGTCCCTGCAAGTGCTCATGGGCAGTAACGTGCTGCTGCATATGTTGCCCGATACCGATAAAAACCGCATGGGCACCACAGGCAAGCTGTTCGAGTACATTGGGTCTGGAGTGCCCATTCTCAACATAGGACCTAAAGAGGGAGATGCAGCCATATTTATTGAAGACGCGGGTGCAGGCGCTACTTTTGGGAGGGGTGAAGGGGATGGGGTGCTTGGGTTTTTGAACCATTTGAAAAAGAGTGAGATTCATGGTTCTGAAGGATCGAAAAAATTCACAGGGAAGGAATTGGTGAACAAATTATTGACGCATTTGTAAGGGAGTAAACATGACCGACCTCAGGCTTTCCAACAAAAATATTTTGATGATTCTCGATGGGAATTTCCCGGGCGATCTGCGGGTGGACAAGGAAGTAAAATCTCTTACCGAAGCCGGCGCAATGGTGGTGGTGGTTTGTTACCGCAAGGAAGGACAACCCACTGTAGTACTAAATGGTGCTGTTCAGGTATTGCGCACAAGAAGGGTTGTAACCACATCCGTACAGGGAATGATCGACATATACACATCCCTGACCGGAACGAATTTGCTGCTTCGCAGTGTGCTTAAAAGCGTAAAGATGCGTATAGATGCTGTACACGTGCACGATATACCATCCTGGATGACCGCCCGCTGGTTTGCCAAGAGCGCCAGAGTGCCCCTTGTATTGGATCTTCATGAGAATTATCCCGAAGGGGTTAAAACCTGGTTTAGTTGGCGCACAAAACCATTAATCAGGCTTAAAAACAAGCTCTTTTTCAGTTACAATCATTGGCTGAAGCGGGAACATACTGCTGTCCTGCATTCAGATCGAATTATCACCGTTGTAGAAGAAATGAGAGATCGCATCGTGCAAGCGCACGCTGTAGATGCTGATATAGTGACCGTTGTTAGAAATTCCGAACCCCGAAATCTCTTTTCCAATGATGGCCAAGGTGATGCAGCTTACGGTGCATCGCATCTCGAACTTGTGTATGTAGGAGGCATTGGACCACACCGAGGACTCGATACAGCGCTACAAGGCATGCCGGCCATTCTGAAGCAGAATCCACAGATCAGGTTGGTGATGGTTGGTACCGGAAATGCAGAGACAATGAACTTTTTGAAGAACCTTGTCATAAAACTGGGTGTCTCAGCGCATGTTGAATTTACCGGTCAGGTGCCGCCTTCAGTAGCGCGGAAAAGAATGCAAGGCGCCTTGCTGAATATCATACCACACCACAGCAATGGGCAGAATGAGAGCGGTCTTCCACACAAATTGTTTCAGATTTTCTTGAGCAGATATCCCCTTTTAGTCAGTTCTTGCAAGCCCCTGCAACGCATTGTTGGCGACAATGGTGCTGGTCTTGTTTTCAAGGCCGGTGATCCTGTTGATTTTGCCGAGAAGGTACTTTGGGCTGCGGACCATCAACCACAGTTAAGTGCTTTTGCCGATAAGGCTTTCCACCTTGCTATGCATGAAGGGTACAATTGGGAAACCGATGGAGAACGATTGGTGAACTTGTATGCCGATTTACTGGTTGGTCGCTGAAATTCTCCATTTCGCATTATGATAATCCTCTTGCGTACACCGGAAAGTTGAAGTAAATCATTAAGAATTCAATTGTAAAGTTTCAAGGATATAGCCTGAAAATTTAATTTTCAGTCAGTTCGAGTGTCCCACCTTTTCGGCGGGATGTATCGAGAACATGTTGGGAAATTTGGTAAGGGTCTCAATATCTTTTTTCTTCTTTCGTCGAAAAACACTCGAACTGATTGTTTATCAAATTATTGAACTCAACTTTAATTGCTATTAATTCATCATTAAGATTCTATTTTATCCGAAGTGCAACCAAGCGGACTAGCATGTTGAAAAAGGCTAAAATTGATTGCAGCTCTTGATTAATATTAAATTGTTGTCCAGAGGGTGAACACACGGATTGCAAGTTTCGCATTTCTTATCTTTGATACGCTGACACGTATAGTATTCATGATTTCTTAATATACGCGTTGGATCCAATGTGTTATTTTGTAGTTTTTTTTCAATATGGTATTACTTACGTTTAGATCAGCGTTGTACTTCGTAGCTATCACTGCTATGTATTGTACTTCTGCTAATCAAATGGCTTCTGCCCAGTGTTCGGGCCTTTCAGGAAATTTCTTGCTCAACAACGAAAACAGTGAAGGACATTCCATTAACAATACTGTGGATGGTGGATACATCATAGGGGCCGTCAGCAGCGCGTTGAACCCAAATTTATCAGATTGGTTGATTGTTCGGACAGATGATTCTTTCAACCCTCTTTGGTCTAAATCCATTGGGTTTGACAACACATCTGAAAACGGGAGCAATTTTGTAGTAAGGGAATTGGCAGATGGTAGGATTGTGGCTATTGGCTATCAATTGCAAGGTGGATCTAGAAGAGGAACAATCATGGTTCTTTCGTCAGCAGGTGATCTTATACAATCAGTCAGACTTCCGGCTACCAATTCCACGCCCCGCGATATCATTGGGTTAGAAGATGGGGGTATTGTTGTTTGCGGAACTGTGAGTGGTGGTGGTGGTGCTTCAGATGATGCTTTCGTTCTCAAAATTTCTAACTCCTTAGATTTATTATGGTACAGGCGGTTCAATGCGAACAGCGGGCCCAATGACCATTTCTATGCGGTCATTCAAGGTTCGAATGGGAATTTATTTCTTGTTGGGGGGTCTCAGGTGTTCAATTCCACACATTCAGGTTACCTGGTTGAAATGGATCAAGCAGGGGTAGTGGTAAATGAACGTCGCTACAGCAACAATTCGGTAATGCAATTTTTATGTATTCGGGAAGCTGCAGATGGGGGGTTTCTTGTTGGTGGGCATCAGAACATAGGCAATATATCAGAAGGCCTTATTTTCAGATTGAACCCGGATTTTTCTGTCTCCTGGAATGTTTCAGTCAGACAAGGAAACAAGACTTTTTTCCATTTGTAGATTTTGACAATGAAGGCAATGTGGTTGCGCAATTGAGCAACGAATACCTGAATGGCAATAAGTTCGTAGGTATGGCCAAGCTAAGTGCGATGGATGGTTCCATAATTTCATTGGTAAATCCATCAGTGGAGGTCACGCATGGGTCTCAGATCATTTCGCACACTTCAACGCGCAATTCAGCAGGGGGATTTGTGAATGTTGGCACAAGAAACGGGAGTGTTTCTTTGATTGCATTTGACAGTTGTCTGGAAAATGATTGCCTTGAATCTGAAGACTATATTCTGACCCCACTTTCGGTAAATGTGGCAAGCGTAAACTTAAGTCAAGTCATCCCTACAGATCCTGTTCCTTCAAGCCCGCTTTCACAGTCGGTGAATCTAACGATCACACCTGGAGCATGTTTGACATGTACGGATGTGATAACAGTAAATCTGGAAGATTTTTGCATAGGTATACCTGGTATGATTGAGCCATTTCTCAATGGATTTGAGCTGGAAGAAGCTAGCGCTGTATCGTGGACATTTAGCAATGGTGATGCCTCGACTGAGTTAAATCCTACTTTAATTTTTCAAAGTGCCGGCATAATTAGTTATTCTCTTGACATTACAACTTTAAATGGTTGTGCATACACCTTCAATGGAACGATAGAAGTACTTGATGTTCCGCCTGTCCCCGATATTCCTGCCGAATTGCAATTTTGCGAGGGAGAATCAGCCACCCTCGATTTTTCAGTATTCTCAGAATTTGTTGAAATTCTCGATACAGAGGGCAACCAGGTTTCAGGATTCTTCACTTTTTCGAATCCTGGTACGTATACTTTTTCATTTATTTCTCCGTGCACCACTTACGTGGAAACTGTGGATGTGCAACTGTTCGAAATTCCCGCTTTGTTGCCAATGTTTCCATCTGATTTTTGCGCCGATGAAATCATTCAATTTTCTATACTCAATTGGGCGAGTATTGCTGGAGTGGCTGACTTGAATATCAATTTGGGAAATGGTGAGAGCTTTCAGGTAACCAACCCTTCAATTCAAACAGCTTATGCTGCACCGGGGAGCTATACCGTAGAAGTTTCGGGCACCATAAGCGGCTGCGAGGTGAACCAATCTACACAACTTACCATCGTGGCTCCATTGAATTTTGAGCTCCCGAATGCGCTCTCCTTTTGCACTTCTGAGAGCATAACAGTGGAATTTGCTAACCTTGGATTTCCCGTACAGAATTCAGCTGGGCAAACCATAGCCTCATTTTCTACTTCCACAGCAGGTACGTATATTTTTACAGCACAGAATGCCTGCGGTGTAGTAAGCTATGCTTTAACTGTGAATGAAGTGGTTTTCTCTCCAGAGCCGTTTAACCTGAATGCACAGCTATGCCCAATGTCTGATACGCTGGAAATAGGCTTCAAAGAGGATTCCTTCTTGTATCAATGGAGTACGGGCACTGATTCCCATGTTATTCTGGTCTCAGAAGCTGGAAATTACAGCGCAGTAGTAAGCGATGCTACAGGTACTTGCAGCCTTGATTTTCTCTTTGTGGTTTCGGCCATTGAGCCCAATTCTACCCTTATTTTTCCTGAACCTGATATCACTTTGTGCGAAGAGGGAAGTCGCACGGTAACCCCACCATTTGTAGGGGTGCCGTACACCTTTTCTGACGGCACGTCAGGGTACAACTTTTATGTGGGTCAGTCCGGTGTTTTCACAGCATCCTACAGCGATTTTTGCTACACCTATCAAGAGCAGTTATCCGTGTCGATTGAACCATGTCTCTGCCCTGTCTTTGTGCCCAATGTATTTTCGCCCAATTCCGATGGAATCAACGATATTTTTAAGGCCACTGCCGACTGTCCATTGCTGGAATTCCGCATGGTAATTTTCAATCGATGGGGGCGCGAAGTCTTTGAAAGCAAGGATATCAATTTTGGCTGGAATGGCTCAAGTCCGAACAGGGATTTTTATGGTTCGGACGGGGTGTACTACTACCTCATTTACTATGGGCAAACCCTTGATGGGGTCTTCTTTCCGGGAGAACTTGCAGGGCATGTCACCTTGCTCAAGTAAGTAGCATCAACCTACAACCCAAATTCTTTCCACACCTTTCCCAAGCCTCCTTCACTGCGCAGGAGCTTCAAAATCTTAGAGAGCTTTTCCTTCTCAGCACTGTCAATGATAAATGCATAGACCATCAGTACAAACAATAAGATGAGCAGTGCCTTGGCACCCATGCGAACCACAATTTCAAGGTTGTTGAGGTAGGCGGCCCCAACAATAAAGATTCCGCAGAGGAGCATCAGTCCAAATACACGCCACCATTCATAGGGAACAAACAATTTTTTCTGAGCCAATCGGAAGGTGATCAATCCCATAATGGCATAGCTGGCCCCCGTTGATGCAATGGCCCCGTACATATCGAAACGAGGAATGAGCACAAAGTTGAGCATGATGTTAATGCAGACTCCTATCACCGTGATGGATGCATTGTACCTGGTCTGTTTAATGAGCATAAAAGTGTACGCCATGTAATTTTGAATGGCCTTAAAAAGAAACACATAGGCGATAAAGGGAACGAGCACGATGGCAATCCAATAGTCTGGCTCTCCGCTGCTCAACAATTTGATCATCTCCTTGCTGTACACCGAAATTACAAGGGTGAGCAGCACGGTGATGCCAATGAAATAGGTAAAGATCTTGCTGAAAAACCGAGGGAAATTGGGCTCCCTGTATTTCTTAAAAGCAATGGGCAGGAAACCGAGTGCAAAACTCCCAATAATCAGCAAATTTGAAATGCTGCCTATCTTGTATGCCAGTCCGTATACGCCTACATCATTGAGCTCCCCAAAGTATTTGATGATGAGCCTGTCGGCAATGGTGAGAAGCACCCCGGCAATGGTGGTGAAGACGAGGGGAGCACCAAACCTGTAAATTTCTACCGCAATGTTTTTATCGAAAACCAGGCGAATATGCCGAACCTGAAAAAGCAGCGTAGCAAGGAGCATTGCTGCATTTGCACAAAGAATACCCAACACAGCGCCGAATACGCCCATGCCCTTTATCGAAACGAAATAGCCTACAAACCCTAGTAACCCTAATAGCTTGATGCTGAAGTAGAAGAGATATTGACCAGACTTTTCCTGAAGTCGGAGCAGCTGCAAGGGCAGCAGTCCCAATATTTCCACAGCAATGCTTACAAATAGAAACCCAAGGTAAAGTTCGAAGCGATCCGTATCGAACAGCGCCTCGCTCACCACCCCGCTCAAGGGCAAAAATATGAGGAGAAACAGAGCCACAGCCACGACCAGCATTGCAAGCGCTGTGGAGTACACCCGGTTTTGGTAGGTTCTTGTTTCTTCGTCGCTCCCCAACCTCAGCATGGCTGTGGGTATGTTGAAAGATACAACACCCACAAAAAATTGGGCAATGACCTCGAGCATCACCAATAATCCGAAATCTGATACGCTGAGCCACTGTGTGTATATGGGCAGTAAAATAAGGCCTGTTGCCTTCACCAGCACATTGCTGATGCCATAAATTGCAGTTTGTTTGAATGTATTGCGAAGGTCTTTGATCATTGGCTTTCCGAGCGTAGGAAATCAGCGCAATTTATAGCTTATCGCGGAATATATGTCTTTGCCCTTTCTCACAATTTAATGTCTGACTTGTTCAAAACAAAAACGCCGGAAAACAATCATTTTCCGGCGTTTTAATTTTGGCTTTTTCTATCAGAGCACCTGCACACGCTTCACCACGCGTTCAGCGCCTGCTGCGAGTTCCAGGAAGTACAAGCCCGCCGGTAGTTGGGAAACGTCCAGCTTTGCTTTATCGCTTTTCGCGTACATGCTCAGTACCACTTTTCCCGTAAGGTCAGTGAGGCGCACTTGCGTGAGGGTTTGCGGCGATTCAATCTGCAAGTGTTCAGTGGCGGGGTTGGGATACAATTTCACACCCATCTCAAACGCGTCGGTAACACCCAATCCGCTGGCGCCTGTTGCCTGCACAGGACCACAATACATATTGCTGCCGCATGGTCCACCCACGTTCAGGCACACATTGTAGGTGCCATTGGAGGCATAGGTATGCGTGGGATTTTGTTCTTGACTGTAGTTGCCATCATCAAAATTCCAAAGAAAACTCATGCCAGGCCCTCCGGGTATGCTAAATTGTACAATAGGCCCTTCAGATTCGTATTCGAAAATGGCGGTATGGGGGGCGCAGAAATCAATCATCAGGTTGTACACCGCGCCTCGGTTGGTGCCGCCATCATCATCTTCCGGTGCGCCAGCCACCAGGTCTATGGTGCCATCATTGTTAAAATCACCGAGTGAGGCTATGCGGTTGCCAAACATATCAGCCGCATTGATGTCCCCATCAAAGGCTCCAAAGAGCCTGTTTATTTTTCGCGAAAGCTTCACGTTGCCCTCCTCGTTGAGGAAGAGAATCCACACAGCGCCAATGTCAATGCCCCCATCATCATCGCCGGGTGCACCCACGGCAATGTCGGGAAAACCATCCTGGTCAAGGTCGCCCAACGGCACCGTGCTTATGCCAAAGCCATCGTCCGTATTCAAAAACCCGGAGAAGTTGCTGTGGCCTGCAGCGATTTTCTTGACACCTTTTACCGTCAGGTCTTCGTTGCGCAGCACCACGTACACCGCACCGTAGTCGGTACCTCCATCGTCATCGCCCGTGGCGCCGCAAATCAGGTCGCTGTTGCCATCGCCATCCATGTCGTAGGTGGAAACCCCTGTACCAAAGCGGTCGCCATTCGCAAGCATGGGTGCGAGAAAAGGGCTGTTGCTGTCGTACACCTGGTTTACCAGCATCTGCATCTGTGGATTGATGGTGAATGACACCACCTTGCCGCTGCCCATCTCTATACCGGCGAGCAGTTCGTTCCCATTTTTATACAAGTGGCTGCCCCATTCGGCACCAGCATCCTTCAGAAAGGGCGGGAGTATTACGGTATCGGCATCGAAGGTATTGCCATTGCTGAGCAGCGCTACCAGGCTTCCATAACTGCTAAGCCCCGGAGCACCCACCAGGTAATCGGGCAGTCCATCATTGTTCACATCGCCCAGCAGCACCGATGAAGTACCGAAACGCGGATTGTTGGTACCTGCAAGCAGGGGCAACTGAACCGCATAAAGGGAAGTTACAAGGCTCACCGTACCCTGATTGGTAAGGTCCAGAAAGTGGAGTACCCCACCACCTGTGAAGGGGGCCGCAACGCGAATTTTATTGTTTCCCTCGGCTGATACGTATCCCCATTTTCCTGCGTTGGCAAGCGGAGCATACATGTTGCCTACCGTGCTGGAAAGTTTGGTGTACGAAGCTACAGCCCCGGTTTGTGCTTTTGCAAAGATTGTTAGGGCCAAAGCCCCGAAAAGTAAGACGTGTTTCATAACCTTTTAGTTTTAAAAGCGCGTCTAAGGGGGAACGGGCATTTTACGCAGCCATTTGGCGTAGGTTACCTGTTGTGGTAAGGCTCATTGCGAAGAATTGTGAAAGCGCGGTACAGCTGTTCGGTGAAGAACAAGCGAATCATCTGATGGGAAAAGGTCATACTGCTGAGCGACATGCGCTCCGGGACAGCTGCATACACCTCCTCGCTGAACCCGTATGCGCCACCTACAATCCACACAATGCGTTTCGGGCCTGCAGCCATCATCTTCTCCAGCCTTTCGGCAAATGCCTCACTCTTGTACTGTGTACCTTTCTCATCGAGCAGCACAGCGCGGTCGGCAGGTCCCAGCTCCGCCAGTATAGTTGCGCCCTCCGCTTTTTTCCTTGCTGTGGGGTCCAGCTTCTTCCAGGATTTGTCTTCACCAATGATTTTGATCTCAAAAGGAATATAGTGGCCCAGCCTTCCGGCAAAAATCTCCACACCTTCAGCAATATGGGGGTGGTCTGTTTTTCCTATGCAGAGAAGGGTTATTTTCATGGGACAGCGATTTGGTGCAAATATTGGTTTTTTTAGCCTTGGGAAGTGGGCTTTTTGGATTGCCCTGAAGGTGGTTGTGTCCTCGATGGTGCGTAGGAACCCTGTCAGCGGCTGATTGGCGGCGTATTACTTAATGATGATGAGCATGCCTGAAAACCAATCACGAAAAACACAGACCCAACACCCACTGCCCAAGACCCGCAACGAATCTTCCAAAATAATTACCTTTGATCTCGCTGGCTCAATTATTGCTCGATACTATGAAAAAATTATCTGTGTTTCGATTCCTGGGCATTTTATTTATTCTTCTCTCATTTACGGCTGCGGGCTTCGCGCAAGATGCTGAGCGCGATAAGATCAGCGCTGCCATCCTTTCGGGAAATGCCAAAACCCTCAGCACTTACTTTGTATCGAGCATTGACCTCACCATCCTCGAAGCCGAAGATGTGTACAGCAAAGAACAGGCTGAAGTCATCATCGCCAAGTTTTTCAACGACAACAAGCCCACTGCTTTTGAAATAAAGCACCAGGGAAAGTCTAAGCTCGACGACTACTTTTATATAGGTGATCTCACCACTTCCAAGGGCAAGTACAGGCTTACCTTCTTTCTGAAAAAGGAAAAGACGGGCTTTCTGATCAAGCAACTGAGGTTGGAACCTGGGGATTAATCCCTTCAGCGCAGCTTAAGCACATCCCC
>JBGTBE010000071.1:0-6277 GCA_041749535.1 Cryomorpha sp. | reverse complement strand
CGGCTGCGATCACATCGGAGAAAGTTCCCGGATCGCCATCGTCGCAAGGATCGCCGATGTTTCCATTTATTTGAGGACAATCGAAGATGTTCTCCTCAATTAGCAAATCATACGCTGAGTTTTGCGGGGTAGGAAAGGTGGATATAACAATATAATAATCGGTACCTGCAAATACCGGAAGTGCGTTGATTGCCCTTCCTGTGGCGTCACTACCAGTATGATAAGCTACAGTAGTTGCAAAAGGGCAGCCTTCAAATACCCAAAGACCAACCCAAGTACCTGTGTTAGCTAGTGATACGTTGATGCCCATGTCTGTAGATGGAGTGAACCGGTAAACTACTTCGTCACCATTCAAATATGACCCTGATCCAGTGCCATTAGATAGCAATGGATAGACAGGGGGGATGGCAGGTCTATCTGTAGTGCTATAATCGTCTCCGTAATTGATGGTATTGTCAGTTACTGCATACGGAAGGTTTGATATAACAATTGGGATGAAACAGTCCGTACCTGGAGGTGGAGGGTTCTGGGTCGTAAAGTTATAGGTGGTGCATCCTGTAGCTGAACCGAACATATTAAATGGTACAATATCCACGCTGTACTGAGTGCTATAGAGCAATGTGCCAACACTCGTTGTAGTGACATTCCCAAGCGTTTCGTCGTAAATTACAGATGGTCCTCCAGTCACTTGTGTTACAGTAACGTCATATCCTGTAGGAACCCCTGTGGCTGCTGACCAGCCTAATAGCCCATTGATAGACGCCGCAGGAGCGTTATTGGCTGGGGATGTTAGAGCTGCATCACAGCTAGGTGGAGTCGTTGCTTCTTGTAACACTTGAATATTGTCAAGGTAGAAGTAATAATCACCTGCCACCCATTGGCAGAACCACCTTAGCCTTACATTGGTGCCCGAAGGAACATTCGCCCCAGGGATTGTAAAGTTGAGCGGAGCACAAGTGCCAGATGTGGTATGATTCGCATCGTTGAGCACGAAAAAGGGATTGTAAACGGTTCCCCCGTCTGTGGAATACTGCAACGTCATACTTCCCCATCCTGCAGGAGTTGGAGCGTTGCCTGTTGCGAAATTGATAATTTTATAGTCGAAGCTTATTGCAACATCATTTCCATTCGACACCCAGGATTGCGTGGCAAGGCTGCGTTGTTGTGTCGTGGCAGATGTGCCATAAACATTGGCCCTTGTACTCCTAAGCCCGCTGCAAGGCAGCGTTGTACTGTTCAAAAAACCACTGGCAGTCCATCCCGTAGGAATTCCTGTAATGGATTCGAAATCCTGGTTAATTCCAACCTGTGCGAAGACCTGGTTGGGCAATGTGCCAAGAAGGAGCAACATAGCCAATGCAAGCATTGGCGTTACAAACTTGTAAAAATTGGTTTTCATAGATTCATTATTTGGTTAAAAGCGTCAGAGTTTCTTTTTCGGTATATAGAGCCAAATATTAGATCAACCACTGAAAAAGTACATCGAAGATATAATATTGCCGTGTAGAAAGCTAGTGTGCAAAATCGTTTTTTTTCAATTCCAAAAGAATTTGTATAAAATTCTGTATTTCAATATATTAAATAAAAAAGGCTGCCACTTATCATGACAGCCTTTGCATTTTAATTGTTGGAAATGACGCCTAGGATTTTTTCCCTTTTTTCTCGTCTTTCTCCATTTCCTCCTTGAGATCTGCAAGTACATTCAGGTCGCCAAGGGTTGTTTTTTCTTGTTTCGACTGTATGTTCTTAACTGCTGAAGATGCTTCAGCCGCTTCAGATTTTTTCTCATTGGCTTCGCGAGACTTGGTGAGTTTTGGGTCTTCTTCAAAGGTTCTGGTATGAGAAACCATAATCCGTCTGCCACCTTTATTGAACTCCAACACCATAAAGTCGATTTTATCTTCAAGCTTGGCTGAAGATCCATCTGCTTTGCGAAGGTGTTTTACAGGAGCAACTCCTTCTACACCGTACGGCAATGCTATTGTTGCAGTATTGTTATCTATCTGGGTGATTGTTCCTTCGTGAACTGAACCTTCCCCAAACACCGTTTCGAAAACATCCCAGGGATTTTCTTCGATTTGCTTGTGTCCAAGACTCAGTCGGCGGTTTTCTTGGTCTACTTCAAGAACCATTACATCCAGAGGATCACCTATTGTACAGAATTCTGATGGGTGTTTAATCTTTTTGGTCCAGCTAAGGTCGCTGATGTGCACAAGGCCATCTACTCCTTCTTCGAGCTCTACAAATACACCAAAATTCGTGAAGTTTCGAACGGTTGCTTTGTGTTTGCTACCAACAGGATATCTTTCCGCAATATTGCTCCAGGGATCCGGCATAAGTTGCTTGATTCCGAGTGACATTTTGCGCTCTTCTTTATCCAATGTGAGCACCACAGCTTGCACCTCATCTCCAACTTTGAGGAAATCCTGTGCACTGCGCAGGTGTTGCGACCATGACATTTCACTTACGTGAACAAGCCCTTCCACACCGGGAGCAATCTCGACAAATGCACCATAATCTGCAAGAACCACTACTTTTCCTTTTACAGTGTTACCAACTTCGAGTCCGTCGCTGATAGTATCCCATGGATGCGAGCTAAGCTGTTTAAGTCCGAGTGCGATACGCTTTTTGTCGTCGTCAAAGTCGAGAATAACAACGTTGATCTTTTGGTCGAGCTGAACCACTTCTTCAGGGTGGTTGATTCGGCCCCAACTGAGATCGGTAATGTGAATCAATCCATCGACACCTCCAAGATCTATAAATACCCCGTAAGAAGTGATGTTTTTCACAGTTCCTTCAAGGACCTGTCCTTTTTCAAGGCCTCCGATAATCTGCTTTTTCTGTTCTTCGAGTTCTGCTTCTATCAACGCTTTGTGGGAAACAACGACATTCTTAAACTCGTGGTTGATTTTCACCACTTTGAATTCCATCTTTTTTCCTACATAAATATCGTAGTCACGAATGGGCTTCACGTCAATTTGAGAGCCTGGGAGGAACGCCTCAATGCCAAATACATCAGCAATCAGACCTCCTTTGGTGCGGCACTTTATGAATCCAGTGATGATGGTATTTTGCTCCAATGCATCGTTTACCATTCTCCAAGCCTCGTGCATGCGGGCGGTTTTGTGCGAAATGCTCAATTGCCCGTTTTTATCTTCGAGAGTTTCAACATATACATCCACCACATCACCCACTTTCAAGTCGGAATTGTAGCGAAGCTCAGAGGCAGAAACTACACCTTCTGATTTATAGTTAATATTGATGATGATTTCTTTCTTGGTGATATCAACCACACTTCCTTTAACTACTTCGCCTTGTTGTATGGCGTTTAGGGTGTCGTCATATCGCGCATCGTAAACGCTGCGCTCTGATGCACTGTAACGATCTGCGCCGTCAGCATATGCTTCCCAATTGAAATTTGCAGGATCGAAAGTCTCTCCGGTGCTAACGAGCTCCAGATCTTCATCGTCCTCATACTCTACAGGTTCATCTTCCACTTTTTTGCGAACCAGAACCACATCGTCGTCTTCGTCTGATGCGACAATTTCTGGTTGATTTTCTTCTTCAGAATCATCCGAAACAGCTTCAGTTTCAACTGTAGTCTCTTCGGTTAATTCTTCGGTTTCGGCCACTGGTTCTGCTGCTTTAGCAACTTTTGTGGTTTTTTTCTTTGCAGGTTTCGCTTGTTCAGTGCTTTCTGCGTTTACTTCAGCGGTTTCTTCCGAAACCTTTTTTTCTTTATTTGCCATTAAGGCTTTAGCTTGTATCCTGACAGGGTGGAAACAGTCAAGAGGGTTATACATCGGGCGAACCACCGCGCCTTCCTTCATAAAAAGGAGCGCAAAGGTAATGATTTTTAGTTATGTTACACGCCTGCGTGCTGAGTTTATTTATCCTTTATTCATATGAACCATGCCGATTCTCTTAGCAAATTCAGAATGTGTTGTCGGCATGATAAAATTGTCGGCTTAATTGATATAGTATTCAGGAATCTGGCTTGAAAAGGCAAATGGATGGCCCAATTATACCCATCGATCATTGTTTACATCTTTACAATCTATACCACTGCACAATGCAGGCGTCTTTCAACTTAAGAGACCTTGCTACGAGCATCTGGTTCAGCCAACCCTGATCTGGTTTTACCAATAGAATTTATACAAACAGAATTGAAGAATACTGTGATTTTGCAACTGCCCAATAGTATCTGAGCCAGAAAGAAGTGCAGGCTACTTGCCTGGTGCAATTCGTACTTTAAAGAACTGCATCCATCCAAACGAGATAATTGCACCTGATGCCATTCCTTCAGCAAATATTGCGAAGGAAGCTTCTGAAAGGGTCAGGTTGCTCCCCCAAATTTTGGAATCTTCAAGAACTTCAATAAATGCACTGTCAAAATAAGAGACATAAATGGCTAGAAATGCGATAAATGCAAACACAGAAGTAACAGTTAAAATCATCCCATTTGCAAGTCCTTCAAGATATGAGGGTCTTTCGTTTTCGACTTTTTGAAATTCATTTTTCAGCAGCAAATAAACCCCGACTATAAGTATAATGCCATTAAAGAATCGAAGGTATAGGTTTCTTTCCTGGCCAATAAATTTCATAAACACAAAATATATTATAAGTCCAGCGGCCGTGAATAGCCCGTATCTGATAGCTTTACTCATAGCGGTTAAGTTTGGCGTAAATATAGCTATTTGATTTTCTCTTAATCTGTGCTATAGATTTTTTGGGGTCCAGAACTACAAATTAGCCATAGATATTTCGGTAGAAAACGTACATGTTAAGTGAAAAATAATCAAAGGTTTAGAATTGTAAATGCAATGTCTGTTTAAATTTAATTGGAAAGCAGATGAATACTGCCTGGAACTTTCGTTTCTACAAAACATTTTCACTCTATAACAATCTCATAGAGCATACCTTTCAAAGGGCTTTTTGGATAGGGCAGGCTACCTTGCGGGTAAGGATTGGTAACCCACCAATGCGAATAGTGCCATTCCTGACTCACAACTGCCGTCATTTGATTGTTGGGAACTTTGGTGCCAGAAGCATCCATATATCCCACCACATTCATTTCTGATAGTGATTGCCCTATGCGCCAAATGATCGTGTCGGGGCGCCAGTCGATTTCGTACCAAATGGGCAAACCAACCGTAATGTCGTGATCGCGTTCAGTTTTTATAGAAATGGCCTTGTACCACCTATACCAGCGGTTGGTTTGAAATTTTTCTCCTTCGTATTCAAATTCTCCTGAACATTTGTCAAGAAAATAGGGAGGATCTGCACATGCCCGATCCCAGTTCGTACAAGCTACTACCAGATTTCGGTTTTCAGAAGCCTCATGAGTGAGAACAGCATTCTCAACCGAACCATAAGGGTGCTTTGCCCAACGGCCAGATTCTTTGACTATTTCAATATCAATTTCGCTGTAAGCATCATACTTGTTGTAAATAGCAGTTGATTCATCTTCACCGCTTACAACATAACCGCTATTCTCGCAGGCATTGCGCACGTTCCAGGGCTCCAGGCTTTGAAATTTTAACCAATAGGCACAGGTAACCCGTTCCAAACATTTGATGCACTAATTGTAGCAGGAAAAGTAATTTTTGCGCGCCACTTGCCATATGTAAATCCAAAGCGTCCTTCAGTACCCGCATTCTCTTTAACATAGGGAGGTACTTTGTTGCCCGGATTTTCAATGGCTATATATTCGCTATTCTCCGAAAGATATACAGTTTTGCAAGGCTCAGTGGTCATCTTAACAAAAGTATTGTCATCCCTCCGAGAACTTTCGATCAATGCATGATATCTGGCCTTGTCAAAGTTTTCACCAACAATATCAGCCACTGCTTGTATGTTGTTCAGAGAGGAATCTCTGACTTCAGCATTCCTGTATTGCACAAAATGGGCTCTTTTCCACGAGGCTGTGTCGGCTGAGCATTCCGAAATTCCCTTGGCATCGGTATTATACGACAATGAATTATAGTACAAACCTTCGCTCGGTCT
The DNA here is from genome assembly GCA_041749535.1 of Cryomorpha sp. GTDB lineage: Bacteria > Bacteroidota > Bacteroidia > Flavobacteriales_D > Cryomorphaceae > JBBQZU01. The sequence goes on along the minus strand of JBGTBE010000071.1, from coordinate 271 downwards.
TAATACAGCAAATGTTTTTAGGTATTGATCTGCCAGTTGGACAGATGCCATCTTTTCTGTTTCATGTATTTTGAACCAGGCAAATGGATTGACAAATACACCTGAATCACCGGGTGATTTACCTATATTCTGACACACCTGTCCAAGACGTTTAATTCTTAAAATCAATATTCCCGTTTGACGCGGGTTTCCGCTCCAAAATACAGCCTTTTTAAAAATAATCCCCCTTCCTTTAAAAGAGGACTGTTTGAGTTGAAAGATTTTTGATCTC
>JBGTBE010000070.1:0-32165 GCA_041749535.1 Cryomorpha sp. | reverse complement strand
CAAAAATCTTTCAACTCAAACAGTCCTCTTTTAAAGGAAGGGGGATTATTTTTAAAAAGGCTGTATTTTGGAGCGGAAACCCGCGTCAAACGGGAATATTGATTTTAAGAATTAAACGTCTTGGACAGGTGTGATTGATTTATTCAAATTGCCTATAATGTCAGTCCGTATAAAACCTCCGTTATCCGATCAAAACTAACCGAAAAACCCCTTCACTCATTGTCCCGGAAGAAATATTCCTGAATTACTTTCACAAGAGCAAAGGTAAAGCCGAAATCGCCGCTTAACTCGATGCTAATTAGTTTCGCCCTAATTAATCCCGGTTCCATGCAACAACGGTTTTATACTGGGCCTTTCAAGCCGAACTAAGGCCTAGTTGGTGTAGGCGGTTTTTTCTTTCAAAATTTCTAACCAAGTTGAACTCCTTTGCTTTAAAGATGAATATTCATCGATCAAAACAAGAAGTTTAATGCAAATGAAAGTTAGACCATAAGCGAACTTCCAAATAACTAGTTGGTCTTGAACACTCGGTTCGCCAAGAAGCACTTTATATTTTTCCTCAAGTATTTCTGCTTTCCACTCTTCTAATGGACCCTCACCTTTAACAGCTTTTTGCATTTGAAATTTTTTGATCTCGATCAAGTTGTCAGTTGCGATTTTCTCAATAATATCATCAAAATGGCTCTCAAATTCTAAAACAGCTTTTAATGAACCCTTGATTTCTTCGATTCCAAATTTATCAGAAATGTGAGCTGCATCATTTCTTATTTTTTTAAGTGCTTGCAAAGATTTATAAAGCTTTTCATCTATAAATCGAAATGCGAAGAGCAGCTCCATTTTACTTGCAAGTGTGCTAATCGGGCCTGGATAATTAATTAGTCTGTCCCGATACTTCTTTGAATCTTTAGGAAGAATATGTTCCAAAAGCTGATTGATATGGTCTTCGACTTTTGCAGTTCCAATTAAAACTGCGCCTCTTCTTGACTCATTACTCAAATTAATGACAAAGTCAGAATTTAATTCGGGATAAAAACCTTCCCGCATTTTTTCAATTATTAAATCTCCGAGTGTTTTCATTTTTCTATTTCAATACAACATCCGCATAATCGCCACTCCCCACCCAACCTATTGCGTATATACCCCCCTTCGGGCATATATACCCAACTTCATGTTGTAGATAATCTCAATCTGCGCAGTGTGTAGGTACAATCATTCCCAAATGTAATCACTTCACCCACTCCGACTTACCTCTGTTCAAAACAATTCAAAAAAAATAAAGCTACCCTGCAAGCAGAACCACGCTGATGTACAAGGGCAATGGTTTTGCAAGTGTGGGGTCTGTTAAGGGAATGGGGCGTATGGTTTGGGGCTGCCATCGAGACGGGCATGGCCTAAGCGGGTTTTTTGGTTCTGAACTTTTACGGGGAGGGGAGAACGTTCACCGCGAGGACCTCCCCGCTGCGGTGGGGCGAATGCCCGGCGGAGCGGGTTTGATTGAAGTGAGTCAAAATCTCATTTGATTGTGTAGAGATGTACTTATGTTTCATAGTGTATAAGTCAGTTTTAACCTGACTAACTTGATATAAAACGTAACTATCGTAATGTGAAGGAGATTTGGCTCTTTTGTGAGCTTTTGTTGTGGATTGGCTTGTGTGGCTTTGCAAATGTGCCAAATGCGGTTTGGCTGAGAAATTTAAAAAAATACGAAGCGGAGGCTTTTCAAATTTAATCTGTCGCTTTGGTTTAGTCCTCGACTTACGCGCTGTTCAAAACAATTCAAAAAATCAAGCTAGCCTTCGAGCAGCACCACGCTGATGCACAAGGGCAGTGGTTTGGCAAGTGTGGCGCCTAGTATGGGAATGGGGCGTATGGTTGGGGCTGCCACCGCGGCGGGCATGGCCTGGGAGTGTTTTTTGGTTCTGAACTTCTTCGGGGAGGGGTGAACGTTCACCGCGATGACATCACCCCAATCCCCATAAAAACGCTACTTTTGCGCCCAAATTAGATTTATGGCCCTGAAGTGTGGTATTGTAGGATTGCCCAATGTTGGGAAGTCTACGCTGTTCAACTGCTTATCGAATGCGAAGGCCCAGTCGGCCAATTTTCCTTTTTGCACCATAGAGCCCAATGTGGGCACCATCACCGTGCCCGACCCACGCCTCAACGACCTTTCGGGCCTGGTAAATCCGGAGCGCATCGTGCCCACCACCATTGAGATTGTAGATATAGCCGGCCTTGTAAAAGGCGCCAGCAAAGGGGAGGGCCTGGGCAATAAATTCCTGGGCAATATACGGGAGTGCGATGCCATTATACACGTGCTCCGCTGCTTCGACGACGACAATGTGGTGCACGTGGATGGAAGCGTAAACCCTGTGCGCGACAAAGAGATTATAGATATTGAATTGCAACTCAAAGACCTTGAGACGGTAGAGAAAAGGTTGGTGCAGGCGCAGAAGGCCGCCAAATCGGGCGATAAACCGGCCCAGAAACTCGTTGAGATTCTGGAGCGATACCGCACCACACTTGAATCAGGGCAGTCGGCCCGCACGGTGAAACTCGAAGACCTTGAAGCCCCCCTGGTGAAGGATTTGTTCCTGCTTACCGACAAGCCCATACTCTACGTATGCAATGTGGATGAAGGCTCCGTGGTAAAGGGCAACCGGCACGTAGATGCGGTGCGTGAAGCCGTGAAAGCTGAGAACGCCGAAGTACTTGTAATTGGTGCCGCCATCGAAGCCGATATTGCCGAACTTGAAACGTACGAAGAGCGACAGGAATTCCTCAACGACCTGGGCCTTAAAGAAGCGGGTGTGAGTCAGCTTATTCGCGCTGCGTACCGCCTGTTAAATCTATACACCTACTTTACAGCAGGGGTGAAGGAAGTGAGGGCCTGGACCATACGCAAAGGATTTACAGCACCGCAGGCCGCGGGGGTAATTCACTCCGATTTCGAGAAGGGGTTTATCCGCGCTGAGGTGATCAAGTTCAACGATTTTATAAAATTCGGTTCTGAAGCTGCTGTGAAGGAAGCGGGCAAAATGGGCGTGGAAGGCAAGGAATACCTTGTGGAAGATGGCGATGTGATGCACTTCCGCTTCAATGTATAAGCCATAAAAAAGCCTTTCAGGATGGTTCCTGAAAGGCAATAGCGGCAACCAACCCCCCTTAGAATTCTATTCTGTACGCGAGTATAGGAAGCAGGCCGGTTTGGTACCAGGTCTCCACTTCACCTGTTTCCGAATTGTAATACTGACCGCCCATATTCTGCTTGTTGGTAAGGTTTTGCACATCCAGCGACAGGGTGTGGGTAGAGCGCTCCCTCTGTCTTTTCATGCTCAGGCGAAGGTCTGTGCGGAAGTAATCGTCCAACTTGTTTTCAAAAGTCTGGTTGTAGTTGTACACCGTTTCATCCTCTGCTGCGGAGGCTGTCTTATCTATGGGCGTGGTGCGAAAGCCTCCACTCCAGTTGGTCTTTATATTCACACCGTAGGAGCGGTTCTTCTCAGGATTCCTGCCCGGCCATTCTTTGCCTCCGGTGAATGCGAACACGTAATTTCCATTGAATCGGGTGTTGTACCACTCCCCATCGGCGGCTTTGTACTTGCTGTCGTACACCGATGCTGAGAAGAGGTAGTACAGGTCGCGTTTCATAAACTGTTCCAGGGTGAATTCAATCCCAACGTTTCTGCCGGTTCCGTCGTTCGCCAATGGTTCTGTGGCGAAGTTCCACTCTTCATTCACAAGCGCGTAGGTGCTGTTGGGGTCGGTGCTGATGGGCATGTTGAAAAGATGCTGATAGTAGGTCTCCGCCTTCAGATGCAGGTTCTCACCCAGCGCCCTGGAATAGGACAGCACAAAGTGGTGGGACTTGTTCATCTCTAAATTCCTGTTGGGACTGCTTTGCATCCCCATACTATCCGTAACGGTGTAGAAGTAGTTAGGCATGTTTTGGGTTTGGCTGTGCAGCCCGTACCCCAAGGCCACCGACTGTATTTCATCGAGCACATATTTGGCCGAAAGCCGGGGCTCCAGGGATGAAGTATTGTTCAATGCCAGGTGCTGAAAATGAATGCCCCCATTCAGGGTAAGCTTTTGGGTGGCTTTGTACGACCATTGCGTGTACACCTGATTCAGAAAGGTGTTGCCATCGGCGTTGATCTTCAAATCGAGTTCATTGGTATTTTCATACTCGCTCAGGTGCGCGCTGTATGCTATTCGGTTTATGAAGAAACCGCTCTTGGAGTGCAGGCGGGAATTAATTTTTCTGCTTATTGATGAATTGAATCCCAGGCGCTTATTTTGAAACGATTCATAGTACTCCTGGCTTTGGTTGTAGTTGTAATCATACACCTGGTCTTCATATCCGCTCTCTGTTGCAGAGAAGGTAAGGGATGATTGAAGGAACGTTTTGTTGTTGAGCACAATACCATGTTTGAGCCCTCCCATGGCCGTGTTGGAAAAATACTCCCAACTGTACCGGTCTGAGTCGTCCTCCCACAGTAGTGAGTCTTTCTTCGCGTTTTCGAATTGGCTGCTCAGCCCACCAAAACCATACAGTGAGAAGGTACCTGCCTTGGTGGTAGGCAAATTTACATTGAAGGAAAGGTCCTGAAAGTTGGTGCTGCCGTCGGTAAATGGTACGCCAAGGTGCTCCAGAATGGACAGGGTGGAGTACCGGTAATTCACGAGATAGGAGCCGCCTGTTTTGCGGTTCAGCGGACCTTCGGCAGCCAGGTCTATGCCTAGTACGCCCGCTTGCACGGTGTACTCGTTTTTTTCGTTGTTTCCCTTGCGCAACTTCAGGTCGAATACCCCCGAAAGGGCGTTGCCATACTCAGCGGGAAAGGCACCGGTCATAAAATCGGAATTGGAGAGCAACTGTGCGCTCAAAATCATAATACCCCCTCCGCTGCTAGCCGTATTGGCAAAGTGGTTGGGGTTGGGTGTGTCGGCACCTTCCATGCGCCATAGCAGTCCGTTGGGTGCGTTGCCCCTGATGGAAATGCCGTTGTTGCCATCGTCGGTCTGAACCACACCGGCAAATGAGGTGACCATGCGCGCAGGATCGTTCACGGCTGCGGCAAATTTTCGTGTTTCCTCTACGGAAAAACTGCGTGCACTCACGGTGGCCATTTCATTAAGTGGCTTGTCCTTTTCGGTATTGGCAGTAATTTCTACCGTTGCCATGAGTTCAAAGTCTTCCTCCATGCTCAGGGACAGCACCAGTTCTTTGCCCGAGTTGAGCACCACATTGCTCAGCTCCACATCCTGGTAGCCCAGGTAGGTGATGCGCAGTGACACATTGCCTACAGGCACATTCTCCAATCGGAAGTTTCCATTGGCATCGGTGGTGGTGCCCATTATTGGGTCGGTGCCGGGAATGAGCACTGTGGCTCCGGGTAGGGGTGTTTGGGTTACCTTATCGGTGATGTTTCCGCGTATGGTTTGGGTAGGGGTTTGTGCCTGGGCCCGCGTGGCTGTGAGGAGGATGAGCAGGATAACTGCGAAGTGAAAGATGATTTTCATGGTTGGTTTGTAATGATGCTTTGGTAGTTAGACACCTACCTGCACGGTTACCACTACACGAAGTGAAAAATATTTTGAATTTTTTTTGGGATGGGCGAAAAGCGGAACCCCGGACTTATTTTCTGTGGGAATAAATAGCTCACTTTGAGTGAGTTTTGACGAGGGATGAGTCAAAAATTGTATCGAGCGCCGCATCAGGTGCAGTCGAGATGAAGTATTGCCGAGAATCTAATTTTCTCTTTTACTTACTGTTCTCGATACTTCCCGCTGAAAAAGCGGTCAACCCGAACTGACTTTTATGGTAAAAAAACGGAACTCTGAACTGACTTTGTCCGGGAATTGTATTTAAGTTTGCAGGAATGAAATATACCTCTTGTGAGCGAAACTACAATTGAGAGTCAACGAAACGGAATTATTTATGATTTGAACGGAGTACACGCTACCACCAAAATCTCAATCCGGCCCTGGCGCCGGGATAGATTTTTAGATTGTACGTCTCATCCAGGTTCTCATCGTACAGCAGGTCAGAATCGTCGGGCACAATGTCGGAGGGGAAGTAGGTATCTATTTCTGTAAGGAGTCCGTTCAGTTGCACCCCACCAAAGATGCTCACCCCTTTCAATATCCTATAATCTGCACCTAGATAAAACCTGTTAAGCAGGTTAAATTCCGGGGTGGAATTCCAATTGATCCAGTGGGCTGTGAGCTGAATGTCAAGGTCTACTTTGCGACCCAGCTTTGGACTTCCGCCAATGCCGTACGCATAGTACCAGGTTTGCTCATTTGTGCCGGGAGGGTTTATTCCCGCCCCGAAAATATTGTAGAACCCTCTTACCCCTGTGCGGAAGGCCACATTCATTAGAAAAGTTTCATCAGCAGATACTTCAACGCTGTGGAATCCTGAGTGCACGTAGGAGAAGAAACCCACAGGAACACTGCTGGTAGAGTCGCAAATATTCAGCAGGCCCAATTGGGTACCTTCCACAGATTTGGCGAGGTTTAGCACGGCAGATACCTGCGCACCATCGATTCTTTCGGCCACATTGAGGACACCCGCCACCTGTGCGCCACCTACTTTGCCAATACTGGCGTTCAAGACGCCCGCAACTTGTGCACCCTGCACATGCCCTATGCTTGTGTTCAACACGCCTGCCACCTGCGCACCTTTCACTTCTACTACAGAGAGGTTGATGACACCTGACACCTGCGCAGATTCAACACCGCAAGGTGCAATATTGGCTACACCGGAGACCATCGGTCCGTAGGAATGTCCGTTCTGAAAGTTGAGCACACCGGCCAGAGAGACCCCGTTGGTGGTTTCCCTGGTGATGTTTGCCACACCGGCGACGAGCACACCTGTATGGGTTTGCCCATTCAGGTTGGTAACCCCGGCGACTTGCACACCACGGGTTACTCCACGGTTCATATTCACCACACCGCCGAGCTGTACAGCATCCACATCACCACCTACCGTATTGAACACTCCGGCAGCTTGCACACCGTTCACATTGCCAGTTACTATGTTGAACAGGCCTCCCAATTCCGCCTTTTGGCTTCCAAGGGTGTATCCACCCAGCACGTTCAATGACCATTCACTGATCACACTCCCGCTCAGGAGGCCATGGGTGCCCACAAATGGTACAAAAGAGCATTGCCAGGGTGCGTAGATGGTATCGGTCACGTTGAGGGCAGCAATCTTTCCTTCCGAAATGTCCGGTTCGGCAGCGAGTACCGGGTATCGCACTGTATCGCGCAGGGCCGGGGTGGGCGCGGGGGTTGTGGTTTTGGGTGAAGAACCGTATCCCGCAGGTGCGAGGGAAAGTGAAAGTGCACCGGCTTGTTTGGATGGAATTGTCACTGCCGTGTCCTGGTAGTTGATTTTAAATGCAGCGATATGCATGGGGAACTGTGGCTTCACCACCTTCATGCTGAAGTAGCCGTAGGCATTGGTATTTGCTGCGCTCAAGGTGCTTTTTTCAATCACTGTAGCCGAAGATATTTTCTGACCGGTGCCCGCATCTACCACATAGCCCGTGATGATAATTTGCTTGGGAGCATCGTCCCCGTCATTGATTTTTTTTTTAGTGAGAATGATGTACTTGCCCTTTTCCCTATACTCTACCTCACCCGAAAAGATGAGTGACAACGCCTCGCGAACAGATTTGCTGCGAAGGGTCAAGCTTATCTTTCTTTCTCCATCTATGTTCTCCGGGTTGTAGGAAAAATTGAACCCTGCAAGGTTTTCAATACGCTCCAGTGCCAGCTCCACTTTCTCATTTTTAAATTGAATGGTGATGAGTTTTTCGAGGTGGGGTGTGCTCTTTTGGGCATTTGCCGAAAGGCTCAGCAAAAGGAGTAGGCAAAAGGGTATTGTTCTCATTTTAGTTGTTGCAATTTTCACCACTCAGAATTATTTCTCCTGTTTGCAGTTGTATGGTCAATCCGAGCGTTTCGGCCAGCACCTCTGCAATGGTGTGAGGGTTTTCATTGTAGAAGCTGGCGGTAATCCTACAATTCTCCACGGGCCCGCTGAGCACGAAGCGCACGGCATAAGCAGCGTTGAGCCTACGCACCACCTCGCTGAGGCGCGCGCCATTGAAGTAGAATTTTCTGTCGTGCCACTCGTAGGTTTCGGAAGCTGGCGTGGGTATTGGTGTTATGCTTCCTACACCCGCTACGTACACAGCCGCCTGCCCGGCGGTGAGGAGCAAGCCCGGATTTGCTTCTGTGAAGAGTTGCACCGATCCTTCGGTAACAAACACTGTGGTGCTATCGCCAAGTGTGCTTACGCCAAATGAGGTGCCAATATCCCTGATTTGGAGTCCCTGGGTACTCACGGTTGTGGTGATATCTGCTTTTGAATTCAAGTCGAACCAGGCATCGCCTTCGAGGCGAATGTTTTCAAGGCTTCCTTTTAAGTCATACTGCACCGCCGAACCACTGTTCAGGGCCACCACGTGCTGTCCGGGCAGGGTGTCAACGAGCAATTCATTGCCGGCTTTGGCTTGGTAGCTCACCTGTTCCGATTCCAGTAAATTGTACATCACCACGCCGACGACAGTCAGCAGCGCGAGGCCTGCAGCTACTTTGAATACGGTCCAAAGTGGTATAACCGGAGCCGACTTTTCAGTGTGCGGTTTTACCTTGTTCCAGGCAGCGTTGACATTCCAGGAGTAGAGCTCCGGATTTTTGCCGTAGAGGGCACATACATGCCCGAAATGCTTTTCATTTTCGCTTTGGGCAAATCTCCACGCATCCACAGCCATCGCCTCTTCCGGACTGGCATCGCCCTGTAAGTAGGCGGCAACAAGCGCGTCTATATTTTCCGGATTCCCTTTCAATGGTTCAATAGCATTTGAAGAATGATCAGTGCAGGCAGGTAATCTTTGAGCTCTGCCCGCATAATTTTCAGGGCTTTGGATATCTGGTTCTCAACGGTTTTCACCGAGATGTTCAGCTTCTCCGCAATCTCAGCGTATTTGAGTTCTTCAAACCGGCTCATTTCAAACACCACCCTGCACTGGGTGGGCAACTTCTGCAGGGCTTCATTTATTCTATCCTGAAGGGGTATTGTAGATTCAGTGATGGTAGAAAATGAGGCATCATGGCTTTCTTCCTGCACGTGTTTAAGGCGCACCTTCCGGTGTTTTATTTGGTTGAAAGCTGCATTGCGCACGGAGGTGTACAGGTATGCTTTGCCGGCTTGCACATCAAGTGCGCGGTGCCCTTCCCACAGGCGGGTCATGGTTCGCTGCACGGTGTCTTCGGCTTCATCCCTGTCGCCAAGTATGGTGAAGGCATAACTGCAAAGCGGATTGTAGAAGTTTTTAAACAGCATTTCAAAAGCGTTTACATCGCCCGTTCTGAGTTGCTCAAAAAGTTCTTTTTCAGAAAACTGCGCTACCGGATTCATTTCCGGGCGAAATTAACGCATTGAACGGATGTATTGGTATGACAACTACAAAGGATGTAACCCCTATGCGAAAAGAAATTATTCTTCGTAAGAAGGAGAAAGGGATTTCGGCGGGCGCCTGAAGGGAATTTTTAAATAGCCCTGTTTATGATTTAGAAGGGCGATGTATAAATCTTCAATTTTTTAGTGGGTAGGTTCTGAATTTCTAACGAGCAGCATAGCCGACGCACTTTGTATATAGCAGCCCAGATGGGCTTTTACTTGTTTTGGTCTTCTCAGAGAAAGAGGTGCATTACCCCCCTTCAGGAATGAAATAGCACATCATACCCAGCAGAAAATAGACCACAATCAACTGCACTCCTTTGTACCAGTTTGAGCGACCGTCGCTCACTACCAGCGCACCAATAAGCACGGTAATAAAAAGGGTGCCGAGCAATCCCCTGCCGAAGGTGAGATTCATTTGTCCGGGACCTACAAATAAGCTCATTAGCACCAAAAGTGGTGCGATAAATAGCGCAATTTGTATGGAACTACCCAGGGCAATGCTGATGCTCAAATCCATCTTGTTCTTTGCAGCCATGGTCACGGCCGAGATGCTTTCGGCAGCTCCTCCCACCACCGCAAGGAAGATAAGCCCTACAAAAACACTGGACATTCCCAATTCTTTACCGGTTTCTTCAGCTGCTCCCACAAGCACCTCGCTCATAAATGCAGCCATTACTGAGGCCACCACCAGCATGGTTATTGCCTTGGCAATGGACCAGTGATTTTCGGATTCACCATGCCCACCCGTCTCAATACTTTTAAAAAAGTCCTTGTGTGTTTTGAGCATAAAAACAAGGTAGCAGCCGTAGAGGACGAGCAGGGTAACTGCAAGAATTATGTTGAGCGTATTCTCTTGTTCGGTATAGCCACCGCTCCCAAAAAACTGGTGGTATGCACTCGGTACAATGAGGCTAAAGACAGCAATCAGCATCATGGTGCTGTATATTCTGGAAGAAACCGGATTGTACTCCTGGTTGCGAAACCGAAGTCCGCCAACGAGGAAGGACACACCGAGCGCAAGCAAGAGGTTTGCGAGAATGGCCCCGGCCAGCGATGCCAGCACCATGTCGTACAATCCCGCCCTGAGGGCCATGATGGCAATGATGAGTTCAGGGAAATTGCCAAATGTAGCGTTGAGCATACCCCCAATGGAATCGCCCGTGTATGATGCAAGGTGTTCGGTTGATGTGCCTATAAGTCTGGCGATTGGAACAATGGACAGTGCTGCCGAAAAGAATACCCAAGGCGCTGAGAATCCTTTAAGCTCAAGAAGAAAAGTAATGGGGATAAAGAGAAACAACCAATGGATGCCGGGCTTTAAGATACTCTTCATATGTCTCAAGGTAGGTTGGCTCGAATGTACTGGAATTATTCAATTACCGACTGTAAAATACCACCAATCTTCAGGGGTGGACGCCGCGGTAGACTTCAAGGTGCGGTACACTCCATCCATGCTCCTTACTATAAAAAGAAAGAGGAATGATGGATTCCTGCGATCGCCCCTTTATAGACTGCCTGCAAATTCTAATTAGGAACATCTTTATTTTTATACAACATTTGCCCCACCTCAATCCACATTCATTATGAGATCACTTATATTATTGTTATTGCTGCTCACGGTGCAGTTTTCAGGTTTTGCACAGGCAATTCGGGACTCAGTTTTCAGAAGGCACAATATAAAGTTGGACATCACATCACAGTGGCTTTACCGCAACGCCATGATTTTTTCATACGAGATGGCCGTGAATCCTTCCCAGTCATTCGCAGTTTCCTTTGGCCCGCAAAACCTACCCAATTTTAATCTTTTGGATCTTAACCTGGCAGTAAGGACCGGCAAGTCAACCGGGTTTAAACTGGGAGGAGAGTATCGGTTTTACTTAAAGAAGGAGAATAAGCACCCCGCACCGCATGGTGTATATGTAGGCCCCTATGTTTCCTATTTGGGGTTTCACAATACAAAGAACATCAGCTACAACAACAATGGGGTGGAGGAGAACCTGGATTTGGACCTGAGACTCGAAGTGCTCAACATGGGGGCGCAATTGGGCTACCAATTCGCCATTAAGAACAGGATTACTGTTGACCTTGTGTTCATTGGTCCATCCGTATCAAAATACAGGGCAAGGGCCAGGGCACAAGGCGACTTCTCAATAGATCCTGATGAGGTGACGAATGAACTGCTCCTAGCATTGTTGGAAAAGTATCCGGGATTAGGTGAATTGGTAGAAGTGGATGAAGAACTGACAAGCAATGGGCGCCTGGATCAGTGGGCTTATGGGTTCAGGTACCAAATACATGTAGGTTATTTGTTCGGGCTAAAGAAGTTTAAAAAGACATAGTTTCCTATTTCATGGAGCACCTTTCGTTCATTGAACGAAAATGCTATCGGTGCAGCTCAGGGATCGGCTTGGTTGAAAACGCCTGTTGCACTGCCCCGTAGGCCGCCTTCTCTCTGCCCGCATAATCTACAATACTCCAGGAAGGTCCCGGCCAGCAATCATTGAGTTGCCATAACAGTGAGCCCATGCAGTGGCCCTGAGCATTTACATGTGCTTCAGTGGCCAGCTGAAGCGCGTGGGACTGCGCACGCTGGCTTGATGCGATAAACTCCGAAAAGGTTGCAGGTTGCTCGCCCATATCGTTGATGTGGCGAAGCATTTCTTGATTGCCAATGTAGCTTTTCTGTCTGTGAGCTATGGCCGATGAGTCAAGGTTCATATGTCCTTCCTGTACATATTCCATGAGTGTCTCTTCCGCAGGATAGCTTTGCATGCCATACTCTACCATAAAGCGCCCCACATTTGCCGAGAAGGCGCTCGCAGGCTCGCGCCCATGCCATACGCCCCAGTAGTGCATGCTGCCATGGTTAAAATTCTCAGCCTTGCCCCAGTTGCTTTGTGGGGAGGTGGAAACATAAGGTATTTCATGCGAATGTTTCCTTGTTTCATCTGGCAGCAAGCTGTGAAAAAGTAGGTTGTAACCTGCAAGCATTTCATCTTCCTGTTGCCCGGTGTATCCATACTTTTTCTGCCAGCCCCAGTTTTGCCAGGCCACTTCTATTTCGTTGTTTCCGCACCACAGTGCCAGGCAGGGATGCTTGCCAATCCGACGTACTTGCTCCTGTGCTTCCTGCCTCACATTGTCGAGAAAGGCATCATCGGCAGGGTACATGGTGCCGGCTAACATAAAATCCTGCCATACCAGAATACCGAGCGAGTCGCAAAGGTGGTAGAACAAATCCCGCTCATATACCCCACCGCCCCATACACGGAGCATGTTCATATTCGCATCACGGGCTTTTAGGAGCAACTCTCTGTATTGCGCATCGCGCACCCTGGGAAGAAATACGTCCTGTGGTATATAGTTGGCCCCTTTCATAAAGAGAGGTTTCCCATTCACTTTAAAGTAAAAGGATGTCCCTATGCTGTCGGGTTCATTCACCAATGCGATGGTGCGCAGCCCTACAGTGATTGGGCTTTTATGCAGTTGCCTGTCTTTAGTACCCAACACAGCCTGGTAATGGTACAAATTCTGGGTTCCCTCGCCATTTGGCCACCACAAGGTGGGTTTGTGTATGGTCACATCCACGCTTATTCGTTGAAGCCCGGGGGTGATGCTGCCCTTCCATTGCGCACCGCCCACATCCAACGTACCTTCGAAGGGTGCATCCATAAACGACTCCACTTCTGCAGTGATTCTTACCACAGCCTCTTCGGGATTGAGTTTTAGCTGGGCGACACTACAATCTCTCAGGGCAGCTTTTTGGAAAAACTCCAAACGCACAGGCTTCCAAACTCCCGAAGTTACGAGCCTCGGCGCCCAATCCCATCCAAAGTGGTACGCGGCTTTCCGCACGTAGGGTGATATTTTGCTCTCGTCATTGTCGGCAGGGTAGATGAATCCCTGCTTGGACAACATAGGGGCGCACACGCGCTTCGGAGATAGAAATTCAACGCGCAAATTATTGCTTCCTTCTTTGATGAGATGCTGAACGGGAATGCGCCATGAGCGAAACATGTTGTTTGCATTCAATACAGGGATTTCATTTAACCATACGTTGGCATAGGTGTCAAGCCCTTCGAAGATGAGCTCAGTGGCATCGTAATTCTCAGGGTTTATGTGCAGGTCGAAACTGCAGCTGTACACCCAGCTGTGGTTTTCTATCCACTGTACGGCCTCCACGTTGCTGCCATAGAAAGGATCGGGAATTATTCCGGCGGACATGAGGTCGGTGTGAACAGTTCCGGGCACCGTGGCAGGGTAGGAGTCGAGGGTATCAGGGCTGTACAGGTACCAGTCCTTGTGCAGTGATATGGAGAGAAAATCGGGCTCTGAAGGAGAAGAGTTACACGAAGCAAGCATGAAAATAGACCCCGCTACATACAGGACGTTCATAAACTTAGCCCCAAAATGCGTGCTCATAGTTTGGGTAGCACTGTTATAATTTCCATCCAAAGCCAGTCACAATCACATAGTCAGTATCTGTCACACCCGGAGCCGGTTTGTTGTCGAAGTTGTAGGTGAGTCCTGCCTTCACATAAAAATCGAGGGGTAAATCATAAGAAGTATCGAATTTAAAATCGACCCTGTGCCTACCCGACTCCGTAATGCTGGGAAACCACTTGATGTTTGTGATCAACTTAAGGTCACCAAAATCGAAGATGTTGAACTCTGTGGAGATGATGCCTTCGAAACTTTCTCTGTCGGCGGAGGGTTCTTCGGGCATTTCGTAAACATCTTCAATGTTGGCTGCACCACCCAGAAACCATGACCAATACATGGTGTTGCTTCTTACGAGGAAATAACCCACACCTGCCACAGCAGTGGTTCGAAGTTTCAACTGCAGCTCACTACTGCTCAGCATGTTTACTCCCGAGCCGAGGTAGATTCCTTTTTGAAGTGAGTAGTCTGCATTCACGGCAGTTTCGGCGCGGGTTATGGATTCTACGTCGTCCTGCGTAGACCCCACCTGTCTGTATGATGCCCCGAGCGACCAGTTTTCTGTATTGTAGCCGAGGTTTGCTGATGCGTTGAACTGTTTCAGGTTATTGGCCTTGGTAAGGCTGAAGCCCAAATCAACGGAAGCATTTAGCCTGTCAATAAATTTGCGGCTCACGTGTCTGAAATATACAATATCACCAACATCAACACTGCGTGTGAATGGCCCATCTGTGAGAATGAGTTTGCCAGGGCTCACCGTTCCAATGGTTACGCTGGGATAGATGCTTTTATCCCTAAGGGCTACGCTGTATAGTTCAAGTGATCTAACTGCTGAAACTTTCTTCCACTCCGCTGTAAAATCGCTTTTGCTGTAGTCAGTTTCTATTTTTACCACCCCTCGTTTCATATCCTTCACTTCGCCCACTATGATATCCCCATTGTTGAAAATCAACGTGTCATTTTGTGCGATCGCTGTGCTGTGCATGAACATTATAGCGGCAAATCGAAATATTGTCGTTCTTACCAGAAATGCAGGCACATTCAATTTCATGCGCTGAATTTATAAAGAATACCGAAAAGGATGAACTCCATTTAATATGGCGATACGCTCTGCGTGTGAATCATCATATGCCCTTTATGATGCAGCCTTGCATGGTTTACAGGCCATCCTACTTTTACTTATTCTCTTCCTTCTCCCTGGCTTTTTCCTCTTTTTGTTCTTTCTTAAGGGCCTTCTCGTGCACCCGTTGTTCTTTCTTAATTGAATGTATTTCTTTTATATTGTGAAGTTTATCAAGGTCGAGTTTGCTCACGGAAACGAGAATGCCCTTCATTATGCCATCTATCCACTGAGATATAAATGCTTTGCGCACATCTCTCTCAGCATAAAATTTTGCGTTCCGGAACCTTTCTTTTCCAGGATTGTCCTTCCAGTACACGAGGTGTCCGGCAATGTCAGAAACAGCATTCATAAAAGTTTTATCCTTACGGGTATCCTTGTCTATGGCATGCAATACCAAATTTTCATAAGTGAATTGCAGTGTACCACCTATACCGTAGGTATTGCCCGCCATATTGAAGCTCAGTTCATGCATATCTCCCTGGTCTACTTCGAGGCCGGCGGCTTTGGCGAGAAAATCTTTTAGGAGTGAAAGGTTTCCTGACTGCAATTTTCCACTGATCGTAAATGGATCATGTTCTCCGTACATATAGGCAGTTTCTATTTCTAGTTTCGTTTCATTCATCAGTACAGCGCTTGCAAGCAAGGTAAATGCGGGTTCTTCCATATTGGTGTTCTGTAATCCAATAATTTGGGCCTGAATATTTACTAAATCAATGTGTGAAATCCTTCCGTATTCATGCGTAATATTGAGTTTAAAATCTCCATTGCGTGCTTCAATGACACCAATGTGAAGTATATCCTTGAACCTGCTGAGCAATTCTTGTGGCAATGCAGTGACCCTATCGGGAAGGGGCATCCGGTCATCTTTCTGAATGCGCGCGTTAAACCCATCTACTTCAACCTTGTCAATCCAATACAAGCTATCGCCGAAATTTTTTGGTTGGCTTACCAACACACTAGGGAAGTCAAGCGTAATCATCCCTTTGCGCCAACCGTGTTTTTGTTCAAACTCCGCAAGGCTGAGTAAGGGGCGGAGTTTGAGGCTATCGATCTCTATGAACTCTCCTGCATGGTTTACTGTCAGGTTGTGGGCCGAAAGTTGATAGGCAGAGTCGGGGAGCGTACACGTGAGGTCCCGAAGGTTCAACTTCCCATAACCAAGCTCTTCAACCATATCTGGCAAATTGCCTCTGAAGTCTATGCCACCTATTTCGAGGTTGAGCCTTGCATTGATGCGCAGTGCGCCTTCCAGTTCTGCATTTACATGGCCTGATTTTATGACAAATTCACCCAGTCGTAGCCTGATTTCCGGAGCTGTGGAATATGTTCTGCTTGTATCGAGTACCAGGCTTGAACCTTTTTTAAAGTCAACCTTCGGATCAATGATTTCTATAGTGCCAATGGATATATCGCCATTTTGAATGAAATCCCATATTCCGAAGGTTTTGATTTCTACTTTGTCAACTTCCAGTTGCCAAACAGACCCCGTTTCAGCGTGCCGTCCCATTTTAAAATCTTTCAGGAGGATGTGCTCTGCCATCAATGAGAGGCTCAGGTCTTCGTAGTTAAAATTGAAATCCGGACCAAGTTGTTCTCTCACGGAGTCTTTTAGTGAATCGTTCAGAAATCCAGTCAGCGCTATTTTGAGAATTACGGCCAATCCGAACACTACAAGTATTGTGATGAGTCCGAACTTCAGTATTTTTTTCAAGTTTGGGTTGAATTTAATGTGCGGCTGCTACAGGTTAAAGGTGAGAAATTTATAGTCACTTGTCTCCATAGAATAAAAAGATAATTTCTGCGGTTCCGGGCCAGGCATCAAGGGGCGGCTTTCTCAATTCTATAGATCACCGCTTCTGCTCCGTGGCATAGGTCAGTTTTGTGGTATTGCATCCCAACCTTTTGGAGCACTTTGATAGAAGCCGTATTCTGTATCATCGCCCTGCCTATGATGACCTGCAGCCCAAAGCGTTCAAACCCTGCATCTATAGACGCAGCCGCGGCTTCGGTGGCGTATCCTTTGTTCCAATGTGATCTGAAAAACCGGAACCCAAGGTCGTACTCATCTGTGGCCGTTTGGTATTTTAACCCACACCAACCGAGAAACTGCGCATCAGACCTGGCAATGACCGCCCATCGGCCGATGCCATATTTTTTGTACTGATCATAGTTCACCAGAAAATCCCTTGCACTTTCCACGGTTTCAAAAGGTTTATCGCCGGTATAGCGCAACACTTCGGGATCCTGGTTCAACATGTAAAAGTGTGTTGCATCATCAGGCGCGAAATGACGTAGTTTCAGCCTTTCTGTTTCCAGTACAAATGGGTGTAGCGTCTCAATTGAAGCCATTTTGAAGGTTGATTAGATTCCCTACAAAGTAAAGTGTAAAACAGAATGGTACCAATTCTTAAGAATGAAGAAGGGCCAAAAGGAAGATACGTTGCGCGCATCCCTTTCGGCCCTGTATTCCTTGCCAAACAGGCTTGGCAGATCACTTCATTACCGCCACTCTGCGTACTAGAAGCTTGCTTTCAATGACATCACAAAATTTCTTCCAGGGGCTGAGATGCCTGAGCTGTAAGGTCTGTAACGCTGATCGGTCATGTTCTCCATACCTGCGCTCACGGCAAATGATTCTGTGAGCTGGTACATGGCTTTCAAGTTCAGGGTGTACCATGCGGGCGCATAATTGTTACCGTTTGCGTCCACGGCGTAGATTTCATCTTTTTCCTGCTCTTCCTGCGCCAGGTTCTCAAACGATTGCTCTCCCTGGTACGTGGTATAGAGCTGCAAATGCAACTTATTTGCGTGATAGGTGAGCCGGCTAGCGCCAAATATGGGAGCGGCGTGCCTCGAGGGGCTTTTGGTGCCATTGTCGAGCTCTTCTTCCCCAATTTGGTAGCTGATATCCGTTGAAAAAATGAAGCCTGCGGGCAACATTATTTCCAGCCCGCTCTGCAGGCCGTACACCCTGGCGACGGCGGCATTCTGAATGGCTTGTACCCTGCTCATCTCCCCATTGTACAGCACGCTGTCCTGCCCATTGATCTGATAATCCCTGCGCACCATGGCATTCTGTAGAATGGTGTAGAAGCCGGTGATGTCCACCTTCACCGCATCACCGAATACTTTTGCAATACCCAGGTCCAGGTTGTAGGCATATTCCGCCTCGAGATCGGGGTTTGGCACGGTGACGAAACCATCAACAGAATCGAAAATCTTACCAATGTCGTCCACATTTGGCGCCCTGAAAGCGGTGCCGAAATTGCTGCTTATCACCCAGCTTTGAGCGGGACGATATACGGCACCGAGGCTTCCGGTAAGAGCTCCGCTGTTTGTTTCGGCAGTGGTAAATGGCAGAGGATAAAAGTCCCCGTTGTTCGAGAAATCATTCTCCATCATAAACTGGTTGTATCTCAACCCGCCCTGAACCGACAACTTATCAGAAACCCTGAATTCATCGTTCACATACACCGCTGCAGATGCC
Source organism: Cryomorpha sp. (assembly GCA_041749535.1). Classification (GTDB taxonomy): domain Bacteria; phylum Bacteroidota; class Bacteroidia; order Flavobacteriales_D; family Cryomorphaceae; genus JBBQZU01. The sequence continues at coordinate 13,631 of JBGTBE010000070.1, read as the reverse complement.
CACGTGGAATTGGGATACCTCGCTGCGCCTGCTGTGCGCGTGCCATTGTCGATATTGGTAATACCTCCTGTAGAAACCACATCGTTGAACACATACTCAAACCCATAAAACAGGGTGTTTCTGGTACCCGTAATCTTATTGAAATCTATGTTTACAGAAAGTGCATCTACGATATCTACAGTAGTGTTTCGTTCGTTGTCGTTCAGTGCCCGGTCTATCCTGCTTTCCTCCAGAGATTGTTGCGCAAGGCGAACGGTCATATGATTGTACAATGAATTTGCACGGTTGTGGGTCACACTGAACTGGTTCATCATCCACGATTGTGGGCCGTAGTCCCACTCTGCGTACCGGGCAGTGCCATTTCTTGTGCGCAGGTGCCTGTCGTACCTGCCATAGGGCGATGTTTCTGAATAGTGAAATCCGTATTGAAAATCCCAGTTTTCATTGGGTTGGAAGCGCACCTTTTGCATCACGTTCATCTGTGAGTATGCGGAAGGAATTTGCAATAAAGGATCATCCTGTGTGATTACTACATCCGTACTGTCCTGCCTTTGCACATAGTACGGTTTTACATAATCATCAGGTCCCTTGCTTCCTTGCCGGAGGTGGTCGTAGTCCCAGCTGCTGATGCTAGTAACGAGTGCCCACTTTTTCCAACCCAAATTCACGTCGAAGTGACCTGTTCTTTCCTGATTGGCAGATGAGTAGCGTGCCAGCGCTTTGCCACTAACCGCTACTTTGTCGGTGAGGGAAAGTTGGGGGGTGAGCGTTTGAAAACTCATCACTCCGCCTATGGCGTCGCTGCCATAAATTACAGAACCAGGTCCGAAGAGCACCTCGGTACTTTCGGTGGCAAAAGGATCCAGGTTGATTACGTTTTGGATGTTTCCCGCTCTGAATATGGCGGTGTTCATCCGCACCCCATCAACGGTGTACAGCAACCTGTTGGTGGCGAAGCCGCGTATCATGGGACTTCCGCCGCCTTGCTGGCTTTTTTGAATAAACACCCTTCCGGAAATTCCCAAAAGGTCAGCAGCTGTTTGGGGGTTTTGCAAGGCCGATTCCCTCGCTGAAATAGAAACAATTTTGGAAGGCACATTGCCCGAAGATTGCCTCCACCTTGTGGCTGATACTACTACTTCGTCGAGGTTTAGTTTGGAGAACTCCATGAACAGTTGAAAATTTTCAGCTTTAAGCCCGGCATAGCTCATCAAGATGGTCTTGTAGCCGAGCATATGGATTTCTATTTTTTCTGCGTTCGCGAAAGCAGTTACATCTGCCTGCCCCTTGGAATTGGTGGTGGCAGAAACTTCCGGCAATCGGCTGATAAGGGTAACCATTTCCAGGGGATCGTAGGACTCCCGGTCTTTTATGGTAATGGTCTGGGCACTCGCATAGGAAACCAATGCCAGCAACATCCAGAGTATGTTGAATTTTTTCATTTTCGAATTATTGGGTTAAACGCGTGAAGTGCGCTGAATTGGGCACACCATACTTTCATTCTGCAAGGGATGCAGAAGGAAGGCAACACTAATAAATTCACTGATTAACCCAGCTTGGGTGGGGGATAGACCGGCAGCAGCTCTACCGGATCGTATGCCAAGATATACCGGGAATGGCGTGCTGGCTTAGCTTCTGTTGTGTGCAACTGCTCAGAAGATTCCGGTACGCAGAAGTGCAATTTCAGGTAGGAGAGCAGTTGTTGCTGTTTTTCCTTCTTCTCAGGGTTGTCACCGAGGGATTTGGTCACAAGCGCAGCGAGTTGTTTGTTCAATGCTGTTTCTTCATGGTCCCACCAGCACCAGTAGTACACTGAATCTGCTGAATTCAGGGTTTCTACAATGTCGTACATCTCACCCTTGTATTCAAACTCTCGCGCATGTTCCCATCTCAAATTGGTTTCTGCTTCCTGCCTGCTGAATTTGAGCAATACCAATTCACTTCGGTCTATCCCATCTGCCAGCTTCCACTTCAACTCCCGCTTCACAGCCGATTTTTGGTATTGAAGCCAACACCATGTTGCCGCCACCGGTGCAAGTAGGAGGAGCAAAAGCAAAATGGAAACAACTCTTTTCTTCATGATCTGCTTGGGCACTTGTAAAAGTAGGCAGAATTCCCACATTGCTGAGGGTGATAGAAAATTGCCATGCCTTGCTTGCACTTATATGGTTAGTACCTCTTGCTGATTCGCTCTATCTGCAACCTGTGCATTCTTTGCAGTATGATAGGGTAGAGGTTTGAAATGATATTGATAATCGTGGTGCATGCAAAGGCGGCAAAATGGCCTTTTGCCAGAAGGAATAATGATGCAAACCCAACGGCAAGCAGGCCAGCAAGGTGCCCAATCTCCGATTGCCTGGTTTGAAAATCAAAATTTTTAATCCCCGATTTAGTTCCGTTGAAGTATTTTTTTCTGTTGCTATCCTTGCCCCAGAATGCAGCGAGCAGCAGGTGCTTAAAATACTTTACCCCAAGGAAATGGTACACAGCGCGCAGCCTTTCCGGGTTGTGAATCTTGTAGTATGCGTCGGAAAGCAAAGCGCTGCTGGCATACGCAAACCCTATAAACGCAAACACTCCGGTGATGAAAAGATTCAACAAGAACGACAATAGAAAAATGAAAATCGGAGAAAATTGCTGGGGAGCAGTGTTTAAAAAAAGTTCAACCAATTTGATGGACTGATACGCCAGAAACAAAGAAGCCAATGGCAAAGCCACTTTCTTAATCATAGCCCTGGTTTTCTGATGCATCAACCTGGACTGCGATGCCCGGCAAAAGCAGGTGCAGGAAGGGCTCTTCTCTCATTTTCAATCTCTGATACAACCCATAAATTTTGATCAGCCAAGATAGATGTTTTAGGGAAAACCCAATGCAAGTCGGCAATTCTTTCGCGTTTTGTTCTTCATCCCAATGCCATGTGAATAGGGTTACATCTCAGGGCCACTTCGTGAATAGATGAAGGAGAAGTTTAAAAGTGAAAAACCGAATGGGACAAGTGCGCTTTAGAGACTCACTTGCCACCATTCGTTCCCGTAAATTAACACAGAAGCGCAGCAGTTATACCGCCATTTTCTTCCTGATTGTCAATTGCTCCTGAATCATTTTCGACCACTTTTCAGCCAGTTCCAGTTCGCCGGTAAGCTGCTCATTCAGCTCCTCCCGGTACAGTTCAAGCCTTAGCTCATTCTTGCTTGAGAAAGGGATAAAACAGAAATCAATCTGTTTTGTCCACGCTGCATTCTCACTGGCATTCTTTGTAATTCCTGAAAGGGAATCTATCTTGAATTTTTCTATTTCTGAAAGGTTTATAACCGCTGGTTTTTGATTGTTATTCGTTCCTTTTAGAAAGAACAACTTCTTGTTTGTTTTGTCGATTCCTATTGCAAAATCGCCGCAGAGTTCATGCTCCGACATGCTGCTGTTGTGCTGCCTTGCCAAAGTGTGCAAGGCTTGTATCATTTTCTTTTCCCTTCTCGACCTGCCTATATGCATAAGTACGAAAGGTACAATGCAGATAGCGAGTAATATAGCCCCAATAATGGCACTTCCTGAATCCATTTTATTTGATTTTTTTAAATTGTTGTTATCCGTTATTGCAGAATTGCAATCCCATTTGAAAGAAGAAGCCTTTTCAATTGATGTAAAGGCAGGCGGGATGAACCTTACCAGAAATAATGGAAGGGATAGAGAAGCTCCCCTAAGCGTGTGCGCTGGTCTGCACACACTGAAGTTCGCAGGTAGCGTATATATGACTTGTCGGCGAGTAGCAAGGCACTGATGCCGATCGCCCACAATCCACCGGTAGCATCCTTAACGCCAGGCTTGGGCAAGGCACTGAAGTTGGTAATTGCAGTTTCCGATTGGGAAGTATGGGTGAACAATACCTGAGAAGCGGCAGAGAAATGAGCGTTGCATTCAGAGGAAAAAGTGCCCTGAATACCAGGATAGGCTTTTGATGCGGAAACTACCCCTACGGCCGAGCAGTACAGCAGGGTAAGAAGGGTGATGCAAAATACCTTAAGCGCATGTTTCACGGTGCAAATGTATGTAGCAATTTGGCACCAAGTGATGTTTCCTAAAAATATTCTGGAAGAGAGCCTTGCAATAATTAGACAATGGTTCGCCCTAAATCGGCTGACTCAACTGGCCTTAAAATACAATACCAGCCTGTAAACAACCGCCGCCAGAGAAACCAAAAAGCAAAAGAGCGCAGCCCTGTTGAGTCCTGTTTTATTCTTGGCGCTTTGTCCCAGGGCGAGCATCACAAAGCCTATGGTAAGAAAAACTGAGCTCAGCAATTTGGGCATGTAGGCATCCGCCAAATCAATGATGGTGCTGATAAGAAACACAAGTGACAACAGCCAAAAAACGTTACTTTTTTTCATAGAAATGATTCATTCAATTCAACAATGATAATGGGGCGAAATGATAAGCAGAATGCAATTCAGTTTCATTCCTACCCGCGCATTCCTTCATGGTTCGCTATTTACAAACTGCAATATTTCATTCCCAGCGCAATTGGGAAAATTGAGGAACCAAAAGTATTCATTTTCCGAAGTTGCTACAGGTGCACCCTTGCGCTAACCAAAGGCATATTCATTTCCCGGAAGGGTGTGCAACGTTAAAAATCCCTATTGCACCGGGGTATGGGTGTTTAACTTTTTACTTTTGCGCAGCCTCTGCAGGAGGCTTTGGAAATTAAGCAACAAGACTAAATAGCATGACCAAAGAAGAATCCATCATACAGTTTGATCCCAATGGAGTAGGTGCTTCCGGCAGCCTGTTTGGATTGCCCTTCACCCCTGAAAATGCAGAGTTGGTGCTCATACCGGTTCCCTGGGAGGTTACCGTTTCCTACACCGCTGGGTGTGCCAGGGGGCCTGAGGCCATCCTCAAGGCATCGGCGCAAGTGGACTTGTACCAGAAAGACATACCCGATGCCTGGAAATATGGCATCGCCATGCTGGAATTGCCGAGGAGCATACGCAAGTTGAGCGAAGCACTCCGGGAAGTGGCCGGAGTATATATAGAAGAATTGGAAAATGGTACCATGGAGGAGACCGACCCCGAAGCCCGTGCAATTCTCGATCAGGTAGATGCCGGCTGTACGGAGATGGTGAAATGGGTGCAGCACACTGCTGCCGCCCTGCGTGCCGGGGGCAAGCATGTGGCACTTGTGGGTGGAGACCACAGCACCCCATTGGGACTTATACGCGACCTGGCGGACACCGAAGCAGCCTTCGGCATCTTGCAGATAGACGCGCATGCCGATCTGCGCGAGGCTTTTGAAGGATTTGAATACTCCCATGCAAGCATTATGTACAATGCGCTCAAATTGCCACAGGTGAACAAGCTGGTGCAGGTAGGTATTCGCGACTTTTGCGAAAGCGAAGCCCAATTGATACGCGACTCCGGCGGGCGCATAGAGACCTATTTCTACATCGACCTGGCCGGCAGGCGCTTCAATGGAGAGAGCTGGCACCAAACCTGCGCTGCCATCATCGCATCACTGCCTCAGAAGGTGTACGTCTCTTTCGATATTGACGGGCTGGACCCCAAGCTTTGCCCCAACACAGGCACACCGGTACCGGGCGGTTTCGAATTCGAAGAGGTGAACTACCTGCTTACCATGCTCGCGCGTTCGGGCAAGGAGATAATCGGGTTCGATCTGAACGAGGTAAGCCCGGGCGCTGCCCCCGATGCCCTCGACACCAACGACTGGGATGGCAATGTGGGTGCCCGCATGCTCTACCGTATGTGCAACCTGATGGGTGTGAGCAAGGGGAGGTTGTAGGGTTGGGAAGTACTTGTGCAGGGGTTTCCCACTTTTGCAAAAAGGGGTTCGTTCTGCTTTCTTTTTTCATTTCCCGCCACCAGAAGATGTTTAAAGTTCTGGTTTTGGACCTTTTGAAACAATGGTTCTCACCAGGGCGGGAAACCACCTTTGCAACCAAACCAATACCCTCCCGTGGCCTGTGAAAACATAGTTTCTTTTCCGCTTCAATATTGCATTCACCATTACTTTCGCAGCTTTTTCGGTAGGCCACATTAAATTTGCCGGCCGTGGGTCTGTCCGTTCAGGATGCCACATACCATCATTGTCAACCCTGGCAATTTCCGACACCACAAACCCAGGATGCAGGGTAGTACAGCTCACACCTGTGCCCATTAATTCAACCTGCAAGGTGATGCCAATGGAATGTACCGCAGCTTTTGAGGCGCCATAGGCTCCGACATGCGGATTGGGAAGGTACGCTCCAACGCTGCCCACCAAACCAATGCGTCCCTTGTGTTGCTTCAGATGGGGCAGGGCGTATTTTACCGTCAGGGCCAACCCGGTAACGTTGCCTTGAAGTTGCCTGTTCCAATCGCTTGCAGTCAACGTATCTACACTTCCGAAAACCCCAAATCCGGCATTGGCAACAGCCACATCTAATCGCCCCCATGTACTTATGATGTTTTGAACCGCATTTTCTATTGATTTTTCTTCCAAAATATCAACCGGGACGACCAACGCTTCGCCACCAGAATTCTTAATTTCTTGGGAAATCGCTTCCAGGAGTTCTTTGCGTCGGGCAGAAAGCACCACTTTGTATCCCAATCTTTACCACTCAAAGGCCATCGCTTTACCAATGCCAGAAGAAGCACCTGTGATCCATACTACGCTCGCTTTTGCGTTTGTCATTTTTAGATATTTTTAGTCAAGGAATTAAATTTTCTGGCTGAGTCACAGCGGCAGTCTGTCTGGAAACTTTTGTAATCCCACCAAAACTAACCGAAAATTCCATTCTATCACTTGACCGGAGGATATATTCCGGAACAAAACCAAAGTTGGCTGGTAAGCAATCCTGCGCAAAACCTTTTGGAAAATCCCAATTCCAATTTCGTTCAACGTGTCCGGATATTGAAATCTTTGCATACGTATTTGCCAGTTAGGGCGACACGCTGCGAATGTGCTTTGCAAGCAAGCAGGTAAAGGGTCGAACCATTATGGCTTTGCCTTGCGCAGTTCCCCGACCTTATTCTTCGCGTTGATGTTTGTTGGATCGAGGTCGAAGGATTTTTGGTAATTCTCAATGGCCAATTCTGTTTCTCCAAGAATCATCGATGCTTCGGCATAGCTGTCGTACACATTGGAGCTCTTTGGATAGAGCATGGTATTGACCTTGAAAACATCCTGGGCGAGTTTTGTTTTAGACTTGCCCAACAACTCATAACCCAAATAATTTAGATTTTCCTCAAGCGCCGTGGGGTTGTTCGGATCTTCATCGAGCAGCGCCTTGTAGGCATCCATCGCTGCTTCAAAATTGCCATCCATCAGCAACTCTATTGGTATCTTTTCATCGTTACCCATTTTTCTGTGGGTAGACTGTACTTCACCGCTCACATCATCGAGAATCACCAAATCCATTGATCCGGTCTCTGGATTTGGGATAAACTGTATGAGCGAACTTCGCTCCCGGGTCACGAAGGTGCTGTCTGACACTTTGATTAAATCCATCGGCGCTTCCCAGGGTGCATCCTTCATGCTTAGCGCGCCATCAACTTCCAGCACTTCCACCAGCTCATTTCCGTTCAGCAGGTACCTGCCACCAATATCAGCAACAGTGCTTTGCGCGATCTCCATGGCATCGTACACAGGAAAATAATTGTCCCACCCGTAGGCCAGTGCTACAGAACGTATAAGCTCCCCAATAAACTCCGGGTGATTTGAATTGGTCATGACCACCACCCCATACCCCTTGTCTTTGTGCGCCACCAATTGGGATGAAAATCCTTCGTTCCAACCCCCGTGCTCAAAGTACACATCGCCTTTGCGATCCAGAAGGAATATTCCAAGCCCCGTATACGCTTCTACAAATGGGGTAAGCATCATGGTGGTCATTTCCTGCGACAAGGCTTTTTCACCTTCTCCCTTCAGGGTTTTTTGGATATTGATGGCAAATTTGGCAAGGTCTTCGGCGGTGGTCCACAATCCCGCCGGGGCCATTTCCGGATAGGTATGCCTTTTTCCTTTGGTCATTGAGCCATCGGGAAGGTAGCCGGTGGCTGCCAATTTCAACTTGTCGGCCGGAAGGGGTTGCTCATAAGTGCTACTGCTCATTTCCAATGGCTTAAGGACTTGTGCATTCATAATTTCAGGGAAGGATTTGCCTTCAACGTCGATCATCATTTGCTGAACGATGTTGTAGCCACCTCCCGAATAGCGGAAAGACCCCTCCGGCACCTTATCAACCACCGCCGCTGCTGAATTGGCTGGTGGAGCGCCATTCAACACCTGAATAAGGCTTGGCACTTCCTGGTCCGGACTGTAGCCCAAAAAGCCATGCACAGTAATTCCCGCCGTATGGTTAAGCAGGTTTTTTAGGGTCACAGGCTTTTCTTTGGAGAAATCGTTCTCAGGTATTTTCCAGGACTGCAGGTATGAATTGATGTCTTCGGTAAGTTTTATTTTGCCTTGTTCCACCAACCTGAGTGCGCCATATGCCGTTACGGGCTTGCTGATGGACGCCGCCTGAAATAGCGTAGACCCAGTGACAGGGGTTTTGTCATCCTTGTCCATCACCCCATAGGTTTTGGTCCAGGCGATTTCGCCATTGTGAATTACGGCTAAGCTCACACCCGGAACCCCGTAATGCTCCATACGCTCCTGTATGGTCCAGGTAGAATCGCCGGTGATGTGCACCCGCGTGGTGAGATGGGTTTCTACTTCCTGTATGGGATCCTTTTCGGGATCGATTGTCGCCACTTCAGCGCAGGCTTGAAGGAGTACAAGGGCAAGAAGGGAAAGGATGCTGTTTTTCATAAGGGGAAAGGTAGGAAGGATTTGTGGGTTGGGATTAGAGCTTCCTTTCGGAGTGTGTATGCCAGCTAACTCCTGGCATTGTACATTATATTGATTTCATTTGTCCAGCGTTCAAATACTTTGGATTCAGTATTTTAATTTCGCCATGACAACCATTAATAATTACCTCATACTTGAGTATGGAACTTCTAAATGTCGCAAAAATCCATACGCAACTTAACTTTCTCAAGTTTATTCCAAATATCATCTCTAAATTCTTGAGGTGATAATCTAAAAACTATACATGTTTTTTCATTTTTTTCGCAATTAAAATATTCAGCAGTAACATTTAATGTCATACTCATTTTTGTAACAAGGGCATCAAATGTTTTCAGTTTACCAACGTACCTGGTGACATTATCAGATGTTTCCTTTTTGAAAAACAAAGCCACTGAACTTTGATAATTCATTAAACCATTAAAATACATTTCAATGTTGCTTTCCAAAGCACCCGTAGTCAACTCCATTGGATTACTTATGCTCCAAACAAACACATACGACCAAAAATCACTGCTGTCTGTATAAGCCCAAAACGCTGGAAATCGGGCATCTTCAAAACCTTCGAATTTAATTTCAGGAGCAAAGGGAATTGGAAAATGAAAAATTTCCTGATTCCAAGTGCTATCGGTCTCCAACAAATTGAAATTGCTGTTGTCTTGTCCAAATAGCAGCATTGACTGCATGGTAAACACCATAACTAAAATTCTATTTTTCATTTTCATTAATCAGTTTTAACGTATGTTCCTTCACAGCATCTATTCTGTTTAAATAATCTTCCACACTTTGTGTAACATAAATATCAGGTAATATTCCAGATTCGTCAGGAAGAGAGGTTGCCATTGACTCGTGCGTGTTATCTGCAACAGTGTATACCAATTTGGTATTTGACAGTCTGAATGATTTTCCTCCGGCAGAACAAAATTGATTAGATCCCAATTCTTCTCCGATAATTGTCCCAAGATTAAGCACCTTTACGATGGACATAAAATGCCCTGTGGTGGAGTTGCCTACCCCATCTATTAAAAAATAAAGGTTCCCGTCATACCTGCTTTTATAAGGATCAACACTTTCTTCTCCTTCTATTTTTTCCTTTTTACCATCGAACTGGGCATTTGAATAATAGATAAACGGCTTATCAACCAAGTACCTTAACAAATGAATACTAGCCGATTGAGAGCCACCACCATTGTTTCGAACATCAATAATAAGGTTCTTACTTTTTCTTGAGTTGATTTCTACAAAGCTGCTGTCAATGAAATCCTTAAAATACGTATAACTATCACGAAATTTATAATAATTGAATGAACCAATTGTTAACAAGGCAGTTTTGTCATTTTCTAAAAATTCCAAACATAAATCCTTCCCGCAGTGCTGAATTGATGGGTCTTCAGGTAGTATTCTTTTTTCCCGGGCTTTGTTCAATACGATTGGCTTTGCACTTCCGCTTAGAGTGATGGTATAGGAATCAGGGAAATCCATTGCATACGGAATAAAACATGTTGACCATACATTGAACAAGTGCCTTTTCGTTGTTTCAATGTATCCCTGTGAAGGTAAATGCTTATATATTTCTGTCAATACATCCATTGTTGGCGCTCCGTTAATACTTGTGATTTCGGCTTTCATTTTTACTTTACTTCCATTGTTCATCGGATCAATTACAAATAATTGGTCGTTGATCCAGCGCGTTTGCAATGGAAAACTTAATTCCACAGGCAACATTTCCAGTTCCTGATAAAAGCCGCTTACGGATGTGTGCGAACAGTGAACGCTGGCGATTATTTCATCGCAATGCCACACGAACTCAGCGTAAGTTGTTTCTTCTGTAATTACCTTTTTCTTTTCTTCAATAAGAATTCGGAAGTTTTCTTCAGAAATGAATTTGAAAACATTTGGATGAGTGGCTGTAATTTTGGATGCCAGCTGATCTAAATCCTCCCGATACGCTTCTGCTTCATACACTTTTGAAAACTTCTCCGCTGGGTTTTCAGGTTTTCGTTTCGGGTCGAGTATGTACGCTATTTGATCCTCGGCATTGAAGTTATCGGGGTTTAGTTCAAGTGACTTTTTGTAATTTGTCAAAGCCTGATTTTTGTCGCCTATTTTAAGACATATTTCTCCGTAACTGTCGTACGCATTTGATGAATTGGGGAATTCTGAAAGGATCATTTTAAAGATCAAAAAGGCATCCTGGTCTTCATTATTCCAAAGCAATTGGTAGCCATAAAAATTCAATGCATCTTCATTTTCAAAATCATAAGTAGTTGGACTTTCTCTTTTTAGTTTATAGAATAGATCAATTCTTTCGTTCATTGACAGATGTTCATTTTCTTTAAATACCTGAACGATTGATAGCTTTTCGCTTTGACTCGAAACAATGCCCGATTCCAGGGCAGGAATTTGGTTTTCTTTTTTGACCCCACACGCAAGAAACGTTATGAAAGTTAAGATGATACTTATAAATAGGATGCTATTTTTCATGTTGAATTTTAATTTTTGTAAACCTATAATCAACCATTTTATTTAGGCACTTTCAACTGTAAAATAATGTCAATGAAGTGTAAATTTTTCAATATAGGTTCTTGTTAGGTCAAAATGAAACGCGAAGTGATCGTGTATGATTTGGCCATATGTCGTGATGCAGCATTATCAGTCATTAAGCATTGGCTATAGCGGCACACAGGACGCTGTAACAACATAGCTCACCAACGGATTATATGCACCCGCAGGTTGGGAGCGTAGCTTGCGCACATACAGTGGTGTGGGAGGCGCACTCCGTAACTATTTAGGGGCGGAGCCGTCTGCTCGATTAGCGGTTCGCCTTTATTTTTTCATTGTTAAGTCTGTATTGTTTTCCCCACTCTGCCATCGAAAGCATTATTGGTGACAACGTAAGTCCAAACTCGGTTAAAGTGTATTCGACCCTTGGGGGAATTTCTGCATAAATTTTCCTGCTTATTACTCCATCATCTTCTAATTCTCTCAACTGCTTAGTAAGCATTGATTGAGTAATCCCCTTTACGCTACGATTCAATTCCCCAAACCTTGCAGGAGAAGTATGATAGATAGCATTGATTAAAATAGATTTCCATTTTCCACCCAAAACTTGCATAGTAGCAGTAACAGGACAAGAATTTTCATCAAAAACCATTTTTTTCTCTTCCATATCTTGTTGATTATCAATTATAGTATTGTTTTTCATACTAACTTCTATTTATTAACCTACTTGTGAGAATAGAATAAACTAAGAATATTTGCACTACAAACCTAAAACAAAGTAACAAAACAGAATTGAGATGGAAAAATTTATGTTTTTATTCAGAGGCGGTGACACTCATATCCATAATGCCGAAGATACAGAAGAAGTTAAGGCCTACATTGAATCTTGGAATACGTGGATGGGAGGTCTTGCTCAGAAAGGAATCCTTGAAGGGGGAGAGGCACTTCAAACCACTGGCAAACTGGTAACTGGAAAAGATAAAGTCGTAACAGATGGTTCCTTTGTGGACGCTCAAGATATGGTAGGTGGTAACCTTATCGTTAAGGCAAAAGACATTCACGAGGCAGTAGAGATTTCAAAGGGATGTCCTATTTTCAAAGAGAACGGAAAAGTGGAAGTTCGTCAAATTCAGAAAAGGGGAAACTAATTTCCGACTCTCAAAATTCACACGTTTACAAATAATTGACCAACTTTTTCGCCACGGGACGGGAAAGATGGTTTCTATTATAATACGTTTCTTCGGTGACCGCTAACAGCGGCTTCATTCTTGGCTTTTCAGGCCGAACGAAGCCTTTGTTGTTGTGTTTAGTTTTTTATTTTCCACACCCATAGTCGACTGATAATTCAAATTTCTGTCCGTTCTTGTATAAGTCCACATTCGTTTCTCCTTTGTTTTTCGCAATAGAGTCACCTACAGAAATTCGGTCAAAGTTCCCGTTCGCAAATACTCCCCAATTCTGAATTTTTTTGGATTCTGTTTGATTTTCAATTTCAATAGTCTCGTAGTTATGGTTTGGTTTATCATTGTACTTTTTAATGACTGTACCGTTCCATTCAACTTGTCTAAATCTGTTTTCATATTCACAAGGGTCTCCTTTCATAATTGAAGGTACTACAGTAAAAAAAACTATTGGAAAAGCTACAATTCCCAAAGTCATTCCAATTGCCATTGAATAATATTTGCGTTTTTTATTTGGTTCTATTGTCTGTTTTGCAAGACGATACATATTAGGAATATCCTGAAAATGACTCCAAAACCAACTTACAGGATAACCATTTGCTTTTAGAGTAATTTTTATCCAATACCAAAGTCCATTTAATCCAAGGACAAGAATCAATATTAAAGGCAATACCTTTTCCATTATTTTTAAATTAAACACAACGCTCAATATAAGATGTCGTAGCTGAGGGTAGGAAGCTAGGTATTCTTATATAATGTAAGCGCCTTCAATGGTAAATATAAATTGCTTTTGAAATAAATCCCAAAGGGTGAAAGTCCCAAAAACGCTGGGGTCCTGCCCGGAAGTTAAGTAAGTGGCAAGGTTGCAACATGTGAAGCGCGGCTGCTTGATAGCGCACAGGACGCTACAACAACATTGCTCTGCAATGGATTAGATACAACCGCAGGTGGGGAACGTAGCTTGCATATCACACCTGTCCAAGACGTTTAATTCTTAAAATCAATATTCCCGTTTGACGCGGGTTTCCGCTCCAAAATACAGCCTTTTTAAAAATAATCCCCCTTCCTTTAAAAGAGGACTGTTTGAGTTGAAAGATTTTTGATC
>JBGTBE010000069.1:0-3255 GCA_041749535.1 Cryomorpha sp. | reverse complement strand
AAAACGCACCGTCAGCAGGCAGATACAATCGGTCATCTACCGGATTGGGATAAGGAAGCGCTGTAATTTTATCAGCCTCATCATCTACACCCAAAGGCTGGTTAGATGCACCGGGTGTCGGAGAAGTAAACCCGATCCACGGCAGCTGCGCATCATCAGCTCTTCCCCATGAAATATCAGTTGCAAGCTCGGGAATAGTCACGTAATCAACCACACTTACACCATTGGATTCACTTTTCATCAGGAAGAGTTGTTCGCCGGCAGCACTCAGTCCAAAGGGTGCATGTACATTGCCCTGATGTCTTTCATTGTCAGCCCAAATTAGCAGAAAAGTTCCTGCCGGCATAATCAGATCGGGCAAGGCCCAGTACTTTGGGGCATCACTTTTATCCGTAAGGTACAGGCCGCTCAAACCTACCGATGCGTCGCCGTAATTGTACAACTCAATCCAGTCTTCGAATTCTCCATTTGCATCAGCTACCGTTACTGTGTTTGATGACATCACTTCGTTGATTACAATCGTAGTTGCATTATCGTCCTTTAGTGAGCGGCTTTGGCAATACGCGTTTCGCAGAAGTCCACCCGTGCCTGTTGCGGTGATATTGTAATTTAACTGATTAAAATCAGCGCCCAGTGGAATCTGAAATGTATGCGTGACAGCATAGGAGCCAGCATTTATCGGCGATTGCGCCACCCCGTTGATTTGATAATCGAGCACAAGGCTACTCCATACGGGGCCTTGACTTTTCACCTGCACCGTGATCGATTCCGGGAAATCAGAAAAATCTTCTCTTACTTCCCAGATTATCGGGGCGATGGCAATAGGTGTGGCTTGCTGCAGGGTTGCAACACCTCTGGTCTGAGCAAAACCCAACACCGAATAATCCACATGATCGCCGGCTGCTTCGGTAAGGGCATTCAGAAAATCACTTTCACTATAACCGTAATCCAGTGGCCTGTATGGATCAGCCAGAGCTGATGGAGTGATCATGGCTTGCCGTGACTGAATAGCCTCTGCGAAACCTGAAGGTTGAATATACTGCTGCACCATATTGCGCAGGTACCAGGAGTATATATTCTTAAATTCCTGTACATCCATCAGTCGGGTATACAATGGACGCTGATCACCCTGCGGACTCCAGTTGTATACATTTCGGTTCGACCAGTTTTGCCCCAGCCAGTCAATTCCCCATGTATTATCAAGGTCGTAGGGAATGTATTCGAAGCGGTCGGTGAGGTGATTGTGGTAGAGAAAAAAATTGTTCTTATTGTAAATATGCCCGTCCCAGTTGCCGCTGAGCACATCAATGGCCATGGTTTTCAGGTAGGAGTATACATCCATATGTTCGGACATACGGCAGACAAAATCATTCTGGTTTGAATTGTTCAAAAACCCTATAAACCTTGCCAGGTCGCTGTAGTCATCCAACTCTTCATTGGTCTTGAGCTCATATGTACGCGATCCCCAGGGTGCTATTTTGTAGGCATCCGGATTTGAAGAAATATAATTTAGATCAGCCGGATAGCTGCATTTGTAGAGGTTTCCAATATCATCGCCGTACCGCACCTGTACAAAGTCATCGTTGATATGCTCGGTGTTTTGATAGAGTCCGTAGTAGTCGCCATTGATGTACACTTCTACGTGGTTTGCTCTTGCCGCTCCTACCCCATAACCTCTGAACATACCCCAGGTAGTATTCGATCGCAGCATCGAAGGGTCATTCGTTTCGGCATTCAGGTTCAGCTTTTTCAGGCCGTTGTATCTCCTTCCGGGAATGAATGTATTGAATGAAACCTTAAAAGATTTTTTAATTTTATCACGCGATGTATTTCCGCGAAAGCGCAAACCTACATCGTACAAGGTATCGCTTGCTGCTTCGTATTGGTATACAAAAGTGACGGGGTACTCGTGGTCGCTGTACCAGTTTTCTTCGAGGTAAAGCGCTGCCAGACTGTCGGGATGAATCAGAATATGCACCCGCGGCACTTCATCATCGGTAAAGACTACTCCATTGCCCGGATTAAAAACCTGCGCCATCAACGCTGTTGGACCGAAGAATACTATCAGAAAAAATTTTCTCAACGCTTCTGTACTTTGTGGATGTACTGTCCGCGGTCGGTTACTATTCGCATTACATAAATGCCTTGCGCCAGGTTCGAAATATCAATATGCGAATCGCTGCTGTCCTGCACGGAAATAAGCCTGCCCGTAGCGTTGTAAAGCGCTACCGACTGCATGTATTCACCTTCCGGCAAATGGATCCACACATCGGCGTCAGTTGGATTGGGGTATATCCTTACGGACTCTCCTTTCGGCAAATGAGTAGATGTTGAAGACACTTCACCTTCCATAAACAGCCACTCAAAAGCGGTGGGAAATTCCTGGGCCCAAAACCACTCGCTGTGCTGACCGTTGGGATGTATATCAAATCTCAGTTCTTCCTGGGTAAAACCTGCATCGCTCATCACGCCTACCATCTGATTGACCTGCGAAATAAGGTTGGCGCTCTCCTGCCCTCCCGCCAGAAAGAAATACCTGGCCGGAGCCTGCTTTCCCTGCGATTGGCTATGTGTATAAACAGTGCTGTTAAACCAAAAAGAAGGCGAAAACACGCCGACTTTGGAAAATACATTTTGGTACTCCATACCCGCGTAGTGTGAAATAAGTCCGCCGAGTGAGCTGCCCATTATTCCGGTATGCTCCCGCTCCGGTTTTGTGCGGTACTCAGCATCAATATGTGGTTTGAGGGTATTTACCACAAAAGCCGTGTAAGCAGCTCCATCGCCACCACCGTATTGGGCATTGACCCAGGGGGTATATTCGTTGATGCGCTCTGCCCCGCCATTGTCAATCGCGACGATAATGGCACCGCTGTAGCCACCGGCTTCGAAAGCGAGCATGGCTTCATCTACTTCCCACTCACCGGCAAATGCTTCCTGAGCGCTGAAAAGGTTTTGTCCGTCGTGCATATAGAGGACAGGGTAATGGTTGTCTGTACTGTTGTAATCCGACGGAAGAAAAAGTCTGATCCTACGGTTTCGGTCGAGTTCGGACATAAAAAAATCATCGTCCATCACCACTACGTTGGGTGGCAGGTCGGTGGGCGGGGGTGCTGAACCTTCCCAACTCAATACAGATATGTAAAGGGTATCAGTGGCCGATGAGAAATTGAAATTGCGGTTGGGCAGAAACCCTCCGGCGGCATTGCCTTCTACCGTGGCCCATGAGCCGCGGGTAATCTTACCCTGAAAGGT
>JBGTBE010000068.1:0-91230 GCA_041749535.1 Cryomorpha sp. | reverse complement strand
CAGCCAGATCCCAGGATCGAATACTACCTCATTGACGTGGTAAACAACCGCGAATTAAGCCGACAGCTTTCTGAATTTACTGGGGTGCAGCATGAGTCTCCACAGGTGTTTCTTTTTGAGGGTAACAGGCTTATAGAAGTTAAGTCGCACATGGCAATTAGTGCCACAGAGGTATCGAGGCGTTTAGACCTTATTGCGCAAACCTGAACACCACTTCCTGCTCTATTTCTGGGTGAATACTTTTGGCTACCGGACAGTTCAGCGCTGCAACTTTCAGTAAATTTTGTTCCCTTTCGGTGAATTTCTTTTCGGGAAATTCCAAGTCAACTTGTATTTTCGATACGCGCCTCGGGTTTGATGTCATGTGTTTGGTTACTGTGGCGCTTACCGGACCTAGTTCAAAGCCGTGCCCATTTGCACTGATGCCCATGATTGTAATCATGCAAGCCGCTAGAGAAGTGGACATTAAATCAGTGGGAGAGAAATTTTCTCCACTGCCGTGATTGTCTGTAGGTGCATCGGTAAGGATGGTGCTGCCAGATTGAATGTGGGTACAGGAGGTCCGAAGGTCGCCTTTGTATACTACCGAAGATGTTGCCATAAACCAATATATCTTTAACTTTGTTTCAAATGCGAGTGGAAGGTAAAATAAAAATATTCAATACCCTGCTATTGCTGCTCTCAATGCTGCTTAGTGAAGCCCTCTGTGCCCAGGAACAGAAGTCCACCATATTTGATGAAGGTACAGTGGTGTACAAAGAAATGATGTTCGGAGGCGGCTATGTGCACAGTCTTGGTTACGGGGTGCAGTTTACTTATGGAAAACATAAGACCGCATTCAAATCACGTATATATACTTTCGACATTGGAACCATGAAGCACCCGAAAGAGGTGCGCTCTTATTATCCATTGTCGGACGAGAGCCGCAGCTATGTTTATGGCAAGCTCAACTACATGCTGGTAATGCGTCCTACCATAGGAGCCAGAAATGTGAAGTTCGATAAGATACGTCCCAGTGGAGTGGCCGTGGGCTATTCTTGGAGGTTAGGACCATCTATAGCCTTTACACGGCCCGTATATCTCGAAATTGTTCACTCCGAGCAAAATTCTCCTTTTCAGACCATCATCGTTGAAAAATACGACCCAGCCGTTCACGACCCCAATGTGATTTATGGACGGGCCGGAGTACTTCGTGGTGTAGGTGAAACCAAGGTTCACCCCGGTGTGCATGGAACTTTTGCGTTCAACTTTGAATATGATCCCAGAAGGGAAGGAATAAAAGGATTGGAAGTAGGAGTTGCCATTGACGCATATCCGTTCAGCGAGGTAGAAATCATGGCTTTCGCAGAAAACTATAGTACATATCTCACTTTTTACGTTACATTTCAACTCGGAGCCCGATATAACAGATAGCAACTTGGAAGATTTAACAGAACCTGTTCAAAAAGTAAAAAAACCACATTGGCTCCGGGTAAAATTACCGACGGGGGAAGCTTACAAGAAAGTGAGAACCTTGGTAGATGAGCACAAGCTTCACACCATCTGCGAAAGCGGGAATTGCCCAAATATGGGTGAGTGTTGGGGAGAGGGTACCGCCACCTTTATGATACTTGGAAATACATGTACACGTTCATGTGGTTTTTGTGCTGTGGATACAGGTAAACCTGGAGCTGTAGATGAATTTGAGCCTGGACGCGTAGCGCGCTCTGTGAAGCTTATGAATGTAAAGCATTGCGTGGTTACGAGTGTAGACAGGGACGATCTTTCTGACGGCGGAAGTACCATATGGGCCCAAACAGTGCGCGCCATCAGGCAGCAATCGCCCGGTACCACAATGGAAACTTTGATTCCCGATTTTATGGGCAAGTGGGACAACCTTCAACGAATTATTGATGTAGCTCCCGAAATTGTATCGCACAATCTTGAGACTGTACGCAGACTTACCAAACAAGTGCGTATTCAGGCAAAGTATGACAGAAGCCTGGAAGTGTTACGCAGATTGAAAAAAGCAGGTATGCACACCAAATCGGGAGTGATGCTCGGACTTGGCGAAACTGAAGCTGAGGTACTGGAAACCATGGATGACTTGGTGGCGGTAGGTGTGGACGTACTTACCCTCGGCCAGTATTTGCAACCTACCAGAAAACATCTTCCCGTAGCAGCCTTCATTACTCCAGAAAAATTTGCCGAATACAAAACCATTGGCTTGCTCAAGGGTTTTAGGTATGTGGAAAGCGGGCCATTGGTTCGCTCCTCGTACCATGCCGAGAAACATCTCTTCTGAGTTGTAAAGAATTCAAGGATCAATGTTTTTTAAATGAATACATACAAGCTAAAAATTTATAATTTTAGCCGCTTTGCCAGGAAGGCCAGTTACAATTGAATAAAAACCACATAACGAATGAACCGCACACTTTTACGAAACACAGTGTTAGTTGCAACCACAGTGCTAACTGCATGGTTGGTCTCAGATTTCTCTCTTTATAAGATTGAGCCTGCATATATTGCCAGGTCAGATAAAAATGCAGCACAGGGTATTCACGGAGCTTTTGAATACTACAAATCAATCAGAGCCAATGTATACAGTGGTGAAATTGAAATGGAAGATGTTTATGGAATGCGCAATATAATGCAGAAACTTGTGCAGCGCAACAGCAAGAACAATGATGTGAATTGGGTTTCTATGGGCCCTGACAATGTCGGTGGTCGTGTGCGTGCCATCCTGCCTTTTCCTGGCGATGTCAATACCCTGATCGCCGGAGGCGTTTCGGGTGGACTCTTTAAAACCACTAACGCAGGCCAGAATTGGGTGCGTCTTACCAGCTTCAGTGAAAATCTGTGTGTTTCGTCCATTGCAATGCTAGGAAACGGGGCTATCTACGTGGGTACTGGAAATAGCCGGGAAGGAATTTCAGGTCAGGAATCTTCAGGTTTTGTAGGCGGTGGTCTTTTCGTTTCCACCGACCAAGGTGCTACCTGGGGTTTGGTGAGCAATTTTGAGCCACAGCTTTGGAACCTCAATTCTGATTGGACTACTATTAATGCTATGGTTTCGGATCCATCGAACCCTGACCGCCTTTGGATAGGTACTGATTTTGGTCTCTATCCATATATCCATGGTTCAGCTACTCTTGAACCATTGCCAACGGGACTCTTGTCATCCAACGTGCAAGACGTTGCAATCAGTGCTGATGGAGACCATATTTTGGTGGCCGCTTCTTCAAGGTTATTTGTTTCTACAGATGGAGGTCAGATTTTCACCCAAATGACCCAGAGTGCAAATAACTTTCCAAGCACTGGGAATGGTGCCACAGAAGTAGCCATTTCGCGAAATGATAAGAATTATATGTATGCTTCCGTGGCACAACCAAGCGGATTCCTTAAAGGTATTTGGGCCACAACCAATGCCGGGCAATTCTGGAATGTGATCGCTCCAACATCTAGCGGTGGAACTGCACTTTTCGATCCAT
This sequence comes from Cryomorpha sp., assembly GCA_041749535.1. GTDB lineage: Bacteria > Bacteroidota > Bacteroidia > Flavobacteriales_D > Cryomorphaceae > JBBQZU01. The sequence continues at coordinate 87,760 of JBGTBE010000068.1, read as the reverse complement.
TCTACAACGGTATTACTGCACAGGGTAATTATGACAATATGCTCACTGTAATTCCCGACCTGCCTGATGGGATGCAGCAAGTTATCGTTGGTGGAATCAGAATGTGGAGATGGACACTAAACACGCCTGTACCAGGTATCACTGCCTGGGAAGAAGTGAATGCAAATTTTGCTTCATTCCCAGGGGGACCACCTAATCCGTTCTATGTGCATTCGGATATTCATACGGACGCATGGGACAGTAATAACAGATTATACATAGGCTGCGATGGAGGTATTTTCCGTTCTGATAACAATGGTTTTACATGGGTAGACCTTAACAAAGATTTCAGAACGACTCAGTTTTACGCAATTGCTTTTGGACCTGATGGAGATGTTCTTGGAGGGCTTCAAGACAACGGTTCGCTGCTTATAACGCTTGAAGGTGCGACCCCCGAGCAAGCAGTTCAGTTTACCGGTGGTGATGGATTCTCTTGTGAAATTTCGCAGCTCTACCCGGATTTTATGTTCTCAACCATCTATAATGGAGCCGTGTTTCGCTCATCGAATGGAGGGCAGACTGTAAGCACAGCGGGTAATCTCACTACTGTTGCAAGTGGTGGAGGCAATGACTTTTACACTGATATAGCACTCCATGAACACCCGGACAATGATTCATCACAAGTGTTTGTAGACTATAGCCCGGCTGCTGATTCACCATTCCTTCAGTATTTTCCTGAGGGTCAATTTGAGGTCACAATTGAAGGAGATACAATCGTAGGAAGAATTCCTGCGGGAACGCTTGTGGTAACCGATGCAGCTACCAGCCCGGCACAGGTGTCTAAGGTATTGGATGAGGATATTAATTTTTATTCTTACTACCAACAGCCTGCTCCCGGTGGGGTAGTGATTCTGAACAATGTAGCTGATACCGTCCAAATACAGGAACGGGTGCAATTCACATTGGCCGCAGCACTCTCTAACGGGGTGTACATTACCCGTCAGCCGCTGAGAACCAATGCAACTTCCTCATGGTTTCGAATTGGCGCGGCTGAGGCATCAAACCCATCCAGTCTTGAGTGGTCGCCTGATGGTAACCATTTGTATGTTGGATACAGCGCTGGAACCGTTATAAGATATTCAGGTTTCAACAGTGCCTGGAAGCCAGCCCAGTACACTTTAGCCAACAACAATCTGGAATATATCCTTACAAAAACTACGATTCACTCCGGCGTTGGTGCAGTGACAGATATTGAAGTTGATTACTCTCTAGGCCGCGGGATGTATGGCGTACCAGCGAGTCAAAGAGTGGTTGTCACCCATGGTGGCTACGGAGGAAGCGCCAAAGTAAGGGTTTCGAATACAGCGGCATCTGCACTTGGATCAGGAAGCTTCATCAATATTTGGAACATCGAATCAGCGCTTCTCGGAATGCCTGTGTATTCTGTAGTGATGGATGTGAATGATCCTACTGTATTTATGGTGGGTACCGAGTACGGCATATTCTACTCCGGCGATGATGGTGCCACATGGACAGAAGCAAACAATGGAGATTTGAACAGGGTTCCCGTTTTCGATTTGCGTCAACAGAAAAGGGAAGCCTGGAATGCTGATAACAGCGGAGTGGTATACGCTGGTTCGCATGGCCGCGGTATATTCCGCACCGATTACCTTCAGTCAGAGATTACCAGCACTGATAATCCTATAACTGAATTACCTGCGCTTGATGCATTGAGAATTTTCCCGAACCCTATGTCGAATCAAGGTTCGGTGCAATTTGATCTTGGTGTTAGTGCCAACGTCACCATTCGCATATTCAGCATCACAGGTCAACTTGTTAAAACCATAAGTAATCAGCGCGTGGAGTACGGACGTGAGCGAATTATAACCTTCGACACCTCTGACCTTCCAAGTGGAACATACCTGCTTCAGCTCACAGCTGGCAATACTGCCAAAACAGCTAAGTTTGTGAAGTCATAGTGCTATTACCGAAGCTTAATAACAATAGAGAGCTCGGAAACGGGCTCTCTTTTTTTGTATTATGAAGAATCGTATCAGGATTGGAATCAATGGGTTCGGAAGAATCGGGAGGGTATTCAGCAGGTTGGTGCTCTCTGATCCAAATGCATTAATTGAGATTGTAGCTATTAATGACACTGGCCCTGAAAAGGCCCTTGCACACTTGCTTCAATATGATAGTATACATGGGGTTTGGAATGCCGATGTAAGTATTAATGGACATACTTTTTTGGTAAATGGCCACCGGATCGAACACTTCGCACAGGAAAACCCTTCGCAGATTCCCTGGGCTGAAGTGGGCGTAGACTTGGTACTTGAATGCACAGGAAGGCTTAAATCTGCAAAGGACATGATGAGCCATATAGATGCCGGTGCGCCAAGGGTATTGCTAAGTGCCGTAGCTGCCAGCGAAGGGGTGAAGACCATTGTGATGGGCGCCAACCATCAGCTTATTGACGGCACTGAGCTGCTGCTTTCCAACGCTTCATGTACTACGAACTGTGCTGCCCCACTTGTGGATGTGATCGACAAGGCTTTCTCTATTGAAAACGGGTACATTACTACTGTACATTCATATACTGGCGATCAATCATTGCATGACAAGGTGCACACAGACCTCCGCAGAGCAAGGGCAGCAGCGCTTTCAATTATACCTACAAGTACCGGTGCCGCTAAGGCCATCACCAGAATTTTTCCATCCCTCGACGGGAGGCTCGGTGGGGCAGGAATTAGGGTACCTGTGCCGAACGGTTCCCTCACTGATGTAACTTATATTCTCAAAAGTGAGACCAGCGAAGCAGAAGTAAATGAAGCCTTTAACCGAGCTGCAAACGGGCCTGACTGGAACGGATATCTGCAGTACACCGATCTCCCATTGGTAAGCTCTGATATTGTAGGTAGCAAGTACTCCTGCATCTTTGATTCCCAGCTCACATCCGTGATTGGTAAAATGGTAAAGGTGGTGGGATGGTATGACAATGAAATGGGCTACTCAGCCCGCCTGGTAGATCTTATTGCTTATTGGAGTAAATTTTGGGATTCGAGCCGTAAGCCTTCAAGCTGAAACCAGTCTCGTCAAGTACCCCATAGGTGAAGTTGGTGATCCAGTCGCCGAGATTAAAATAAGTGGCACCTGTGCTGAGTCTTAAGTCCATTGGCAGGTGTCGATGGCCAAAAATGTAATAGTCATGATGTGTCTTCAGTTCCAGTTCTTCGCAGTAAATGGCAAGCCACTCGGCTTCTTTTCCAAGAAAAATCCTATCGTTTTCTTGTCCTGATTTCCTGCTGATACGCGAAAAAAAATCGGCCAGGCCTATACCAAAATTGGGGTGGAAACGTGCAAAAAGCCATTGGGACCACTCCGCCCTGAACACCTTTTTCAGGAATTTGTAGCCATGGTCACCGGGACCAAGTCCATCACCATGACCTATGTAAAGTTTTTTTCCGGCAAGGGTGCGCACTATGGGTTCTCTGTGCATACTCACTCCAATTTCTTCAGGGATATAGTCGAAGATCCACATATCGTGGTTGCCCGTAAACCAGTGTATTGGAATACCTGAATCTGTGATTTCGGCAATTTTGCCAAGCAAGCGGGTGTAGCCTCTCGGCACAGCCTTTTTGTATTCAAACCAAAAGTCAAAAACATCGCCGAGTATAAAAATCTCCTCGGCATCTTTTTTGACTTCATCGAGCCAGGCCACTATCTTTTTTTCACGCACCAAACTCTCCGCCTTGGTGGGAACACCCAGATGAAAGTCAGATGCAAAATAGTAGCGTTTATTCATTTCCCGAAAGGTGGGGCTCCCTGCCTAGGCCCCGAATATCTGCGCCAGCTTGCTCTCCAGCGCCTGTCCACGGAGGTTTGTGTCAACGATGTTGCCATCAGGATCTACCAATACAGTAAATGGAATACTCTGCACATTGTACAATTGTGCCGCTGCCGATTGCCAGAATTGAAGGTCACTTACATGTACCCATTTCAGCCCATCAGCAGCAATGGCTTGTTCCCACTGTCCCCGATCTCTGTCTAGAGATACACTGTAAATTTCGAAATTCTTATTCTTGTACCTGTCATACATCTTCACCACATTGGGATTTTCAACACGGCATGGCTTGCACCATGATGCCCAGAAATCTATAAGCACATAGTTGCCTCTCAATGAGGAGAGGTTAACCACTTTTCCGGAAGGATCCGGAAGACTGATTTCTGGAGCGGGACTGCCGGCTGACAAAAGTGATTCCAGTTGAGCAGCCTTTTCTTGCTTCGCTACAGCTTCAGCCAGGTTGTCGAAAAATGCGTTGCCTTGCATGCGGTTGGCCAATCCATCGCGTACTTTAATGAAAAGGGGCAGGTCATCCCGAAGGTTTAAGGTTTGAAGTACTGAGAAGTTTACTGCATTTGAGGGATCCTTTTCTACAATACTCACCTTGTAGTTTCTGTATTCTTCCTGAAGTGCTCTGTATTGCTTACTTACCTCGTTGCGCGTATCAAGGTCGGCACCTTGTGATGCCAACGTTTGCATTAAACTCATAAGTGAGTCGAGCTTAACTTCATACCCTGTGGCTGCAACAAAATAGTCTCGAATGGCTTCACTGTCGGGCGATCCACTTACTTCATAAGTCTTTTCTATGGTGTTGAAATCGGCGGTGAGGTTTACATTTGCCAGGCTGTCAAAAGCGAGGACAATGGGTTTTGCAGTGCCTACCTGCAAGGTATAAAAGTTAAGTCTTGCTCGCTCCAAAGGCATGCTGAACTCCCCATTGCTGCCGAGCGCTACGTTTGCGAGCGTATCAGGAGTGCCGCCGTCAAATCCGATTAAGACGGCATTCATACCTTCAGCGTTGGCGATGGTTCCGCTTACGCCAAATTCATTGTTATTCATATTTGTACACGCAGCTGCTATTAGTGCAATAGCAATGATTGATAGGTAGGTACGTTTCATTGTTCAAGTAGTTTTTTGATGATGTCTGTTGCCATTTTTGGGTTTGCTTTCCTTTCGGATAGTTTCATTACTTCTCCCATGAAGAGTCCCAACATTCCTTTGTTGCCTTTTTTATAGGCATCAACTTTGTCGGGGAAAGCCGCAAGGGCTTGCTTCGCGAGTTCTTCAATCCAATTGTCGTCACTTTTTTGCAGCAATTGCTCTTTCTCAGCAATCTCTTCGGGCCAGCGTTCGGTGTGCTGAAGCATCAGTGGGAAGAGTTGTTGAGATGCTGTACTGTTGCTCACTTTGTTTCCATCGATGAGCGCAATTAAAGCGGCTATTTTTTCCGCGTGAAGGGGAAATTCTTCAATGTTTGTTGCAGTTTGGTTTAGGTGCGATTTTATATCACCCATCACCCAATTTGCAGCTGCCTTATAGTTGGCAGTGTGCTTTATTAGTTCGTCGTAGTACAATGCGATTCCCCTGTTTTCCACAAGGTTGCTTGCATCGTACTCGGAGAGCTTCAATTCCTTGGTATACCGCTCAAAGAGGTGGGAAGGGAGAGGAGGCATGGCCTCTTTGACCTTTTGAATTGCAGCTTCTGTGAGCGTAAGGGGTGGTAGGTCGGGTTCAGGGAAGTAGCGATAGTCGTGGGCATCTTCCTTCCCCCTCAGGGCGAAAGTGGTTCCCTTGGTTGCATCAAAACTTCTGGTTTGCTGTTCAATGGTGCCACCAGCTTCGAGTATGGCTATTTGCCTCCGCATTTCATGGTCGATGGCCCTCTGCACATTGCGCAATGAGTTCATGTTCTTCACTTCACACCTGTTTCCGAATTGGGTTGCGCCTTTTATCATTACCGATACGTTGGCGTCACAGCGCATGCTGCCCTCTTCCATGTTGCCATCGCACACATCGAGATACCGCACCAATCTGCGTACCTCGGCGATGTAGTTGTACGCTTCTTCAAGGGTGCGTATGTCTGGCTCCGAAACGATTTCCAGTAAGGGTACTCCCGCTCTGTTAAGGTCTACAAGCGTGTTGAAGGGATCCTGATCGTGTATGCTTTTACCGGCGTCTTCTTCTATGTGAATCCTGGTAATGCCTATTCTCCTCGTTTCTCCTGCTTCGTTCTTTACGAATAGATGTCCACCCGTACAAATTGGGGTTTTGTCCTGTGTGATCTGATAGCCTTTCGGCAAATCGGCATAGAAGTAATTTTTCCTTGCAAAGTGCATATTGCGGGTTATGCTGCAATTGGTGGCAAGCCCCAATCTTATTGAGTGCTCCATCACCTTGTTGTTCAGGCGAGGCAGTGTACCCGGGTGTCCAAGGGTCAATGGGCAAGTGTTGGCATTGGGCAAACTACCGAAAGCATTGAGCGCACCCGAAAAAGCTTTAGAATGTGAGATGAGCTGAATGTGAACTTCCAGGCCTACAACCAGCTGATATTTATCAAGTATTTCTTTTCGCTCTTCTGTCATATCTTCTCAAGTAAACCACGGAAAAGTACAATCAATTTATCTGAAGCCTTATTGGCCGCAGCCACCACATCTTCGTGGGTGGTTTTTACAATGCTTCCTTCCACGCCCAGGTCGGTGATAACGCTTGTACCAAAGCAAGTCATACCCATATGGTGGGCGGCGATTACTTCAGGTACTGTGCTCATCCCCACGGCATCGGCACCTATGTTTCGAATATAGCGATATTCGGCAGGAGTCTCAAGGCAGGGACCGGTAAGACCTGCATAGACACCTTGTTGCAGATTCATGCCACTTGCCGATGCCACCTCAAAGCCTTTTTCGATAAGATGTTGGTTGTATACCTCACTCATATCAGGAAAACGGGTGCCCCATACTTCATTGTTAGGGCCTATCAGTGGATTGGTAGGAAAAAGATTGATGTGGTCTGTGATGACCATGAGGTCGCCAATGCTGAAATCAGGATTCACACCTCCACATGCATTTGAAACCAATAAGTACTTCGCTCCCAAAAGGGCCATTAGCCGCACAGGAGCAACTACCTGGTTCATGTCGTATCCTTCGTAATAATGAAAGCGGCCCTTCATGGCCATCACTTTACGGCCTCCAAACACACCGAATATAAGCTGTCCTGCATGACCGGCTACCGTAGATTTTGGAAAATCAGGTATGTCTTCATAAGGCACCACCACAGGCGATTCAATAAGATCAGCGAGCGCGCCCAATCCGGAACCTAAAATAATTCCCACTTCTGGATTAAACGGAGCTTTCTTTTTTAGAAAGTGAAGGGGACGGTCAAGCGTGTTCGACATACGTATCAATCATTTTTTGCAGTGCAGCCTCATCATCACCGAGCCGGGCTTCGATTTCCCAGTAAAAAGCCGGAATATCTCTAATGAGTTCCCGGCCTGGCAGACACATCATACGCATTGCATCTTTCTCAGTGGTGAGCAGGGCTGCTCTTCCGGGCGCAAAAGTATCAATAAAATCCCGAAAGCCCTGAAAATCTGACCTGCTGAATTGATGGTGGTCCCCAAATGAGATGTGTTTGGCAATTTCAAAGCGCGATGCCACTTCCGTCTCGAATAGTGATGCATTGGCAATGCCTGTTACGAGTAGGATCTTTTGGTCATTTTGAATGTTTTCAGCGCTGGAGGTTTCCAATGAATGGCTTTGAAATATGGATTTTATTTTACCATACGCGATGGTGCTGAACAATACTGGAACTTTGAGATGACCTAGCTTCTTACGAAAGTGCACTTTTTCTGACTGGCTGGCGTTTTCGGGGCATTTGGTTACAATGAGGAGTTGTACACTTTTGGCCCGCATCGGGACATCCCTCAAATTGCCCGCGGGCAACAGATAATCAGTGAAGAATGGCTCCTGCCAGGTGGTGAGGAGTATATTCAGTCCACCTTTCAGTTTGCGGTGCTGCAGGGCATCATCGAGAACTACAACTTCTATCTGTGGTTGTGATTTGAGAATGTGGTCTATACCACGCAACCTGTCATTGTCTACAACAACTGTAAGGTTTGGAAATTTCCGCGCAATGAGCAGGGGTTCGTCGCCAGCCAAAGTAGAATCACTTTCGGCCTCAATCTCGTAGGTATCATTTCCACTACGGCCATAGCCACGGCTCAGAAATGCAGCCTTTCTGCCATCCAACATCTTCAGAATTGTTGCTGCATGCGGCGTTTTACCAGTGCCACCAAATGCCAAATTCCCAATTACGATGGTCTTGACCGAAGGAGATTTGGATGGGAGTATTCCTTTGTCGTACAGAATATTGCGCACAGATAGCACTGCTCCATATATCCATGACAGGGGGAGCAGTAAGAGTCTAAACCTATGCATTTGCTACATTTAACACCGGAAAGCAAATATAGAACGATGCTGATAAAGGAAGTAATACAATATCTTAATGACTGGGCGGCTCCGGCATACGCCGAAAGCTATGACAATGTAGGTCTTTTGACAGGCAATGCAGAGGATGAAGTAAAAGGGGTTTTGGTAAGTCTGGATTGTACCGAAGCCGTTGTGGCAGAAGCTGTGCACAAGGGATGCAATGTGGTGGTGAGCCATCATCCCATTATTTTCAAGGGACTTAAGAAGATTACAGGCAGCAATTACGTGGAGCGCACAGTCATTTCAGCCATAAGGAATCAGGTGGCACTCTATGCTATACACACCAATTTGGACAGTATTTCTACTGGGGTAAATGCGCGCATAGCGCAGGTTTTGGGTTTGGAGAATGTTAAGATACTAAGGCCAAAGGGCGACCAACTCAGGAAGCTAACTTTCTTTGCTCCCGAAACCGAAGCAGAGAAGGTACGCAAGGCAGTATTCAGTGCAGGAGCGGGAACCATAGGCAACTATCGTGGGTGTAGTTTTAGTCAGGTTGGCACAGGTACCTTTACCCCAGGTGAAGGAGCGTTGCCCACGGTAGGCGCTGTGGGAAAGGCAGAGCTTGTTGTAGAATCAAGGGTTGAGGTAATGTACCCGGCGCATCTGGAGCCTGGAGTATTGGCTGCTATGAGGCATGCCCATACCTATGAGGAAGTTGCCTACTACATCAGCACCCTGGAAAATGAGAACCAATTCGTTGGTTCAGGTATGGTAGGTAACTTGCCGACTTCGGTGGACGAAGGAACTTTTCTTGCAACTGTGCGAAACGCTATGCACTGCGGGGTGGTGCGCCATACTGCCCTCTTGGGAAGGCATGTAAGAAAGGTGGCACTTTGTGGAGGGGCGGGAAGCTTTTTACTCGGCGATGCTATCAAAGCCGGAGCGGACGTTTTCATCACTGCCGATTTCAAATACCACGAGTTTTTTGATGCCGAAGGAAAGATCGTGATTGCAGATATAGGACACTATGAAAGTGAACAGTTTACAATTAACCTGATTGCCGGAAAACTAAGTGAGAAATTTAGTACTTTTGCGACCCGTTTAACAGAAGTAAATACAAATCCCATACATTACCTGTAACACATGGCCGCAGCAAAAACAAAATCAGCAGTATCGACCGAAGAGAAACTAAGGGCGCTATACAGCCTACAGATTGTTGACTCCCGCATTGATCAGATACGCATCATAAGGGGTGAATTGCCTCTTGAAGTGCAAGACCTTGAAGATGAAATTGAAGGTCTCGCTACACGCCTTCGCAAAATGCAGGAAGAGCGCGATGGATTGGATAAGGAAATAGCCGACAGAAAAAATGGCATCACTGATTCCAAGGCGCTCATCAAGAAATACAAAGAGCAACAGAACAACGTACGCAACAACCGCGAGTTTGAATCCCTCAGCAAAGAACTGGAGTTTCAGGAGTTGGAGATCAAACTTGCTGAGAAACGCATCAAGGAGTTCAAAGCCAAAGTAGATTCAAAGGAAGAAATACACAAGGCCACAGAAGAGCAACTCGAAGGCAGAAAAAAGGATTTGGACCTGAAACGCAAAGAACTCGATGAAATAATAGACGAAACCCGTCGCGAAGAAGACTTGCTAATAAAGCTCTCTAAAGATGCGGAACAACACATTGATAGTCGCTTAGTGACGGCCTATCAGCGTATTCGTCAAGGATCAAAGAATGGTTTGGCCGTAGTTCCCATTGAGCGAGAAGCTTCAGCGGGTTCGTATATTACCATTCCACCACAGCGACAGCTCGACGTGGCAGCCCGCCAGAAGATAATTGTAGATGAGCACAGTGGCCGTATCCTTGTGGATGCAGCCCTTGCCATCGAAGAGCAGGAGCGCATGGATACCCAAATAGCCAAGCTGTTGAAGTAATTCGTTGAAAGCTTGGATAATCGAACAAACCCGCATCTCATTGGTGCGGGTTTTCCTTTTTTACTTCAATTCAAAAACTTCTTTCTGTCAGGTATTGCGGCGGGCGTCAGTATGATATGGCTCCCGGGAAAATATGCAGAACAAAGTTTGTCTATAGCTATGTGCAAATGCCTTAATGCTGCACCATCACCATCTGCGTACTTCTTTGGTCAGTACCTTCAGCAGAAAGCAAGTACATCCCTGCAGGTAAGTCTTCCAAATTCACCGTTGTTGCCAGTTGCTGCATTGCACCCTGACCCATTACTACCTGCCCAAGTAAATTGCTCACGACTATACGGTCTATGGGAAAAGTTGCCAATACATTCACCATGCCGGTGCTTGGGTTTGGGTAAACTTTCAGCTTGTATGATTTGTGTTCAAAATCACTGCTGCCCAGAGAGTTGAGCCCTGAGTAGAAGGCAATGAATGTGGAGTTCATCGGAGTTTCTATCGTTGGCGCCAATCCGGATGGATCATAGTTGCAAGAGGTTAGACCTCTGGAATTGCCTTGAATGAGTAGCGTATCGCTACCGTACTCAGTCATAAATTCTATGTTAGGTGCGTATTGCGTACTTTCAAATGGTATGATCCAAAAATCTATCAGTTCAAGTTCTTCATTTAACCAAGAAATGGAAATGGACTTACCGGGTGGTATTATTTCTTCAGTTAAGCTGATTACTTCACCCGGTGTTTCACGTTTAAATACTGCCGGACTCCCATCATTGTTTAGGTGTAGATTCACCCAGGCAAGCTTGTCACCTATTTTGAAAATGTTCTCCTTAAATCGATTGATATTGCCTTCAATGGTATTGGGGTGGCTGTTATTTAAGTCCAGATCATAAGAGAGTTTTCCCAGCGGCGTACCATCTGCTGAAACCTTATAAACGCAGCGAGTTGAAAATGCCGAGTTGAATCCCGGAACCATGGCATCATATACCTCTACATTGTCAAATACATCCACAAAGTTAATGGTGTCGAAGGCGCTAAAAGCAATTCGTGACGAATGACTTAAAAAAAGGTTGTTATTGAGTTCGGCAAAGGTGTGCGTACCAGAATGGAATGTTAAAAAGTTAGGATCGTTCAGGTTTATGGTGTCAGGATTCGTATTGCTATAGCTATATAGTGGTATGCTCCAAACCAAATTACCACCTATTGTTTCTTTGGCTAGATAGGCATAATAAGCAGAATCTTCAGGTTGTGTGCTCCAAATATCTCCGGCTGGACTTATAGTTGTACCGTGGCCCCGTACCGTACCCACCCTATATAAGGCATCTTCATCCGGGGAATAGTGAATAGCCCTTGATTCTACATTTCCTGTTTCTGATATAACTGGAGTCACTAAAGATTCCCCTGTAGATAAATCATTAATACACCAGAGATATCCTCTGTGACCAGGAACCGCATTATAATTGGTTTCCCAATTGTGCTCGTGATCGCTAAAGAAAGATGCGGATGATACTATTTTGTTGTCATTGGTCAGCGCGGCGCTGTATATGGCATCAAGTCTTCGGGATAATTCGTTAGTTCCACTGTACCCCTGAAAGGGAGAAGCAACGTTTACAGAGGGATTTAGCCAATGATTTATTGCTTCCGTTGAATACTCTGTTAAATTGAAATTGAAAATAAGGTTATTAGAAGAAACATATGCTTGTGGTGCTGAAATGGATGGAATCGAACTAAAAGGTATATTGATTGTGGTGTATGTTGCACCTTTGAAATAGTAGTTGTTTTCCAAAACACCAATCGGATGATAATCTACCTCGAAATCAATATGATTTGGCAGTTGAAAATGGCCAAGGTATTCGAAATCATGGTTGTAAATTACTACGACACGATTCTGATTGCTTAGTTCGGTTATTGGTTCTTCCTGCCATATCCCAGCATCTAACGCAGCGACATTAAATCTTAATTGCATAATAAATCCGCTATTCTCACCAACTTGCATATGGGAAAGTTTACCGGAGGAGAAGTTATTTTCGCCTATTATTTGACGTAAATAGATTAAGGATGCTTCTTGCGCTGAACCCCAAAAGGGGAGTGCCATAATGATCACAATATATAATGACCTTAAGAGTGTCTCACCTTTAGAAGTTGAAGATTCAAGCATTTTTCAAACATTTATTTCCTGTGGCAAAAAGTTTCTACCTACCATGTATTCAACATTCTAGGATCAAACTAATCGTAAAAATCATAGGTCCAACTTTGGGTATCTGCATGAAAATACCAGCCGAATGTTGATGAGTAACACGAATGTGTTTCTGCACCCGTTCCCAAGTCAGTTATGCAGGTGGTTGCTAAGTTTGGAGCCTTAATTTCATAATTCGAATTTTGTCCAAAATCAATTTTCACATGGCATGCTTGCGAGTCTGTGGGGCACAGTCCTGTCCAATATGCAGCTTGTGGCGTAATTGCTTGCATGTACGAAGTTGCCGAAGCATCATCACAAGTTACCAAGGCATTGACATAGCAATCCGTCTTATTTCCTATTCTAAATCTCTCGGAAAAGTTCTGAGCCATACTTGGTAAATTGACCAAGAGCGTAAGAATAACTATCAAAAAAACAGTCTGCCAAAATGTGGTTTGAATTCCACTTTTGGTAGTAAAGTTCTGATTATCAGTGTGTTTGTGTGTGTGTGTGGCATAAAATTTGGATCTTTGTGCAAGATGAATGTATAGAATATTCTTGATTATCCCATCACCATGCACTGAATCAGTGTGCAACAGGGCATACTGCTCCAATTCTTTTCCAAATAGTTTTTTGATTAAATGATCATATTTAAGTAATTGACAAACAGGCGATTATCATCTATTTTTGGGGAAAATAATCAAATCACTGATAGCATGAATCTAAACTCAAGTGCCTTAATGCTGCACCATTACCCTCTGCGTAATTCTTTGGTCAGTACCTTCAGCAGAAAGCAAGTACATCCCTGCGGGTAAGTCTTCCAAATTCACCGTTGTTGCCAGTTGCTGCATTGCACCCTGACCCATTACTACCTGCCCAAGTAAATTGCTCACGACTATACGGTTTAAGGGAAAAGGGGCCAATACATTCACTAAGCCGGTGCTTGGGTTTGGGTAAACTTTCAGCTTGTATGATGTGTGTTCAAAATCCATGCTGCCCAGAGAGTTGAGCCCTGAGTAGAAAGCAATAAATGTGGAGTTCATCGGAGTTTCTATCGCTGGCGCCAACCCCGATGGATCGTAGTTGCAAGAGGTTAACCCGTGCGTATTGCCTTGTATTAGCAGCGTATCCCCATTGTACTGACCCATAAATTCAATTTTCGGGGCGGCGCTGCTGCTTTCGAAGGGGATGGTCCAGAATTCAAGAAATTCCAAATCTTCATTTAGCCATGATATTGATATGGACCTGCCGGGTGGGATTATTTGGTCAGATAAGCTTATGTCACCATTCGACATTTCGCGCTTGAAGACAGCCGGACTTCCATCTGTATTTTGATGCACATTGACCCAAGCCAGCTTATTCCCTATTCTAAAAATTCGCTCCTTAAAAGCATTGTTGTTTCCAGAGAAGTTGTTGGGATGGTTGCTGTTCAGTTCCAGATCAAAGGACAATTTCGAAGCAGGTTCACCTGTTGCCGTTATCTTGTAGATGCTACGCGATGAAAATGCGCAAGTGTATCCTGTTAGCATGCTGTTGTATTCCTGCGTATTGCCAAACACGTCCTTGAAGAATATGGTATCACCCTCACTAAATGACATCTGTATAGAATGACTGAAATACAGGTTGTTATTGAGCTCGGCAAATGATTGAGTACCCGAACGAAATGAAAAATAATCCGGACCATCTGGGTTTAAAGTGTCGGGATTGGTATTGCTAAAACCATAAATAGGAATGCTCCATTGCTCATTTCCTTCAGTTGATTCTGATGCCAGAAACGTGTAATATGCAGAATCGGCAGGGGAGGTAAGCCAGGCAGACCCTTCGGGACTTATGCTCGTATTGTGTCCGCGTACCATGCCAATTCTGTACATTTTATCCTGCTCCGGAGAATAGTGCATGGCGCGTGTTTCGACATTGCCAAAGCTTGATATTACCGGGATCACCTCATTGGTTCCGGTAGCTAAATCGATGTTGCTCCATAAATACCCTTTATGACCTTGCAGACTCTCGTAATTCATGTCCCAATTGTTCTCATGGTTGCCGAAAAGTGGTATTGTTGATACAATCCTTTGGTTGCTTATAAGTGCCCCACTGAAAGGCAAATCAATATTTTGGAATGAATTTATAACTTCACCATAACCCCAATATGGTGGTGGCACTGTCGTAATTACATTACCCCAATGGTCTATGGGAGAAATTTCGTGTGCATTGAGGTCATAGCTAAAAATTAAGTTGTTCGCATATACATACAGTTCTGAAGATTGCATGGGTGGGTTGGAAGTGAAATTCAGATTGATTGGACTCGACGTAATGCCTTTGAAATAGTACAGGGAATCAGATAGACCAATAGGCTCAAAACCAATGGACATACCATTAATACTGCTGGGCAACGCTATGTGGCTTTGATAATTAAAGCTTTCGTCATAGAAAATCACAGCCGCATTTCCCTGGCTGATTCCAGTTATTTCATTCTCAGTCCATATACCTACATCTGCATTGTTTTGAAGGTAGTGACGGGCCATTACATAGCTTTTGTGTTCACCATCTTCTAAAAGTTCCAACTGACCCCGCCCATTGTTCGTGTCAAGATAATTTTTGAAGTAGATCAGTGAACTTGATTGGGCTTGCAAATTGGTAAACATGCTTGATGCGCCAATTACGAAAAGTATGGTAACCACCAAGTAACAATTCAATCTTCGGTAAAACTGTCTTGAAGTCATACATGAAAGATTGAGGTTCATATTGGTTTGCTTTCTATTCTGTTAAGTATATGAAAGTCAGTGAGTTTGGCTTAATCATTGGTTATTTGTGCAAGATGAAAGTAAAAAAAAATGGTTGAATTGCACTTCACCACGCGCAGAATCAGGGCACAACGCCATGCACTTTGCATAATTATTACACGAAAATCTTTGATTAAATGCGGACGACCTTTTTCTACAACCTGTAGCTCAGCGTGAGCACTGCCAGTCCCAGAGCGTTTTCAAGGGTTGCAATACTGCCACCACCGGTTACTTTATACAGCTCATCGTACGTAGACATCACATAGCTGATGTCGGCAGACCAGGTGGCTTTGCGGTAACCCAAACCACCACTGTACTGAAATCGATTCAGGTTGGCACCATCCGCGAATTCTTCATTGCCAGGTACCGGGTTGTTGAAGCGCGCAAATCCACCTCGGAATGAAAGACTCTTGGTGGCCCTGTACTCTGCGCCAATGCGCAATACGTGCACGCCGGCATAGGCCGAAGCTATGAGGTTGTTAATGTCATCGAAGTCTCCATACTCATTGCTGTTGTTGGAGTTCAGGAGTTTTCCTCCTGCAAAATTTGCGTACTCGTACTGTCCTGAAATAAATCCTTTGGATCCAATAAACCCGGCTGCAGAGAGCGTGTACCTCCAGGGTGTGCGCACCCGGTATTGAAAGAAACCTGTGAATTCCTCAAAGCGCACAGGCGTATTGTCATTGATCCATTCAGATCGGATTGCCGATGTATAGTCGTCAGTAAGTGAGAATGTAGTAGGGGTTTGAAAAGATGCCCCAAACCTCAGTACATCACCCGCTTTGGCAATAAAGCCGAGCTTTAGATTTACTCCTATGCCATCAGTCTCCAGCGTCTCCGTGAGCGTATAGGAGGTCATAAAAGCATCGCCCGGGAAGGGTGGATTTGTGGAAGAAACATAGGTTTCAGTAGTGCGCACTTCCGAATCGTACACGGCAGTTTGAAAGTTCAACGAACCACCTATAAAAAGTACATCTTTAAAGTTGCCACCAAATGCAAGTGATGTTTCGTTGATTCTACCATCGCGCTCTGCGACTTGGTCTTGCTGAATAAGATCGCCAGGTATGTAAATGCCTTCGTAGGTTGTGGAAGCTACAGGATTGTCAATCACAAATGTGTCGTAGGCAATTCCCGCGCTGAAATTGCTCAGGTCATCAGGTTCAAATCCATTGGCTTCAAGCACAAAATCGTTTACAAGAGATTGCTCATACGGAACCAGGGTATTGATTTTCAATAGGTCATTGAAGGTATTGACCCTTGTAAACGCGATGCCCACATTGAAACTGCGCCAATTTGGATTTTTGGTTTCATTGGCAAGGACAAAGCCTCCGTTGCTGATCACGAATTTTGTTTTCTGTGCATCAGTGCTTTCACCATTCAGGGTTGAATTTATCTTGTTCATCTCAACTCCGGGGGTAATGCTGAGTTCGCTAAAGCGAAACACACCCACCGCTGCGGGATTCTGAAAGATAGCTGACATGTCCCCACCAAGCGCACCCATCGCTCCACCAAGGGCTGCGTTGCGCGCTGTGCCCATCACGAAGTGCGATGACAACCTTTGAACATCAGCTTCATTCTGGGCCGAACTTTGAAGGCCCGCCAATACAGCCAGTATGGGGAGAACAAATTTTTTCATCTCAAGTTTGATCGAATGCTGATGTTACCTTCTGCTTCGTGAAGGAGTAACACTGCCACCTCCGCTGTTACCACCACTGCTCCCGCTGCTTCTTGGAGAGTATGATGGGGATGAAGATTGTGGAACTCTCACTGGCTCCGAGTAGTTCCTCTGTGGAGCACTGCTTCGGTTGGGTTGCGTGCTTGGCTGAGCGCCTCTATTGATGGTGCCGCTTCCAGAGGGGTTATTTCTATTTTGCTGTCGCGCGTAGGGAGAAACTATATCACTGTTTCGGGTCTTTCGCTGAATGCTATTTTGGTTTCCGGCTCCAATTGGGTTTACTGTTCGCGTAGCAGGTGAAAGCGATCTTGTATTTGGATTCGTGGATACCTTGTCCTTCGTTTTAACACCTTCGGGCGTTGCCGGATTCGTTGAGAGTTGTCTCACAGAAACGCCTTGTACTCCATTGGATGCACTTTGTGTATCAGTTATTTGCCTGCGTCCGTACTGGGTGTCTGGACCAATAGAATTTGGCGTAAGCAAACCACCTCTTTGAGATCTTCCTGATGAATTATCTCTCTGAGAATTGGTAGGAGAGTTGAACCCGGAATCGCTGTAATAGGGTGGGTTCACATAAATAGGGGCATAGGGATTCCAATATCCATAAGGAGAGTATACTGAGTAAGGGCAATATGGGTTGTAGGGATACATCCATGGGTTGGCGTAACCCCATCCGAATCCGAAAGACATATTCCAGCTCCAGGCAGGACCCATGTATGGTGGCATGTAGGAATTGCACCAGGGATCGTAGTACATTGAGCCAGGTGGAGGGCAGTAGCCTGAGTAGCCCAGTGTGCTGCCCATGTAAGGATTGTTGTACATAGAAGTTCCATACCCAGGCATACCATAACTCATACCCATTCCCCACATAGAATTCCCGTTGAAGCTGTTGTATCCAAGCGACATGCTAACCCTGGGCGTGATGTTGGTTGTTTCCTCTTCCACACCAAGTCCTCCGGTGTGGTAATTGTTGTAATCGGCTGCGTAATCAGCGTCGTAATAATCATTTTCAGTATAGGTAGTGGTTGCAGCACCAGTTTCTTTTGGTTCGTTATTCTCCTGCGCAGCCTTTGGTGCAGGAGCTTCACCATCTACCCCACCATAAGGTTGGTTTTGGTAGTAACTCATCTCCGCTTCGTTACCTGTGCCGCTGTATGCAGCAACCAACTCTTGTTCGGGCACACCTACAGGTTGCGGATCAGAACCGGTGTAATAGAGGTCATCGTACTCTTCGAGAGATACCAGGTCTTTATTGGCTGTACATGCTACGAATAATACAGCTGAAATTAGCAGGGTAAAATACTTTGTTATTTTCATGGCTCCTCTATTTATGAATTATAACCAACGCTAAAGTTAAAAAGTTTATTCCCAACTTCTATACTTTGGCTTTCTTTGTAGGTTGGATTTCTAAACACTTTAGCAACAAAAACCATTCCACTATATAGAATGAGCAGTAAATTAACAACAAGAGAAAAAGATTATTCCGCCTGGTACAATGAATTGGTAGGCATGGCCAACCTGGCGGAGCATTCTGACGTGCGTGGCTGCATGGTTATAAAGCCCCATGGCTACGCAATTTGGGAAAAAATGCAGCGCGCCCTCGATGATATGTTTAAAGAAACGGGGCATGTGAATGCATATTTTCCATTGTTCATACCAAAGTCGTACTTCAGCAAAGAAGCCAGTCATGTAGAAGGCTTTGCAAAGGAATGCGCTGTGGTGACCCACTACCGCCTGAAAAATGACCCTGTAACCGGTGAGGTGATTGTAGATCCGGATGCAAAACTAGAAGAAGAGCTTATCGTTAGACCCACATCTGAAACTATTATTTGGAATACCTATAAAGGTTGGATACAGAGTTACCGTGACCTTCCCATCCTTATAAATCAGTGGGCAAACGTAGTGCGCTGGGAAATGCGTACACGTCTATTCCTTCGCACCTCTGAATTTTTATGGCAGGAGGGACACACTGCCCACGCTACGAGTGGAGAGGCGATCATTGAAGCCGAAAAAATGCTCGATGTGTATGCCACATTTGCAGAAGAATGGATGGCCATGCCGGTAATTCGCGGGGTTAAAACTCCAAATGAACGCTTTGCCGGAGCCCTTGAAACGTATTGCATAGAAGCGCTTATGCAGGATGGAAAAGCATTGCAGGCAGGGACATCTCATTTCTTAGGGCAAAATTTCGCGAAAGCATTTGACGTAAAGTTTGTAACCAACGAAGGCAAGGAAGAATTCGTGTGGGCCACCAGCTGGGGTGTGTCTACACGCCTTATGGGAGCGCTTATTATGACCCACAGCGACGACAACGGTCTCGTGCTCCCCCCAAAACTTGCGCCAATACAAGTAGCCATTGTACCAATATACAGGGAAGATGAGCAACTGGAGCAACTTCGTGCAAAGCTTGCTCCGCTGGTAATTACACTGAAAAAGCAAGGTGTGAGTGTGGTGTTCGACGATGACAACAAGCGCAAACCGGGATGGAAATTTGCTGAGTATGAAATGCGTGGCGTACCTGTACGTATAGCCATGGGTCTACGCGATCTCGAGAACAATACCCTCGAAATAGCCCGGCGTGATACGATGGAGAAAAGTTCCATTTCATTCGACAATGCAGCAGAAGTTGTGCAACAACTCCTTGTAGACATACAGGAGAACCTTTTCCGGAAGGCGCTTGCCCACAGAGAAGCAAATACGCACAAAGCCGATACCTGGGCTGAGTTTACTTCATTGCTCGACCAAGGCGGATTTATTGCCGCACATTGGGATGGCACACCTGAAACGGAGGAGCAGATAAAGCAGAAGACCAAGGCCACCATAAGATGTATTCCTCTGGGCAACGAGAAGGAAGCTGGCAAGTGTATCCTTACGGGAAAAGATTCGGATCAGCGGGTAATTTTTGCCAGAGCGTACTAATGGATAAAAGGGAATCTCTCAATAAGGAAGTATTGCACCTTATCAGTACCCGCTCGGTGCTGAAGCGGGATGTGTTTGAGCTTGCCAAATTGCGCTTTGCCGAGTTGAAGAGCACCCTTGAGTTACTTACCAAAGTCTGGGAGAAGGAAATTAAAGCCATTGACCCCCGTCTTGAAGTTTCTTTCAAGGACCAGGGTCATTATTATTGTCAGCTAACCATAGCCGGCGATGTGCTCCTTTTTGCCTTACACACAAATGTGTTCAAGTTTGATGGGCAAAGTATGTATTGGAAGAGTGCGTACTTGCAGGAAGATACTGACCGCGCGTATTGTGCCACCATTCAGGTGTACAACTTTTTGGCCGATAGCTTCCGCTATCAGCGACAGCAGGACCTGGGATACTTGGTGGCCAGAATTTTTGTGAATTACGAGAACCATTTTTTTGTAGAAGGGAAGAAGCAACTCGGATACCTATTCAATGATTTTGTGAACTCATCGCTCACTGAACCCTGCATGAAAGAGGTATTGCTCTCAATCGTGTTGTATACCCTTCAGTTTGATTTATACGCCCCTACTTACCAAAGTTTGTCGGAAATCACCGTGCAAGATGTGACCGAACAAAAAGATATGCTGGCCTATAAAACAGGTAAAAGACTTGGTTTTCAATTTTCTAAGACAGATGAAGATCCTTCTTAGGAATTATTTTTTCAGGGTTTTGCAAAATTGAAAAAGGTATTATATTTGCACCCCGTAATGAATACGGCCCGTTCGTCTAGGGGTTAGGACGCCAGGTTTTCATCCTGGTAGCAGGGGTTCGATTCCCCTACGGGCTACGAAGAAGAAGCTGTCTTATGCGAGACAGCTTTTTTTTATTGTAAAAGTTTGAGGTGTTTAACTTAATAAGTAGGGGGATCGAACCCCTGGGTTCGAACTAAGCGCACTCACCATCACTGCCTGCAGGGCAGTACCAATTTAAGCGGTCTCACGGCCGCAGGCCTTATTCCCCTACGGGCTACGAAGAAGAAGCTGTCTTATGCGAGACAGCTTTTTATTATTCACCATATCACCTTAGCCCTGAAAGGGCGAAAGACTGCAGCGAAGGGTGTAGCCCTTCGCTGCATATTCCCTCCAACCAACAAGCCCTGAAAGGGCGTAATAGATCAATTTCATCCAAACCACATCCTGCGATCATACACGATGACAAATCGCCACAACCATATTTTTCAACACAGCATAGCCATACCCACATTTCCTCTACCTTGTATATCCTTCTTAATTTGATATTCGACATTGTAAAACACTCACTATTAATGAACGGGCCTGATAAACCGAAAGCCAGTCGTGGGGCGCAGCACAACCCCCACAACCGTTTTGCGCGGCATACCCTCGTAAGGGAACACGAAGAGGCGCTTGACTTGCCGGAAGACGCCGACCCGGGCAAGACCACCTTTATAAAGGTATTCCCTAAAACGATTGTCAATAAGGTAACGAGCCCTGATGTAGGTATGGAATACTCACTCAATCCTTACCAAGGTTGCGAGCACGGCTGTGCTTACTGCTACGCACGCGTATCGCATCAGTACTGGGGCTACAGCGCCGGTGCTGATTTTGAGCAAAAAATCATGGTGAAAGAGAATGCCGTAGCCTTGCTTAGGGCAAAATTGGAAAGCAAAGGCTGGAAAGGTAAGGCCATCTCCCTTTCGGGAAATACGGATTGCTACCAGCCCATAGAGCGAAAGTTGGGCATAACACGCTCCCTGCTTGGTACCTTTTTGGAGTACCGGCACCCTGTGGGCATCATCACCAAAAATGCTTTGATACTGCGCGATCTGGACTTGCTCAAAGAGCTGGCTTCCATGCAGCTTGTGAAAGTAGCCATCTCCATTACCACCTTGAACGAAGACCTTCGCAGGGCCATGGAACCCCGCACATCGACCATCGCGCAGCGACTTAAAACTGTGGAACTGCTTTCGCAAAACGGGATCCCGGTCATGGTGATGATGGCGCCGATTATTCCAGGGCTCAACAGCCATGAGATACTTCCTTTGGTCAAGGAGGTGGCTGAGCGAGGCGCGTTGAAGGTGGGCTACACCATGGTAAGGTTGAATGCCGAAATAGGTGAGGTCTTTGAACGTTGGGTGCGGACGGCATTTCCCGACAGGGCTGATAAGGTGCTGCACCAGATAGCCGATGCCCACGGAGGTGCGCTCAGCGACAGCCGCTTTGGCACCCGTATGAAGGGAGAAGGAAGAATCGCAGAAATGGTGAAAAGCACCTTTGAAATAGGCAGAACCAAGTACCTTCAGGATCGCACAATGCCAGATTTTGATCACTCACTCTATTTCAAAGGCGGGCAGATGCAATTGTTTTGAACACAGCAAAGGAGCCGATCGACTATCACACGAAATAAGTCAAGAATAATTTTATCAATGCTTCAACACTTCCTTCTTCACCACTTTTGCTTCGGAATCCAAATCGTACACGATGGGCACACCGGTAGGTATTTCTACTTGAAGTATCTCATCCTTGGCCAATCCTTCAAGGTACATGATCAACGCCCGCAGGCTGTTTCCATGTGCGGCGATAATGATGTTTTTACCTGCTTTTAGCTTCGGTTCAATTTCTTTTTGGTAGTAGGGTATTACGCGGTCGGCAGTATCGGCAAGGCTCTCACCTCCTGGAGGGCGCACATCATAGCTGCGGCGCCATATATGCACCTGTTCTTCGCCATATTCTGCGCGCATCTGGTCCTTGTCTTTGCCCTGCAGGTCACCGTACATGCGCTCATTCAGCGCCTGGTCTTTTGTAACAGGTATGGCAGTTTGGCCAATTGCTTTCAGAATTCTGTCGAGTGTCTTATTGGCCCGCATAAGCACAGAAGTATATGCTTCGTCGAAATGGTAGCTCTTCAGCAACTCCCCGGCTTTGTTTGCTTCTTCAATTCCTTTTTCAGCCAGGTCAACATCTACCCAGCCCGTAAATTTATTTTCCTTGTTCCACACACTTTGTCCGTGGCGCACTATAACCAGTTGCGACATATCGATTTTTTTTATTGTTCGCTGTAAAGCTAAAAATCCTGAATTGAATTATTGGTATAAACATGGGGGTAGGTGCTACCCCTTAACTATTCAATTCAAGATCGTGGTTATAACAGGGTTTTTTCAGTAAAAACCGTTCCAAATTACCCATTTGATATTGTAGATCAACCATTTAAATGCATTAAATTATTATCTTTAGCCCTAACCAATCTCAACCTGTTATGACAACATTCAGGAATTTACCAATCATTTTTATGTTGTGCTGTCTCTTCCAGTTGCTGTCTACAGCCAACTTATTTTCGCAAAACCGTATTTGGGACCGACCCTTAGACATAACCCGATCATTTACCATGAAATCAGGCTCTGAAGGTTTACTCATCGCTGCCCAAAAGTCGTTTGGAATTGACTCTATGCACATACATTTACTAAGTGCTGACCAAGACCAAAATTTGACACATCTGGGTGGACTTCGCTTCAACATTCCATATGGTGTATTGAATCAGGCAACTGCGGTCAATGATGGTGCAATTTTGTGTGGAAGCCTTTTTGGGTTTCTATCCAATCCATTCGTTTCCAGGATGAACCTTTCTGGAGAAGTGGTGTGGTCAAAAACTTTTAATGCTTTCTCCGGGGGACAAAGTCAGTTTCAATCGGTGCATGCCATGGGAGATGATCTGCATCTATTTACCAGGTCTGGCTATGTAGGTTCAACCTATTATCTTGTGAGTGGAAATATGAATGGTGATTTCAATGCAGCATTGAGGGTGAATGCTCCGGCCGACATCAATCACCGAGTGGTTGAGGCCATCTCCACCGGAGAACCGGATGAGTTTGTTGTGGTTTGTGAAGCAGACTCAACAACAAATTCAGCTGAATTTTTAATTGTATCCCGTGTGGATACAGCGGGCGTAATCTGGTCAAAAATACATGATCATGGTGTCTTTGCTCCCGAAATTGAATTTGCAAATGGACTGATCAAAACCGCAGATGATCATTTTATATACACAGCCAATTACCGTGATGAGGATACCGTAATTCGGAACAGGTTGGTAAAAATGGATGGCAATGGGGACATTGTATGGGCGCGTGATTACTTTCTCAATGAAGAAAAATTAGTGGTTGCCAATGTATTCGAAACGGGCGATGCAGGTTTAATTACCAGCACCTACAGCTCCAGTCTCGGAGCTTATTTGATGCTTAAACTCAACGGCGATGGTACTGTAGAATGGTCAAAAAGTCATCAATCAACGAATTCAATCTTTCCTTTATCTCTGTATGTTGTCGATGGTGCGGAGCAGCTTTGGGGATACAACAACGCTTCCATCTCCGAAATGGATGAGGAAGGTTCATTTTGTGACTTAATTCTTCAGGAAGGGGTAACATCTCAGTTGGTGGAACCTGTTGTATTATCAGTGGCGTTGACCACAAGCGCGGTTGACCCTACTTATGGAAACAGCATCTTTTTTTACCGGGAAGAAACATTTAATAATGTCCTGGCATGTGTTTCAACATCAAGTACTACCACCCGTGACACGGGTCCATCATTCAATGCATTCCCAGTCCCATTTCAATCCGAGCTGTCACTTGACCTCACTGCCCATGTTGGTGGCGTAGCGGCAATAATTAGTGATGTTCAAGGCAGGGTGGTTAGAAACCTTCAGTTTATGGGCGGCTCAGTGGTGCAACTTGCTCTGGACGATTTAAATTCAGGGACATATGTGGTCGCAGTTTCTTCAATTATGGGCAGGAATTTCCGCCGTGTGGTGAAATATTAGTGCGGTTGGATTGTACACCGCGACTTTATATTTTCCTGGTTCTTATTCTTGCGATTTTCTATTCCACCCCATTTTTTTCAGACTCTTCTTCTGCCTTATATACTGTAGCTGCGGATTATTGAGGAACACTTGCCAAACCATTTCTTGCTCCTTGCCAAAATTCTTTGGAATTTGCTTCAACACCAGATAAAACGTGAATTTGGGTTCACAATTTAATGTTTCAACCATGCCGAGATATCCCGGGGGTTGGCTTTGTGTTCAATTCAATTTGGCCGGTTTGTTTTGACTCCAGGCGTTCTATGGCCAGCACAAGCTCATTCACATCGAGGGTGTCGCCGGGGGCTACATAGAATAGGTTGGGTATTTGCTGCTTTGCGTACACCTGATTGGATGTATTGCTATAGTTCTGGCTGTAAAAATGGCTCTTGTCAAAAAGCTGTTGCACTTTTTGCTCTCCAACTTCGCGAAAAGCAACTGTATCCTGCGCGGAGAGTTCTTTTTTTACGAAGCGTTTTTCCATGTTACTGTAGTCTACATTTTGGGCCTGCATACCGCCAAACGCCAGCAAGAACAGTGCGATTTTCATCACTTTATTGGTCTTCATTTTCTTCTGTTTTTTGCAAGAATTGCAATCGGTATATCTTATCATCGCGATAGTATATGTGCTGTATTTTATCATTCTTGTGAGAATGCCAGGCTTTTGAATTCCAAAAATTTTCCCTGTTCTTTATAGAGAGTAAGAATGTTTTGTTTAAAATATAGGATACTCCCCACTTTCTGAATCAGCTTCAACTGATTGTACATTGTACATTGTACATTGCACATTGCACATTGTTTTATGTCCGTAAAGTACCATCTTTTTAGGTTGGTCTTTGTTCTGTTTCTTCCTCAAACTGAAATGCCTGATGGAAGATTGTCATTTCAGGAAGAAGTTTTTCTGTACATTATGTGCATCATCCACACATGAGGAGCGCTTATAGCTGCAATAAAAGCGAAACCAAATGCCCACAGATTGTTGATTAACAGTCCGGCATGTGTTACTGCAAGCAGGGCGACAACTCCGATTAGCCAGGCACCAAAGCTGAAAGGAAGTGCTTTACGAAGAAGGGATGTTGGAGAGCTTTGCAAGCCTGTTTGAAGGTGTTTCCACCCCCGAAAACTATGGCATCCTACAAAGTACAATGCAAACGACAGAAGCAAGGGAAGGAATAAACCAAGTAAGAGCACCGATGCGGTAATTGCCCATTGTTTCACCGCTTGTTTAGGAAGCAATACACCAGTTATACCAACGGCAGCCAGTGAACTTGCTAACAGCAAATACTGGAATGGGGCCAGAAATGTGTACAAAGAATAGATGCCATAGGAATTCATATAAGGCTCCAAACTGCTGAAATGGCCAAAAAGGATGGTCCCCAATACGGCGCATCCCCATAAGCTGGCAAGTATTCCTTTGTAGGACTTCCATTCCTGCAAATCAGTTTCACCGAAATGCCAAGCAGAGTAGCCCAGGAAGAATATGAACCCCACCGTGGGGCTTATCCACCAGAGCATCCCAATTGCACCCATAACTGCAAGGTATCGAACCACAAATGCCAGAAGCTTACGCCAATCAATTTTCGCTCCCAGGGCTATCCAATGGTCTACTGCACCGTGGGGAATACCGGGGAAGATGAGGCCGGCAAGAAGTATCCATGGACTGGCTGTAACAAGAGCGTCGTGCATGAGGACATTGCAAAGCACCAGCATGCATGTCAGCAATAGTACAAGCGCACCATCAGTTTGTAGAAGGGTTGGTGCTTCTTTATATATTCTTGAGATTGAATTGCGGAGATTTTTCACCCGGGTCGAAACCAGTGCTTGTAGAAAAGGGCCCGGTTGCAATGCCGAAAGAATTTTTGCTTCCTGAATCAGATGGGTTTCCTCATCGAGAAATCTGAGTACATCTGCAGTTCTTCGTTTGCTGAAAAGGCGCTGAAATATATTTTTACCCCAATCCGGGCGCTGGGTGAGGACCCTTAACAAGAGGTCGTCGTAAAATGACAAACGCGGATGGTGAAACGCCGTAGGTATCTGCCCTGCGGATGTAAGCGCTTTCGCGATGCGCTGGGCGTGATTTGACATCTTCTTGAAAGCATATCCGGTGGTGCTTTTCACTGCTCCGGCCCTCGAGCCTATTTGGATGTAGCAAGTTTCCTGTGCATGAAACTCCAACTTCGGGTTTAAAGCAGCGGTCATAGGTATTCGTCCATATTCTGTTTCCAGTATCTGGAATTTCCCGTAATTCAGATCGATGTATTTCAGTAAAAGTTGGTGTGCCCTTTCTTTGTCTAAAATGTCAGTGCCAAACCTCGTAAGTTCGATGAGGGCCTCATGTTCATCAGTCGGTAAGGTGTATACAAATTGAGAAGCACCATCCTGCTCAATATTGAAGTCCATCAGGGTGCATACTTCAGTATGAACCGGCATTTCAGTTTTAACCCTGAAACCAACAAATGATTGCCACAAACTGTCGCTGGATTTCATCACAGCATCAAGCTCGGTAGGAGAGAAGGGCCGCGAATCAAAAATGTAACGGGCTGACAAGCAGATGTCCTCTATGTGCACGAAGCACAACCCGTCTTTTTCGTAAACTTCTCCGGCGCGGGCATTCTTCCAGGATACGAAGGGGAGAATGGTATTCATCACCTTGGCGTAAAAGTCTTTGCTCCTGATGTGCGAATAGGTGTAGGGTGAGAGGGATTCAACACTGCCCAAGCCGTTGTTTACCATACTCCAGCTATGTGAGACCACATCGCCCAAGTTTTGAAGCAGCTGATCGGAGCCATCGGACCAATAGCACCAGGTGCGGTCATTTGTTTGTTTGGCTTCAGGTTCCACTACCAGTATGCGGTTGTCTTTCATCCATCCATCCTCATGCAGCGCCTGTAGGAGCAAAAGACCTGCCCCTCCTGCGCCAAGCACTATTGCATCAAAATCTGATAACGGAGAATTTTTCACTGATTTGAGTAAGAACAGTATATGATAAATGCCCCCGAATAATTATTCGGGGGCAAACGGTTGATATCCAATCTACCAGCAGACCTAGGCTACTACCTTCTCATCTACAGTGCCATCGCTCAATGCAATGCTGTAAACTACAAGTCCAAATCCAATTTTATTGATTGCATCAGCTATATTATAAAACAAGTCAACATTGGATGATTCCCATCCAAGACCTACATTAAGCCACCCGCCAGGCATACACATATACCCAATTGGGTAAATGGCCCATCCTACGAGTACAAACCATGCAAGGGTACGAACACCTCTTATCACTGTTGGATTGCCACTCTTGTCAGCCAATTGCTTCACTTCACCTATCCATGAAGTGTAGAGAATGTACACATAACCAATGGATGAGATAACCCCCCAAGTAACTGAATGACCTGTAGAGCCGTCTGAAAAGGCCTCACCAATATAACCCGCAACCAACATCACCACCGCTGCAATAATGAGTTTCCACAGCAATGAGAGCTTGGCTCCTGCTGCTTTGGTAAGGAGGTAAAATTCAACACACATTAAGGGCACTGTTAGCGTCCAGTCGATGTACCTGAGTGCCGTCGGATTTTCTCCAGTGGCCATGTAGTAATCTCGCATGTAATAGTAATGCACAGCAGCAATACCCGTAATAAGACCTGAAACCAGAAGGGATGTTTTCCACTTTCCTTTTACGCGACTCCTTTCAAAAAAGAAAAAGACTGAGGCAGCCAGCATGGCCATGTAACCGATAAAAAATGTAAACGCAACCGGGTCATTTACGGGGATGATTACGACATCAAGAAGTACTGTTTTCATGTTGAACTTTTTTAGATTAAGATTAAACAAAACGAAAACAGACCAATTCTGAAAATGTTTAATTGTGTTAAAATAATTTTCTCGTATGGATCGTGAAAAATATAATTAAAACGCTGAAATATATATAATTAAATTTATTTTGTTGAAATCGCCCGTCTTCCATCGGGCTTTTCTTTGGCTCCGGGTATTTCAAGTCAATGTTTAAATCTTAAACCATATGTTTGAACAATAGTCGGTGTAGATATAGAATGCAGTATTGGGTTCTCATCTGTGACAATCAACATTGCCTGAATGCATTAAATGTAGCAATGATTCAAAAGGTTGGAAGCGGGCTTAACAACAGATTGGTCATCATTTGCAAATATCCATATGTGTCTGAGCGCAAAATGTTTTGCCTGAACCAGAACCACATGTCTATATTGTTTTCAAACGAATGTCTGCACCGGAGATTTTTTTCTAATTGCCCTCAACAAATCTGTGAAACCATTTAAAGGATACAATTGTGCGACGGTTGCAATAATAATATGCGTATTAAAATCAGCGGGTGGACTCGCCAACTGCCAAGTGGTAAGGCTGTCATGATGCAGTTCTGGCTAGGCAATGCCCTTCATTTCATTCAGCTCGTTGCCATATTTGAAACGTTGAAGGTTTGGAACCCGTTTCTTTGGGAACTCCGTGTTAGAAGATTTGAAAATCTTTGCTGCGGTCTGCCAAAGCAATTACCATTAAAATATTGATAAATAGCCATTAAAAATTTTTCGCCACAATCCTTTTTGGTTCCAGAATACCTGAGACCCATCTAAAGCAATGTTGAATTGTACAATACGGAAAGAACGTTAACTTTCCCCAATGGAATTTCACCGCCTTCTTGCTGTTCTCATTTTTGATTTCGGCATATCTGGTACCAAAGCTCAGGAGTATGTCACCCGGTTTGCTACCAATGTTTTTCATTCCCACCAGCGTATTTTTCTTGCCGGCCAGGAAGGCTGGATCTTTCAACAAAGCCATGATCCTTCCCTTAACCATCCTAACGTGGAAGTCGCTCCACGGAAAGAATTGGCTCCTATCCTATACCACCCAAACCAACGATAAATGTCAGAATCACGTCAGCTCGCCGCCATCCTGTTTGCAGATATAGCCGGCTTTTCAGCAATGATGCAAAGCGATGAAAAGCTGGCGCTCGAGCTTCGTCAAAAACTAAAGCAAGAACTCGAAACTGCTGTGAGTTTGCACAACGGAAAAATTATAAAATGGATGGGCGATGGTGTGTTGTGCACCTTCAGCAGTGCCATCCAATCCCTGCATACGGCCATAAAAGTGCAAACACTGATGCTGCAAGAACCAGTAGTGCCATTGCGCATAGGTATACACCAAGCCGACGTGATTTTTCACGATGCAGACGTTCATGGCGATGGGGTGAATATTGCTTCCCGACTGGAGTCGCTCGCCATTCCAGGCAGCATTTTTATTTCTTCTAAAGTGCAGGATGATGTGAAGAGCCAGCGCGATATACAGACCATTTCGCTTGGCAAATACCTGCTTAAGAATATGCTGGAGCCAGTGGAGATTTTTGCCGTGAGCAACACGGGACTGAAGGTACCATTGAATAAAAAGCTGTATGGAAAGGGCATCAAATATGTGAGCGACCGCATTTCCATCAAAAAGAGAACGCTCCTGCTCAGGCTTTTGGGGGTGCTCGCGGTGGCGTCACTGGTTGCTTATTTTTTCATCCCGCCATATCTCAACAAGCTTCACGCACGCAATACGCTGTTGCCAGCCATTCAAAAAATGTCCGAGACTAATTTCGTGATGCCTACTGAAGGCTTTGATATGGCCATGGAAGCTGAAAAGTATATTCCTGGCGATTCAGCATTGATTAAGCTGTGGCCAAACATTTCGGCTGTTGTTTCCATAGAAACCTTTCCACCCGGCGCTGAAGTTTTCTGGAAAGATTACGACAAGCCCGATGACGAATGGAGAAATGCAGGTGAGACTCCACTGAAGGATATAAAATTAGCCCGCGGATATCTGCGTATGGAAATCAGAAAAGAAGGCTATCACACCATTGAATATGCGGGGCCTTGGGCAGGAAAGATCGGGTCGGATATAGACACACTAAAAATGGACCCTGTCGGTAGTCTTCCCGAAAATATGACTCGGATACCTGCCAATATCGCCCGCATGTACATTGTAGGTCTGGAACAGGAGGGAGGTAAACAAGTCGGTGAATTTTTAATTGACAAATACGAAGTAACGAATAAAGAATTTAAAGTTTTTGTCGATGCTGGTGGGTATTCAGATAGCAGCTATTGGAAACATCCTTTTTACGCCAAAGGAACAGCCCATTCAGCAGCTGAAGCAATGGCCATGTTTATAGATAAAACAAATTTGCCCGGACCGGCTAATTGGGAGGCGGGCACTTACCCCGATGGTACGGAGAACCACCCTGTGACAGGGATTTCCTGGTACGAAGCGGCGGCCTACGCCGCTTTTGCGAAAAAGCAACTGCCCACGGTGTTTCATTGGAGTGTGGTGGCCCATACCAATAGAACCCAATATCTTGTTCCGCTCAGCAACTTTAATGGAGTTTCTACTATACCAGTCGGCAGCCTTAACGGATACAGTTCATTTGGTGTGCACGACCTAGCGGGAAATGCAAGGGAATGGTGCATGAACGAAAGCAATGAAAAGGGCCAGAATTTTATTCTCGGCGGCGGTTGGAATGATCCTACTTTTGCTTTTAACGACAGTTATACCCAATCGGCTATGGACCGAAGCGTGGCCAATGGTTTCAGGTGTGTTGTGATACTTGAAGGCGATACCGGTGCTGTGAAGCTGGCTGCAAATGTGGCTCCTCTATTCCGTGACTATACCGTGGAAACACCGGTAGATGACAAGGCCTTTGCACTCTTCCTTAACCAGTTCATTTATGACAAAGCCCCACTCAATCCCACGATTGAGCAAACGATAGATGGCGATGGATGGAAGGTCGAAAAAATCTCATACGATGCGGGGTACAACAACGAGCGGATGGAAGCCTGGCTCTATATGCCCGAAAATGCACAGGGCCCATTCCAACCCATCATTTTTTTTCCGGGGTCGAATGTAATCTACTCTACCCAGTATGACCCGCAAGAAGCACCGCGGTTTATGGGTTTTGTGATGAAAAGCGGGCGCGCGCTGATCGTGCCCATCCTCAAAGGAACACATGAGCGCCATGACGATTTAAAATCAGACCTGCCCAACGAAACAGTTTTCTATAAAGACCACCTGCTGATGTGGGGCAAAGAATTCGGCTGGACCATTGATTACCTTGAAACACGGCCTGATATGCAGGCAGACAAGGTTGGTTATCTAGGCTGGAGCTGGGGCGGCTACATGGGCGGAATCATTCCTGCGGTAGAAAAACGAATCAAAGCCAGCGTGCTGAATGTAGGTGGCATGGTGATGAACAAATCACTGCCCGAGGCCGACCAACTCAACTACCTGCCGCGCGTCACCCAGCCCACCCTTATGCTCAATGGCAAGCATGACATGTTTTTTCCCTCTGAGACATCGCAGAAACCCATGTTTGAATTCCTGGGCACCCCTGACGCACACAAAAAGCGGATTGTTTACGAAGCAGGCCACCTCGTGCCCCGGATTGATTTTGTGAAGGAGTCGCTGGCCTGGTATGATACTTATTTAGGGAAAGTGAATTGATGAATTGCCATGAAATTGACAATTAGAATAAGAAAACATTTATGATTCGCTTCTTCAGAACCATCCGCCGAAACATGATGGCTCAAGGCCGTGTGACCCGCTACTTCACCTATGCCATTGGAGAAATACTTCTCGTGGTCATCGGCATACTCATCGCCTTGCAATTAAACAACTGGAACGAAGCTTCAAAGAAGGCTGCTCTCCACGACAGCATGTTGCTGCGACTCGAAGAAGAGTTTCGCGTGCTCGAACCTGTTTTGGCCGGGTTGGTTTCATTTGCACACTCATCCCATCAAAGTACGGCATATGTGGTGAATGCCCTGCGTCTCGAAAATCCACCCCATGATGAGCGCCAATTTCGAAAAGCGCTTGCCAGGTCCAACTGGGTGCAGAACGTTCCACAGATTGCCACTTCGTACCAGGAACTCGTTTCCACAGGGCGCTTGTCAGACATACGCGATGTTGAGCTGCGCAAAGCATTAATCCGCTATGGAGATGCGCACGAGCGCCTGGAACGCATCTACCCAGTTGCAACAAGTGTGATATTCGCACCCGGATCAAATTACTACCGCGCTGTAGATTGGAATATGGACCCTGCTACCTGGGAAGGCGAAGGCGGCATCGTATCGTACGATTGGAATGCCCTGCGCGCATCACGTGCAGAGATGCAAGGCTGGGTGGCCTACCAATACGATCTCGCGCTTTATGCTGAGAAGGAACTTCTTGAAATACGTATTGTACTCTCCCACCTTTCAGCGATACAAAAATGATACGCTTTTTCAGAATCATCCGCCAAAACCTGCTTGCAGAAGGCAAAACATCGAAATATCTCAAATATGCCATTGGGGAGATTATCCTGGTAGTCATAGGGATTTTGATTGCATTGAATATCAATAATTGGAATGAAAACCGTAAGACATCTATTAAAATAACAAATTCATTAACGGCCTTAAGAGATGACCTTATACAGGACAATTTGTCAATTCACGAGAACCTTAAGGAAGTCAAAGACCAATATGAGTTAAATGAATCATCAAGAAAACGCATTGCACAACCAAAGGCTACAATTGACACGATGGTAAACATAGCGAGGCACGAATTCAACCCCAACTGGAACGAACAAATTTTCTATCATACAAACGCTTACAATAGCCTGATTGCAACGGATCTCATCGAAGAACTTCCTGATTCCTTAAAAGCTCAGATAAAAAATTTCTACAACGGAAAATTTAATCGTACCGAACGGGTCGAAAAAATCACCACCGACTATAGAAACAAGCTAACCGATTATGTTGGCACCTATACTTTCGGTTCAACATCCATACACGATCAAGGTCACCTTATTGACTCTTTGGTCTGGACTAAATTTAGTCCCAACGATTTGGCTGCTAAATTTCAAGGCATCAGTAATTTCAAAAGACTCCTATTTACACTTACAAAGGATGAAATGGAATATTCACTTAAAAATTCCAATAATCTTATAAAGCATATCGATATTTATTTAAAAAACCAATGATAAGACTCTTCAGAACCATTCGCCAAAACCTGCTCGCGCAGAATCGATTTACCCGCTATCTCATTTATGCCATCGGCGAAATCGTATTGGTGGTCATTGGCATCCTGATCGCTTTGCAGATCAACAATTGGAACAATGAAAAGACCAATAGAGCCCGCGAAATAAAATACCTGAATGGCTTAAAGGCCGACTTTGCAGTGGACCTGAACAAACTTGCTGCATTCATTGAAGACAAGGAACGGAAATCATCTTCCGCATGGCTTTTACTGAACAGCCTGCCCCCAGTGACAACTTCGGAGATGATGTACCTAGACTCTCTGGCATGGAATGTATTTCGCTGGAACACCTTCGTGCCCAGCACCAAAACGATCGACGAACTGATTGGCTCGGGCAACCTAAGCTTCATCACCAACGATTCCATCAAATTCATGTTACTCGACGTTGCTCAACAGTACCAGAATCTCGACGTGCATACGGCCCATATGCGCAGGGAATACGACATGTATCTTTATGATCGTTCAGTATTCCTGAAAGATCAATTCACCATTTTTGATTTCGACAATTTAGTGGTCACAAACACTGTGTTGAAGAAAGTGGATGTCAGTGATGCCCAACTGGCTTCATTGAGACAGCAATGGGCCGTGCTACTCAACGACCAGGCATTTCTGAACGGGCTGAAACTCGCCATTTTGAATAACAGGGGTATGCGCAACAATTGTACAGCGACAGTTAGTGAAATCGAGAAGACCATCCAATTTATTGAACAAGAAATCGATATAACAAAATGATCCGATTCTTCCGCACCATCCGCCAAAAAATGCCCGCCCAGGGCCACCGCGACCCCCAACCCCTAAAGAGGCGGGCTTGCGCACACCTCCCACAAAACAAGATATGATGGAAAAAGATCCGCTTAAAATATCGGGAATGCACAATGGCGCGAATCCTATCATTTATAAAAATGCCCGAAAACTCAGGGATAATATGACTGGAGCTGAGCAAAAGCTTTGGGAATATTTAAAATCCAAACCATCTGGATTTAAATTCACAAGACAACACCCACTCGGAAATTTTGTCCTCGATTTCTATTGTCACAAACTCCGTATTTCAATCGAAGTAGACGGTGGCTATCATCTCACTGCCGAACAAAAGAACAAAGATTCCGAAAGAACAGCATACATAGCTAGCCTTGGAATCACCGAATACAGATTTGCAAATGAAGAAGTCATTGTCAATCTTGATAGAACGATTGAAATTATAAACGAAATCCTGCGCGCTGACTCCCCTTTAGGGCTCGGGGGCGAGCGTGGGAATTGACTGCACAAATTATGATCAAATTCCGCCCACATATTTTCCACAATCTTCCTGGGCAAGGCAGCCCCGGCCCCCGACCACTGAAGGGGCGGACTGGCGCGCTGCCATACAACATGAGTGAACTATTAGAGGGGCGGACAAGGAAATCAAAAATCCAAACCCGATCACCAAAATCATATCAAGTATGAATTCAGACCCAACGACCATTAAGCAAGCCCGCCAGGTTTATGAAAAGTACTGGGATAGCTACCTTTCGGGAAATCTGGAAGTGTTTGCCGACACCATCGATGATGAGCTTTCTTTGATCGGCACTTCCGAGAGCGAAATCAGCTTTGGCAAAGATGAGGGCATAGCCTTGCTTACCGCCCAATTTCACGAAGTGGTAGGAAAGGCCGAACGGCGCCACCGACAGGTGAAAGAAATACCAGTGGGCGATCAGGTGCTGATCATCGAGTTCTGCGATATCTATGTTTTGGTGGACGCTGAATGGCGTTTTTATTCCAAGTTAAGACTGTCAACCCTGATGCGCCAGAGTCCGAAGAGTTGGAAGGTATTCCAGCAGCACGGCTCCCTTCCCGACCAAATGGTAGAAGGCGATGAAACGGTGGCCATTGAACGAATCAACAAGGAAAACGCAGAGCTTCGCACTGCCGTGAAGCGCCGTACCATTGAACTCGAACACAAAACCCGCGAGCTGGAAATTGAAGCCGCCCTGGAACGAGTGCGAAGTCGCAGCATGGCCATGCACAAAAGCCAAGAGCTCCCTGAAGTAATTCAGGTTGTGTACGATCAGTTTGCAGGACTGAAAATTCCCGTTGATCACGCCGGATTCATCCTCGATTACAAGGAAAGAGAGGATATGCGCATCTGTCTGGCCGACCATCAGCAGGGGGTTCCTTCCGAGATTGCGATTCCGTATTTCGACTCTCCGCATTGGAACAGCTTTGTTGAAGCAAAATCCAGGGGTGAAAACTTCTTTGCAAACCTGCTCGATTTTGAAGAGAAGAACAAATTCTATAAGGATTTGATGGCGGTAATGCCGACCATGCCTGAAGAAACAATACAAAACATTTACAATAAACCAGCGCTCACCATATCGACGGTATTGCTCGACAACGTGGGACTGTACATCGAAAATTACTCTGGCACGCCATTCACAGACGAAGAGAATGCCATACTGATGCGCTTTGGCAAGGCATTTCAACAGACCTATACACGGTTTCTGGATTTGCAAAAGGCCGAAGCGCAGGCAAAAGAAGCGCAGATTGAAGCGGCATTGGAAAGGCTGCGCAGCCAATCAAATGCTATGCGCGACAGCTCCGATATTGAAGGTGTTACGCTTCAGCTCTTTGATGAATTCGAAAAATTCGGACGGCGGCCCGATCAATTGTCCATTTCCATCTTCCAGAAAGATGCAGAAGCGTTTAGCATCTGGGCGCGACGAAGTGAAAAAAAAGAAATTCTTAAAACTACCATCCCCTATGATTTTCATTCGATAAGTGCAAAATTGGTAGAAGCCTGGCAAAATCAAGACCCGATTCTCACCATTGATCTGACTGGCGACTCACTCCAAGAATACAACGAAAAGAGAAATGAATTGGTAGTCAACTCAGGCCATCACATCCCCATGGAAAAGCGACGGGTTATCGTTTCTTCGGTCGTTCCTATGGGGCTTCTTTCCTTCGCTTCGGATAATATGCCCGATGAGGAAACCATACACTTTCTGCAACGGTTGGCCAGGGTTTTCGACCAGACATATAGTCGCTTTCGGGATATTGAAAAAGCCGAAGCCCAGGCCCGTGAAGCCAAAATAGAGACTGCGCTTGAAAAGGTTCGGTCAAGAACCATGGGAATGCAGTCGAGCGACGATCTTCCCGAAGTGGCCAATCTGATGTTTATGGAAGTACAATCCCTGGGTATACCCGCCTGGAGCTGTGGTTACTGTATTGAACTGGAAGACGGCAGATCCGGCAACTGCATTATGAGCAGCGAAGGAACGCTTCAAAAACCATTTGTGCTTCCCTACCACGGCGAAGATTCCTTTGATGAATGGAACGATTTTGTGCACAGTGAACGCACATTTTTTACCCAGGAACTGGGTGGTAAGGCCATTGAGAGCCACTATGATCATATGAAGTCACTGCCACAGTTAGGCCCCATTTTTCATGAACTTGCCGAAGCCGGACTCTCGCTTCCTACCTATCAGATCAACCACCTGTGCAAATTCAGCTACGGGTTTCTTCTCTTCATCACCTACGAAAGGATTCCCGGTGCACACGATGTTTTCAAACGGTTTACGAAAGTTTTTGACCAAACCTATACCCGCTTCCTCGATCTTCAAAAAGCAGAAGCGCAGGCAAGGGATGCAAAAATAGAAGCCGCCCTGGAAAGGGTGCGTTCCGCTTCTATGGCCATGCATAGAAGCGACGAATTGCAAAAAGTGGTAAATACCATTATTACACAGCTCAATGAACTCAAAGTATCTATCGACACCACGCAGATCGTAACCATGCATGGCCCTTATGCAAACATGGAGCTGTGGACAGCCATGAATTCAAACCCCCAGGACATCTCGGAGAGCTGGAGCCTGCCCTATGGAGATGTGAAATTGCTCCGTGAACTGCACGCCTGCTACGCGAGCGGTGCCGAACTCTTTCACCAGAGTTTTAAAACCGAAGAGAAGAATGAATTTTACAGATATGTGTTTTCACAAACCGATTTTGTGCAATTGAATGAAGACCGAAAACAGTTCATTCTAAATGCCCCTATCGCCACCTTGATGACGGCCTTTGTAAACAAAATTGCCATCCAGCTCATTAGTTATTCCCGCGACAAGTTCAACGACGAAGAAGCAGATATCCTAAAGCGCTTCGCCAAGGTTTTTAGCCAATCTCATACACGCTTTCTCGATTTGCAAAAAGCAGAGGCCCAGGCTAGGGAAGCCAAGATCGAAGCCGCCCTTGAAAAAGTACGCTCCCGCACCATGGGCATGCAGCGTTCTGATGAATTGGCCGATGTGGCCAATGTGCTCTTTGCCGAAATGAACGGGCTGGTGCACAATCTATGGACTTGCGGCTTTGTACTTTGCGAAAAAGAGCGTGCTGAAGATGAGTGGTGGCTGAGTCTGGAAGATGGCTTTTCACGCGGTTTCTATTTACCCAATGTAAACGATTATGCCCATGCCACGCTTTACGAAGGCTGGCTCGATGGAGATGTATTCAGGACGGTTCAGCTGGATGGGGCTAAATTGCAGGAGCATTACGACTGGCTCATCGAAGTTCCGGTTGCCAAAAACATTTTTGATGAAATGGAAGCAGCCGGTATGGAACGACCGGAGTGGCAAAAATTGCACGCTGCCTATTTTTCCAAGGGCTATTTGGTCATCATCACCCGCGAGCCCTGCCGTGAAGAGGAAATCTTCAAGCGATTTGCAACGGTTTTTGACCAAACTTACACCCGCTTTCTCGACTTGAAAAAAGCAGAAGCACAAGCGCGGGAATCGCAGATCGAAGCAGCTTTGGAAAAAGTGCGCTCCCGAAGTTTGGCCATGCAAAGCCCCGACGAACTCATCGAAGTGGCCCAATTGCTGCGCGATGAAATGGGTGCGTTAGGTGTCGAAGAATTGGAAACGAGTTCGATATACATCCACGATGAAAACAGTGGAAATACCCAATGCTGGTTTACCATCAAAGACAGCCCTTCCGGAAAGGCAGTAACTGACCAGATGACTCTAAGCCTACAGGACACCTGGGTGGGCAGAGAAATGAAGGACTTCTACCGCTCAAAAGCTGAGCGCACGTCCATCCTGATGCAGGGTGCGCAGCGGGTGGAATGGATACGCTACTGCGGAGAAAAGTCAAATGTCTTTACCCCGGAAGGTTTTTATGGAGCAACCATTCCCGAACGCACCTACCATTTATATAAATTTTCCAACGGGTATATCGGAGCTGCTTCGCCCGGTGAAATATCAGGCGAGAGTTGGGACCTGTTGAAACGAGCCACTTCGGTTTTTTCATTTGCCTACACCCGGTTTCGCGATTTGCAAAATGCCGAAGGGCAGGCGCGTGAAGCGCGCATCGAACTCTCTCTGGAGCGCATCCGGGGTCTGGTAGCATCCATGCAGGAATCATCAGATTTGCTCGATATCGTGGTAACCATGCGCACTGAATTTGTGAAGCTGGGCCACGAAGCCCACTACTTCTGGCACATGCGCTGGCTGCCCGAAACCTACGCCAAGGCTATGACTTCGGGCGATGGAACGAAGATCGGTATGGTGATGACCTTGCCGCGGCATATCCATGGAGATATAACCACTGTGGCCAATTGGGAAAAAAGCGAAGAACCCGTTCATGTTTTGGCAATGGACATCGACACCGCCATGGACTACGTGGAGAAAATGATTACCCTCGGCGATTTCGAGCAGGTCGATCCACAGGCTCCCACACTCGATGACATCCGCCACATCGGCGGACTCACCTTCGTAATGGCGCGCACCACCCATGGCGAGATTGGCTACAGCCTGCCCGGCGTGGTACCCGATCCGCCTAAAGATGCGGTGGACACGTTGGTTCGCTTTGCGGGTGTTTTCGATCTGGCTTACAAGCGTTTTGAAGACCTGAAATCGGCGGAGCACCAGGCCCTGATGATCCGCGAAGAACGCGACCGCCTCGAAATTGCGCTCACCGAGTTGCGGGCTACCCAAACCCAACTCATTCAGCAGGAAAAATTGGCGTCACTAGGGCAACTCACGGCCGGCATCGCCCACGAGATCAAAAATCCGCTCAATTTCGTCAACAATTTCTCAGAGCTTAGCATGGAGCTGATTGATGAGGTAATGGAGCTTTTGGGTAAGCCCTTTGAGAAAGGCACAGCCAGAGAACTTGGAGAAATTCTTGGCGATGTGAAATCCAATCTCACCAAAATACATCAACATGGCACCCGCGCTGACGGAATCGTAAAATCCATGCTCCAGCATAGCCGCGGTGGTAGTGGTAAGATGGAACCTACTGATTTGAACGCCCTGATCACTGAGTTTGTAAATCTGGCTTTCCACGGCATGAGGGCTGCCAAGAATCCCATCAACGTAAAACTCGATTTCGATCTCGATCAAAACCTTGGACAGGTGAATTTGATTGGTGAAGACTTTAGCAGGGTAATACTTAACCTTGCCAACAATGCCTTTGATGCCATGCGGGAAAAAACGAAAACTGACCCGGAGTACAAAGCGGTACTCACTGTTTCATCGCACCTCAATGTGGGAGTTGGAGCGGAGTCGGGAACAGCCGAGAACGAGGTCGAAATCTCCATCACTGACAATGGACCGGGAATTCCCGAAGCCATCAAGGACAAAATCCTTCAGCCATTTTTCACTACAAAGAAAGGCACTGAAGGCACGGGCTTGGGGTTGAGCATCACCCACGATATCGTAAAGGCGCATGGTGGAATTTTGCGCATTTCCTCCCGGCCAGGGGAGACCATCTTTCAAATTACCTTGCCCAGTTAGGTTGACGCAACTTTTCAAAGCAGAACATACCGCGGCATTGCAGATGCAGCGCAGAGGCTTTTTGTTGTAATTTAATCACTCCGTTTTTTCAAATCTTACTTTTTCGGCCTTCGTAACAATTTTCATCCCAACCTTAAATTTGAACTCCATCTTTCCCTATAAATTATTTCTTCCAAGCAATCATTTTCATTATTGGGAATTTGACTATCTCTTGGTAAAATTTCAAAATAACTCGTACCACTGAACCTTAAGTGGAAAAGAACAACAATCTTTTCATCAAAATAAAATTTCCAAAATAAAGTCAGTCTGTATAATTTTAAGACATGGTCTATTCGAAATAATTCTCAGCATTGTACAATCAAAATCTCTACCAGATGGTCTAACTCTATTATCTGTTGGTTAGTAAAGATTTTACCTTTCTATATAAGCGGCTCTTCTACATTTGCAATGCAGCGGTACTTTCTTCAGGATAATACCAATATTTATTTCTGAACCAAGCTTATCTTTAAAATAGAAAAAACGAGTGCCACCCTGTCCATTTTTCTGGAATAACGGATGTAATGCTTCATGCAGTTATTACCTGGACATAACCCACTTCTGAACTTGCACATCTGACCCTGTAGTAAGCCTGAAAAAATACACCCCATTCGGTAAATTGCTTCCGCTCAAATCCAACCTGTGTTCGGTATAGATCTCGGTGACCGCATCGAAAAGCTTTTCAAGATCACGAAACTTCATTATTCTTGTTGTATTATTGAATCAGATAAATTTCAATAGCCTCTGATATCAATCACTAGGCGCAATTAAAAATTCGCCCGAAAATGGGTAATCTCACTTGATGAAAGAAATCAGGACTGCGCTTCTTTCCTATGGAATGTCGGGCAAAATTTTTCACGCACCATTCATAGACTTTCATCCGGGCTTCGTGCTGTCCGGCGCCTGGGAGCGCAGCAAAAAGAATATTCAGAATGACTATCCGCTTGTAAATACCTACAATTCTCTCGATGAATTGCTCGCTGATGACGTGGAACTTGTGGTTGTGAATACACCTGTAGATACCCATTTTCACTATGCAAAAAGAATACTTGAAAGCGGCATCCACGTTATTGTAGAAAAGGCATTTACAACAACTGTACAAGAAGCTGTTACCCTGAGAAAGATTGCTGTTGCACAAGGCTTGAAACTCAGCGTATTTCACAACCGCAGGTGGGACAGTGATTTTCTGACTGTGAAAGATGTTGTAGGCAAACACCTGTGTGGGGAAATTGTAGAAGCTGAAATAAGGTTTGACCGGTACAATCCAAACATTAGCGCGAAAGATTGGAAAGAAAGCCAGAATGCCGGTGCCGGAATTTTAAAGGATTTGGGGTCTCACCTTATTGATCAGGCTATTGTGCTATTCGGATACCCTGAGGCTGTATTTGCTGATATTCGTATAGTGCGTGAAAATTCTGTGGTGGATGATCAAATTGAAATCATACTCTACTACCCCGGAAGCAGGGTAAAATTGCACGCAGGTAATTTCAATAGAGAAGTATTGCCTGCCTATGTCATGCAGGGACGTAGGGGGAGCTTTTTTAAACCGCGCGCCGATGTGCAGGATGCCGCAATCAGAGCAGGCATCAAACCAAATCTGGTAGACTGGGGCACAGAATCAGAAAGCGATTCGGGAATATTGCACACCTCAATAGATGGTATAATAGTTCGCAAAACCGTTCCAACTTTACCGGGAAATTACCATTGGTTTTATGAAGGGGTTTACAAGGCTATCCGTATGAATATGACAGAACCTGTTACGGCCGATGAAGGTATACGCGTGATGCAAATTATTGAGGCGGCAATAAAAAGCAGTATAAATTGCGAGGTTGTTACAATCTCATAGGGCTGCTTCCTGCAAAGTTTTTTTTGTTCCAATATATTTGGTGCAGGTCCAAATAGCAATCTGAACTCAAAATTGTGAAAGAGAAATAGCAGGTGTTGGGGTAAAATAAAAGCCTGC
Source organism: Cryomorpha sp. (assembly GCA_041749535.1). Taxonomy (GTDB): domain Bacteria; phylum Bacteroidota; class Bacteroidia; order Flavobacteriales_D; family Cryomorphaceae; genus JBBQZU01. The sequence goes on along the minus strand of JBGTBE010000068.1, from coordinate 45,363 downwards.
ACAATTGATAAAAATTTGTGTTGGCCTTCGGGAAATTTCTTTTAAATGCCCAACCAATCTCAGGCTTGCCGGTTCGACAGACTTCGGTATAAGCTCAAAATGATGATAATTTGAGAAGACAAGGAGCACCGTGAAATGACAACCAACATCAAAACCAAAAACACCTACCGAGAAAGCACTATTTTCTCAGCTACTACAACGTCTCCACTTTCAAATTTTAAAATATAAAACCCAGGAGTGAGCATTTCAGTTTCGAGTCTAAGTGCATACTTCCGGGGGCTTTGCATTCCTCTTGATGTTTGCAGCACCTGCTGCCCCATAGAATTAAACAATCTTAAAGAGACGTTACTGGCTGAAGTTAAATAATATTCAACTGTAAAAAAGTCATTTGCCGGATTTGGGTAGCACTTAAGTGAGCCAGACAAATTGGCTTCAGAAACACCCACTATTACCGGCGTACAGAGTCCTTCAATATTTTCGTCCAACCATTGTAATCTTTTGCCAATCCAACTTTTGAGTGAATCTAATTCAGCGTAATATGTTTCTGCCAGTGGGCCGAAATCCGGGGCCGGACCGCTAACACCCAAAAGTGGCCATTTCTGAAAATGTCTTTCTTGCGCATTCTGAACCAAAATGCCCATGCTGTCTATGTATGAAAACAAATAAGTAGTGTTCAGAACCGTTTGTCTGTATGCATCATAAGTGCAGCGTAGTTCATTGCTAAAAGTGCTGTCTTGCAGCATGCGTATGTACCAGCCTGTTGAATATATATCTGTAAAACAATCATTTACTTCATGTGCCCAACCGCTACCATCCGTTTGCTGAAAAATAGTACAGGTTTCAAGGTTTTTCCAGGCCCAGTCAAAGTCCCAAACAGGACCTGCATTCAGTTTGCCGCCATTTGAAAACTTGTCTTTGTGATAAAATACACTCTTTTTAAAACCGTCTTGATTTCTGGCCAATTCGTTTACAATAAAATAATCAATGAATGATTTAACATCCATATACCGTCTGTATCCTGTCTCGGGATCATCGAAATTCTCGCTGTAAAGCGCAGTTTCTAGCGAATCGACGAAAGAGGCTATATAGACTTTCTGTTCGGGCTGAATATCTGCTGCATTTGGAGATTCGTAAACAAAATGAACATCGAAATCCGGATGGTCAATGGGCGAATAATTTGATTGAAAACTATTGGTTTCATTCCATTGGTTTTGCTGTAGAATGTAGCCTCCGGTTACATCATCTCCAGTCAATTCATCGGGATTTAATGTGGCAATATTCACGCGGTTGTTATCGCGTTTAATTTTTTCTCCGATCATGTATATGCCTTTGTATGAGCCATCTAAAAGTACTTCGCACAGCTGGGCGCGCGGACTGTAATTGCCCATTTCACCAAAAATCTTGTAAGCCAGAAGGTTTTTAACCAATGAACGATCATTGTAATTAGAAATTAATACCCAATCATTTTCGGCAGGCATTCCCAAAATCGGAACGTTGTTATTTTCGCCCAATGCATCGCGTGTTTCAACGGTGTATGGCTTTTGCGGGTAGCTTGCCGAAGTCAATCCGCGGATCTCTATTCCGATATTTCCGCTGTACACATTAGGGGAATCATCCACATAGGTAAGGTTTCCCGGACCGTTGTATGTAATGTCCATCAAACAGTCAATCTTTGTATTTTCTATAATTGTCTGTCCCAGGGTATGGATCTCAACTATTGGCAATTCGGAACCTTCGAGGGAAACGGTTTCCAAAGGCGTTAAACAAATTTCAAATGAGCCTCCGCCACCTCCCCACTTCCATGCCTGTATGTACAACAGGTCACCAGGTGTGAGGTCATAAACAGGCAGGAATGATAAATAGCCATCGCCCGTATCATCATCACAACCCACGATGCTCAGTGATGTACAGTCACTTCCGATCCAGGCAGCAACACCTGTATCGTTGATGCTTCCGGCCAGCGTTTCGATGGTCAAACTCCCCGATGCAGGAATTTCAATTACATACCAAATATCACCACTTTGAAACCAAGAGCAATTTGGTGTGTAGGTCGATCCGGGGTAGCCAGTGTTGTCGGTTGAATTACAATCAAAAGAATCTAATGGAATTGCTACGCATGGATGACGGCCTTCAAGCACAGGTGCATCGCAGTTTACAATTCCTGAATAAACATCGCCCACAGCCGGAGAAGGACCATCCTGAAAAAGTATATTTAATGAGGCATCTTGCAAGAAATAAGAATTATCAGACTCAAATTCACCAGAAGTGTAGGTTAAACTCAAAACATCATTGTTACAGACAGAAATGTCAACAACACTACCCAAATTGCTTGCGCTATATGTTCCTATAGAAATACCATTGACCAGCACATCCAACATTGCTCCATTCCATCCGTCACCATATGAATCTTGCATGGTTAGTTTATAATTGCAGCACGTCGCCACACAGACCACAATTCCTGAATAAACATTTCCCACGGTAGGAGTCGGACCATCCTGAAAAAGTACATTCCAGGAAGCATCCTGCAGGTAATATGAATTTTCGTTTTCATAGTCACCGGAAGAATAAGTTAAACTCAAAACGTCCTCATTGCAAACCGTAACAATCACGGTATTTCCATCATTGACTGCGCTGTAAGCACCAACCGAAATGCCGTTGACGAACACTTCTACCGCGGCACCATTCCATCCGTCACCATAACTGTCATGCATGGTCAATTTATAATCACAACATTGGGCCATGATGGTAGTTCCTTGCAGGATCAGAACTAGAACGAACGCATATCGGGATATCAATATCCCGGTTGAATGTACCATTTGACCCATAAAAGTGGTTGATTTTTTTTTAAACTATTGAACGCAAGTTAATCAATAATTTTGCCTGTGCGGTAGTAATTTATACTGCTGCTTTTCCGGTCCGTAAGCGTTTCACTTCGAATGAGTTGCTTCCCTTAAAATGTAAGTGATAAAAGCAAAAGAATACTTTAATCATGGGGGCAATCTTATATAAACAAACCGTAAAGCTTGTACAATCATGGGCTGAAGATATAAGCAGAGCCCAGCCTTAGCAACCCAGGTTTATCCCACGCAAGTAAGTGTCCTATCTATGTATTTTCTATCGATTTATTCGGATATTCACGCGCCCAATCCCCTCATGACCCAAATAACCATGTATGCCTGAAAGCACCCTGCAAGAAAAAACCCGCTTGCTCCGCGATGCCAATATGCGGTTCGTGAGGCTTTGCCTCAATGAAATTAAACGGGAGGAAGGAGAAGGTTTGATCCCGGATGACATTATGGGTTATGGCTCTACCATCGATGAGAAAATAACCAACCGCAAGGAGTTTTTTGAGTTGATTGACCGGCAGGTGGATGAGATGGCCAAATCGCAAATCACCTTCGACCACGTGCCTGTATTCGAACGAATTTTGAATGAGGGGGCCACCGGAATATTTGTTAGTGAAGTGTTGCTCGATATAAAGTCCGATGACTACCAGCTCAAGTTCAGCCTCCGGTTGTCTACTTGCGTAACACTTTTAGACGGTGCTTACAAGGTGGTTCATTGGCACGGCTCCGCACCGATCATGAGCGAGAATGATACCTTTCACGTGAAGGACAATCGGCAAAAAACTGAAAAACTGGAGCAGGAAGTACGGGAGCGCACTGCCGAGTTGCGCGCGTCGCTGGAGAAGTTGCGCTCCACACAAGAACAACTCATAGTGCAGGAGAAGCTCGCCAGCCTGGGGCAACTTGCCGCCGGCATTGCACATGAGATCAAAAATCCCATGAATTTCGTGAACAATTTCGCAGAATTGAGTCTGGAATATGTGGAGGAGATGCGCACCGAGATGTCGAAAATACCGGCCTCTGACCACACCACCGACATGGGCGACCTGCTCAATGAGCTGGAGTCCAATCTGAAGAAAATACACCAGCACGGTACCCGGGCAGACAACATCGTAAAATCCATGCTTATGCACTCACGCGGTGGCACAGGCATTATGGAACCTGCCAACCTCAACGAACTTATCAGCGAATATGTAAACCTGGCTTTTCACGGAATGCGCGCGGGCAAAACGGCCATCAACTGCAAGATCGACCTAAAGCTCGATCCGCACCTTCCACCCGTCTCGCTCAACACCGAAGATTTCAGCAGGGTGCTGCTCAACCTTTGCAAGAATGCCTTCGATGCCATGCGGGAGAAACTGAAAATGTACGAAGTACAAAGTACAAAGAGCCGGGAAGTTGATGGGGAAGGGGATTACCTGCCAAAATTATCGGTTTCTACAGCGCTTGAAAAAGAGCAGGTGAGGATTTCTATTAAAGACAACGGACCGGGCATCACTGAGGAAATAAAAGACAAAATATTCCAACCCTTCTTCACCACAAAGAAAGGAACAGAAGGCACGGGCCTTGGTCTCAGCATTACCCACGACATTGTGAAAGCGCATGGGGGTACAATAAACATTGAAACCAAGGCAGGGGAAAGCACCCATTTTATCATAACCCTACCTTTAAAACAATCCAGGACAGTATGAAAATATTGATTGTAGACGATGAAAGAGACATGGAAATGCTCTTCAGGCAAAAGTTTAGAAAAGAAATAAAAAGCCATGAGGTAGAAATGGTCTTTGCCTTCTCTGGCGATGAAGCCCTGGCATTGCTCGAAGAAGCCGATCCACCCGAAGTGATGTACGTTTTCTCCGACATCAATATGCCCGGAATGAACGGGCTTGAGCTGCTGGAAAAAGTAAAATCACGCTTCCCAAAGATCAATGTGAGTATGATATCCGCATACGGCGATGCAGAAAATTACAAGCAGGCCATTGGCTCCGGCGCAAAGGAATTTTTTACCAAACCCATTGACTTTAATTCCCTGAAAAAGGAAATTGCAGAACTTAAAGGCTAAATTGCCCACCGCATGACCAAGATACTCGTTGTAGACGATGAAGAAGATTTGAAGGTGCTGATCAAACAGCGCTTTCGCCAAAAGATCAGGCAGAATGAATACGATTTCATCTTTGCCGAAAATGGCAGGCACGCGCTGGAGCAATTGATAGAACACAGCGATGTGGACCTGGTGCTCAGCGACATCAACATGCCCGAGATGGATGGCCTCACCCTGCTCACCAAACTGCATGAGCAGCACTCCCTGCTCAAATCGGTAATCGTATCGGCATACGGCGATATGGAGAATATACGCACCGCCATGAACCGGGGTGCCTTCGACTTCATCACCAAACCCATAGATTTCAAAGACCTGGAAATTACCATCGAAAAAACCATTGAGCATGTAGCAGCCATCAAACGAACCCTGCAAGCCGTAAAAGAAAACAACATCCTGCGCATGTACGTGGACGAAACGGTGCTCAACTTTATGGGTGGGAAAGGGGCCGAAACATCCTTTTTTGAGAATGAAACCGTGGAAGGCAGCGTTGCCTTTATTGACATTTGCGGTTTTACCGCCATAAGCGAAACCGAGCCTGCCGACAAAGTGGTGTGCATGCTCAACGCCTATTTCGACATCATCGTAAAGGAAATCATAGCACAGGATGGCACCGTAGATAAATTTCTTGGCGATGCCGTAATGGCCACCTTCAAAGGCGATTTTCATACAGACAGGGCGCTAGATGCCTGCCTGGCCATTCGCGAAGCCATAAAAGCCGCCGACCTCGGCATAGGAGAATCCCGCTTCAAGCCGGAAGTATCCATAGGAGTAAACAGCGGTGAGATGGTGTGGGGCAACATAGGCTCTGCAGCACTGCGCCGCCTCGACTACACGGTCATCGGCGATCCGGTAAACGTGGCCTCCCGCCTGCAAGCCGCAGCAGCAAAGGGACAGATTCTCATTTCAGACACCATCTTCCAACAGGTGAAGGAATCGTTTATGTGTACCCCAATGGGCGAAATAGAAATGAAAAACAGGCGACAGCCCGTACTGGTGTATGCTGTGGAGAGTTGATGGTAGATCGCACTTAGCTTTGGTCTAGAATGTGGCCTGATACTCCAATTGAAAAAATTGTTTCGCGAAAAGAAAAGATTCCTATATTTGCACTCCATTTTTGGAATACAGCATTTAAGACACTATGGCAAACCACAAATCAGCCCTTAAGAGAATCAGAGCGAACAACGCCCGCCGGGTGATAAACCGCTACCAGCATAAAACTACCCGCAACGCACTGAAGCGCCTGCGCAGCCTGACCGATCGCAAAGAAGCCGATGTACTTCTGAAGAGCGTAATCAGCATGTTGGACAAACTCGCCAAGAAGAACATCATCCACAAAAACAAGGCGAGCAACCTGAAGTCAAAGCTTACACGACACGTACACGCTATAGGCGCCTAAGGCACCTACATCCATATATTCAAAAACCCATTGCAGTTGCAGTGGGTTTTTTTGTTATGGGGATTTTTGGGGTGTGCATTTTTTCTGAGGTGGGTATTTCTACCAGTTCATCAATTATTCCACCACAAGTTTCCTCATAAACACCCCACCTCCCGTTTCAGTAGCCCTGAGCAGGTACATGCCTTTCGGCAAATGGCGCACGTCTACCAGAGGTTCACCTGGCGACAAAGGCACGGAGAGCACCTCGCGGCCCTGCATGTCTTGCAGAGTGGCATGGGTGAGGGCATGGCCCGGGAGGTGGAGAGTTAACATCGTGGATGTTGGATTGGGGTAGAGCCGAAGTTCGTTACTTGAATGAGCAATGGACCCAAGGCCTACTGTGCAAGAAGCAAAGCCAGGAGCAACATATTGAAATCCATCGGAAGAGAAGCATTGCAATTGTTCAGAAGTTGTAACATCGCAAGCCGCATATTTTCCGAAAGGCATAAAAAAGAAATTGATAGCCCCAATCTTTTCAATTGCGATTACAGGATTCTGAAACTCCAATATACCTTCATCAGGATTGGCATTGCTCAGGTTGATCGATAGCTGCACCAGATTATTTCCTTCTATTACAACCTGTTCACGCGCGATGACCTCCGCGTGAATGGAATCAAGGCCATTCAGGCCATCCACCAGAATAAACCAATGTTGCCCGACTTCAGCATTGAAATCGATACCCAGCCGGAAGTAGGGATGCATATCGGAAGCAAAAAAAACGGAATCATTGCGCTGTAGAAAGTAGAAAGCAGGGGCAAATGGCATACACTCGAATAAAACGCCATCACCTGATGTTTCTGTCTCCATCTTCGAGCAATCAATTCCATTCAGTTGGGTCTGCTCTGTAATGCTTAGTACACTCTGATAAAGATCAGGTCCGAATACGGGCTGGTAAACATAGGTCCACGTGCTTCCGGTCGAAAACCAATCAAAATCCTGGGCGTTCGAAATACCAAAAGAGTATATCGCCAGGAATATGGTGAGAGAGACACCTTTAGCTCGGTCCAATAAATTCATATCTGGTCTGAGTTTTTTTTGTTCATAGGTTATCTGTTGCTGCGTTCACCACAAATCAATAGTGGTTCGACCATGAAATGTAGCGGAAAAATCTTAACTCTGCACTGCCGCACATATTTTTAGCTCTAAATCCCGATCTGGCATGAAACCCCTCCCCGAATCCACCGGAATCAAAACCTGGGCCGAAGACGACCGTCCCCGGGAGAAGCTGCTGCTCAAAGGGCGCAGCGCACTGAGTGATGCTGAGCTTATAGCCATACTTTTAGGCTCGGGCTCCCGTGAACTCAGCGCTGTGGATCTGGCAAAGCACATCCTCTCCAGCACCGGCAACCGCCTGAACGATCTAGCCCGACTGCAAGTGGCCGATCTTTGCAAATTCAAAGGCATTGGTGAAGCCAAAGCCATCAGCATTGTAGCTGCACTGGAATTGGGCCGCCGCCGCCGCGAAGAAGAAGTGGGAGTGAAGCCGAAAATCTCTTCAAGCCGGGATGCCTATGAACTACTGAACTCAAAACTCGCTGACCTCGACCATGAGGAATTCTGGATTCTCATACTCAGCCGATCCAACCAGGTGAAGGAAAAGGTATGCATAAGCCGGGGAGGTATATCGGGCACAGTGGTGGACGCACGCCTTATATTCAAACATGCCATTGAGCAACTCGCATCCGGCGTGATACTCTGCCACAACCACCCCAGCGGCAACCTGAAGCCCAGCGATGCAGACCTTGAACTCACCAGGAAACTGAAGGCAGCCGGACAGCTGCTCGATATAAAAGTGTACGATCATATTATCTTTACCGACCAGGGCTACTTCAGCTTTGCCGATGAGGGCCTGATATGAAAAAAGTATGCTGAAAATTATTACCGTAGTGGGTGCCCGACCCCAAATTATTAAAGCCGCTGCCATAGCAAGGGCTGCGGCCGGGAAATATAAAAATCACATCACCGAAATCATTGTCCACACCGGTCAGCATTACGATGCGGCCATGAGCGGACAGTTTTTTACCGAACTCGGTATCTCACAACCGCTCTACAATCTGGAAGCCGGCTCCGGCAGCCACGGTGCGCAGACAGCCACCATGCTGGCAGCCCTCGAGCAAACCTTTGAAGTGGAGAATCCCGACTGTGTACTTATTTATGGAGATACCAACAGTACCGTGGCTGCTGCGCTGGCTGCGGCCAAAATGCACATTCCCGTGGCGCACGTAGAGGCCGGTATGCGCAGCTTCGATAAAACCATGCCCGAAGAGCTAAACCGTGTACTCAGCGACCATGCATCTACTTTTCTGCTCTGCCCCACCGCTACCGCAGTGCAGAACTTGCGCAATGAAGGCTTCCGCGAAAGCGAAAAACCCCCGCATATAAACCACCCCCTTGTGGCCAATGTGGGCGATGTGATGTACGACAATGCCTTGCACTACACCTCCGGTGCTGAGCAGGAGCGAAGGGTTCAGGGCATTCACCTTTCGGCAAAAAGATACATGCTGGCCACCTTGCACCGCGCATCAAATACTGCCGACAAGGCGAGCGTAGAAGCACTGCTCAACACACTCTGCCGCGTGGCTGCATCCTTTGGCGAAAGCATCATTTTCCCCATGCACCCGCGCACCCGTCACCTGCTGGGAAGCAGCACAGAGGTACTCGATGCTGTGTACGCCCCAACCGGAGTGCGCATTGTGGAACCACTCGGCTACCGTGATATTCTCTGGTGTGCCAAAAATGCTTCGGTGGTCATTACCGACAGCGGTGGTTTGCAGAAGGAAGCCGCGTACTTCGGCACCCCATCTGTGGTGCTCAGGGAAGAAACAGAGTGGGTGGAATTGGTACAGCAAGGTTTTGTGCGCCTCATTGGCAACCGAACCGCTGAACTGAAGGATGCCGTTGAAGCCCAACGCGGTTTTAAAGGAACCCTGAGCGCTGCGCCCTATGGCGATGGAGATGCAGCTACAAAAATTTGCGATTTACTCCTGAAGCACCTTTGAGATGGTCCGCATAAGCACCGCTACAGCCACACCACGGTTACGTTACGTACTTGACTTCGTATTCGGAACTTTTCTCGGTGTGGCGTACCGCATTGGCGAGGTGGATGATGAAAACAATCCCGACAATGGAGTTATCTATTACGGATGTGAAGCATCCGCGCCCGCTCAACAGCCATCGCTTACTGTGCCTGCCTGTGGTCTCTTGGAGGAAATTGGGGCGCAAATATCCCTTCCCAATTGGGCGCTCTGGAACGACCTGCCCGTACTCTTTCCACAAGAGGGCAGCCCCGATATGCCTTTCGATATTTTCGCGGCAGTGTTCTATTGCCTCAGCCGGCAGGAAGAATATGCCACCGAGGAGCGCGATACCCACGGCAGGTTTATTTCTTCTCAATCCATTCTGAAGCCTTATCTCGAAAGGCCCCTGTTAGATGAGTGGCTTCTCGCTTTCGAAAAAATACTGGTGAATTGTGGCATGTTGCGCAAGGCAGCCCATCGAAACCTTCGTTGGATCAATACCATGGATGTGGATATTGCTTACGCATACCGTGGCAGGGGCCTGAAGCGGAGCTTTGGGGCCATAGGCAAGGATTTGCTGGGCAAGCATTGGGGCAGAACCAGGGAGAGAATGTGCGTGTTCTGCGGCCTGAACGAGGACCCCTACGATACGTATGCGATTTTCACCGATGCCGGGCATCAGGCGAAAGAAGTTCTTTTCTTCATTCTTTGCGGCAAGCGATCGGGTTACGACATCAACCTAAAGTTAAAGAGCATTGCCATGCGAAAGCTTGTTGCCTTGCTCGATGAAAAGGGCAGGGTGGGCATTCACCCTTCGTATGCGTCGCACCAAGGAGAAGAAGTGTTGCGCCGGGAGGTCGCGCTCCTCTCCGAAACCTTGGGCAGGGAAGTGGTGGAGAGCAGACAGCATTTTCTAAAATTTAGCCTTCCGGAAACTTTTAAGCAATTGGCTGCTGCAGGCATACTCCGCGACTACAGCATGGGCTATGCAGACGCTGTGGGGTATCGCTCGGGAACTGCCTATCCGCACTTATTCTACGACCTGCATGCTGAAGCCTGCACACACCTTGAATTGCACCCACTCATAGCAATGGACAGCGCGCTGAAGCACTATATGAAACTCAGTCCCGAAGAAGCTTTGTCGAAGCTCAAAGATCTTTGGAACAATGCACTACCTACCGGCGGTAATTTTGTTACTGTATGGCACAACCACAGCCTTAGCGATCGCGAAGAGTGGAAGGGGTGGAGGGAGGTTTACATAACGTTTGCCAACTTTGCAGGGCAAATTCTCTAAACCTGTATCTTTATCCCAAACCTGAACACCACATGATTCACGAGCTAGGGCGCAACAATTCAATTTTCAATCAATTTCTTCGTGAAATTCGGGATGAGAACATTCAGAAAGACAGGGCCCGTTTCAGGCGAAACATGGAGCGCATGGGCGAAATATTTGCCTACGAACTCAGCAAAAGTCTGGACTATAAAACCGAAGATGTGATTACACCCCTGGGTGTTGCATCCATGCGACTGCCTGAATCTTTTCCCATACTTGCCACCATCCTCAGAGCAGGGTTGCCCTTCCACCAGGGTATGCTCAATTATTTTGATCAGGCAGAGAGCGCGTTCGTATCGGCATACCGCAAGCACAGCAAGAATGATGATGAATTCAAGGTAAAAGTGGAGTACATGAGTTGTCCGGTGCTTACCGGCAAGCATTTGGTTATTGCAGACCCTATGCTGGCCACAGGACAGAGCATGGTGCTGGTGTACAAGGCTTTGATGGCCAATGGAACCCCGCTTCACATCCATGTGGTCGCGCTGCTTGCCAGCGAAGAGGGGATTGCATTTGTACGCAAAAATTTGCCTGAGAATACTACAGTCTGGGTAGGTGCCGTTGATGATGAACTCACGGCCCAGGCGTACATCGTTCCCGGCCTTGGTGATGCCGGTGATCTGGCATACGGAAAGAAACAGTGATTTTCATGGACGCCACAGAATTAGCGGCTGCATTTGGTATTTTTTTACTCAGCTCGGTGAAGTTTTTCTTCGCACCCGGGGCTTCAGTAGCTGCGGGTTTCACTTTTCTGGAAACGGTTTTTATTACCACCGTCGGCGGTATGTGTGGGGTGCTTTTTTTCTATTATGCGGGCGGCTGGGCCATGATGAAAATTTCGGCCATGCTCCAAAAATTTGGAAATAACGCCGCAGCGAAAAAAGTATTCACCAGAAGAAATCGAATGATCGTAAACGTGAAACTCAATTTTGGCCTGATAGGCCTCGCGCTGCTCACACCATTTTTGTTGAGCATACCTATTGGAGCTGTTCTGGCCGCGCGGTTTTACCAGGGCAATCCCTATGTTGTTCCTGTTCTCTTTGTGAGTATTGCGCTCTGGTCTCTGGGTCTCACTGCCTTTAGCGTATTGATAAAAGCCAATCTTGTGGGTGCATGAGGACGTACCGACACATATTCTTCGATTTGGACCGCACCCTATGGGATTTCGATGAGAATTCCCGTGAGGCGCTCAGGGACATATGCGGGGTAAATGGTTTGGCCGAACGCATTCCTGTAGAAGAGTTTATCAAGGTGTACCAGCAGATCAACGAGATGCTATGGAAGGCATACAGGATGGGCAATTTGAACAAGAAGACTTTGAGGGTGCTGCGTTTTGCGAAAGCACTTGAGCATTTTGGAATATTCGATCAAGTACTGGGTGTGCGAATGGGTGATGCGTACGTGGACCTGAGCCCCAAAAAGACTGCCCTGTTCCCAAATACCATTGAAATACTTGATTACCTTGCCGGCAAATACAAACTTCACATCATCACCAATGGATTCGAAGAGGTGCAGCACATCAAACTGTCGAACAGTGGATTGTCACCTTATTTCACCAATGTGGTAACCAGTGAGCGGGCAGCCGCCAGAAAGCCGAGTCCCGAAGTTTTTCAGCTTGCACTACATCTCGCAGGCACCAAGGCACACGAGGCCATTATGGTGGGCGATGATTTGGAAGCCGACATGGCAGGCGCCCGTGCAGTGTGGATGGACCATGTGTACTTCAACCCTTCACGCGCTCCGCACACTGAGCAGGTAACACGCGAAATAAACGATTTGAATGAACTCAGAGCTTTTTTATAGGCAGCTTTGAGAGGGCAGTTACGGACCCTTGCACCACATCACCAAGCTTTACAAGCATTTCACTTCCCAAGGGCAAGAACACATCCACCCTCGATCCGAATTTTATAAAACCAAACTCGGCCCCCTGCTTTGCCACTTCACCCTCCTTTGCATAGCAAATAATTCTCCTTGCCACCGCCCCTGCTATTTGTCTGAAAAGTACTGAAGCTCCCGAAGGATGTTCAACCACCACAGTGGTGCGCTCATTCTCAGAACTTGATTTTGGGTGCCATGCCACAAGGTACTTGCCGGGGTGATACTTGAAGTACCTCACAATTCCGCTCAGTGGATACCAGTTGATGTGCACATTGAGGGGCGACATAAATATTGAAACCTGTATGCGCCGGTTTTTGAAGTATTCATCTTCATGGGTTTCTTCGATCACCACTACCTTTCCATCACATGGGCACAATACCAGTTCATCATCCACAGTAACTTTTCTTGCAGGCACGCGGAAAAATTGCATTACCAGCACCAGAAGAACAAGTGCAACAGGCAAGGTGATCCAAAGTCCGGGATTGCCACCACCCAAATAAGCCGCTATTACACATGCCGCAAGAATGGCCAAAGTGACTGAAATGATAACCCTTCCTTCTTTGTGAAATTTCATGCGATTAACTTTGATTTAAGATGCCGAATGTACGAAAACCATCAGGTAGGTGAAGACCACCGGGCTCGCCAAAAGCACCCCGTCGAAACGGTCCAGGATACCGCCGTGGCCGGGGAGCAGGTTGCTCGAATCCTTTACTCTTGCACTTCTTTTGAGGAGAGACTCTACCAAATCACCAAGTGTGGCCGAAACCACAATAATCAATCCCATAGCCAGCCAATGCCAAATACCCATCTGATCGGTAAAATTGGTCATGATGGCCGCACCAATCAGCGCCACCACACCGCCACCAACCACTCCTGCCCAGGTTTTCTTGGGGGAGATGCGCTCCCAGAATTTCTTTTTGCCGAAAAGGCGCCCAAATACATACGCCCCGGTATCATTGAGCCAAAGTAAGATGAAGAAGCCCAATACCACGGCAGGCTGGTACTCATTTACAATCTCTTCGAAAGTAAATACATTGAGCAGGGCAAATGGGGCCATCACGTACACAATACCTACAATGGTATGGGCGATGTTGTTGAAGGGATCGGGGCGTTTTCTGTATAACTCATAGATAAAAATCGCGATAAAAAAAGGAATGCTCAGACTGATGATAAACCCGGAGAACACCTGCAACTTCACCATTTCGATGGTAACGTAGAGTACTGAGCCTGTGATAAGCCCCAACATGGTTTGGGGATGTACTCCGCCTATTTTGCAAATGCTGTAATACTCGAGCATGCCAAGTATTCCCACAACATAAAAGAGAGATGCGAGAGAATAGGGATTCCAGAGAATGCAGCCCACCACCACCACGAGAAATATAAGACCGGTAGATATGCGGAGCGCAAGTTCTTTCACAGGTCTGTATTTTCTATAATCTTTTTGGCAGGTATTACCTTGTCACGGTTTACATACAGCTCTATTTCTCCAATCACCGGATAGGTGGAATCCTGCCTGTTCATCACCACCGCGTCAATATCATTCTCCTGAAGGATGTGTTTCAATAGCTCCACTTTTTGCAAATTGGCAGAGCTGTACACATTTATCCAGTTACTATCCATCAATTTTTATGGCTGTCAGGATTTTTCGGAGAGGTCTTCTGGTTTGGCTTCAGCTTCGGGATTCCCTGAGGCTATGGAGTCGCTCAAAGCGGCCAGCTGGGCTTCATCCTGCTTTTGAAGTTTCTTCACATCTGCTTCATCCTGCTCAGGGTGAGGAATTAGCAACTCTTCAGATTTAAAGGGTCTTTCACCAAAAATTATTTCGAGGTCTTCCTTAAAAATCACTTCTTTCTCGAGCAATTGTTGCGCAAGCTTGTCCAGCTTTTCGCGGTTGTCGGCAAGTAGTTTCTTGGCACGTACGTACTGCGCTTCTATGATCAACTTTACTTCCTGGTCTATCAGCTCTGAAGTTTTCTCACTGTATGGTTTGGTAAAGCTATAGTCGCCAGAACCTGTAGAATCATAGTAGCTTATGTTGCCCACCTTTTCGTTGAGCCCGTACACGGTAACCATGGCATACGCCTGCTTGGTGACCTTCTCGAGGTCACTAAGCGCTCCTGTTGATATTTCGCTGAATGCTACCGATTCAGCTGCACGGCCACCCAGAGCAGCGCACATTTCGTCCAAAATCTGGTTGCTGGTGTTGAGCTGACGTTCTTCGGGAAGGTACCACGCAGCACCCAGGGATTGCCCGCGAGGCACTATGGTAACTTTTACAAGCGGTGAGGCGTGTTCAAGCAACCATGACACGGTAGCATGCCCAGCCTCATGGTAGGCTATTACCTTTTTCTCTCGTTTGGTAATGATTTTATTTTTCTTCTCAAGTCCACCAATCACGCGATCTACGGCGTCGAGGAAATCTTCTTTGGTCACTGCCTTCTTCCTCTTGCGCGCAGCGATCAGTGCCGCTTCATTGCATATGTTGGCAATATCAGCTCCGCTGAAGCCAGGAGTTTGTTTTGCCAGAAAGGCAATGTCTACTTCAGGGTCGTACTTGATGGGTGTAAGGTGAACTTTGAATATTTCTTTTCGCTCGTTGAGGTCGGGCATATCCACATATATCTGCCTGTCGAAGCGGCCTGCCCTCATGAGTGCCCTGTCCAGAATGTCGGCGCGGTTGGTAGCAGCCAGTATAATTACCCCGCTGTTGGTACCGAAACCGTCCATCTCTGTGAGTAGCTGGTTAAGGGTGTTTTCCCTTTCGTCATTGGCACCCATGCTCGCGCTTTTGCCCCGGGCACGGCCTATGGCATCTATTTCATCAATAAAGATGATGGCAGGCGCTTTCTCTTTGGCTTGCTTGAAGAGGTCGCGTACGCGGCTGGCTCCCACGCCCACAAACATTTCTACAAAGTCGGAGCCCGAAAGTGAGAAGAAGGGTACCTGCGCTTCGCCGGCCACTGCTTTGGCAAGCAAGGTTTTTCCTGTGCCAGGAGGGCCTACGAGCAGCGCACCTTTGGGGATTTTGGCACCCAGGGTGGTATATTTCTTTGGGTTTTTGAGGAAGTCTACAATCTCCTGTATTTCTTCCTTCGCTCCTTCAAGACCCGCCACATCGTTAAAGGTCACATTGGTGCCTTTGGTTTTATCAAAGAGTTGGGCCTTGGATTTTCCAATGTTGAAAATCTGTCCACCAGCGCCGGCACCACCGCTAATGCGGCGCATTACGAACATCCACACAGCGATCATGATGCCTATGAAAAGGATCCATGTAAAGAGTTCTTTGCCCCACTCGCTGCGGGTTTTATAATCGTACTCAAGATCGTACTCGCGGCTCCAGCGGTCTAGTTTCTCTTGAAAACTGTCCGCAGGACCTACGTCAAACCTATAGTGAGGGCCTGTGTTTTGAGCACCTGTGAGCACGGGTGATTTAATGCGTTTCTGATGTTCTTCATTGCTCAGTGCTTCTTTCTTTATATACACTTCCGCCAATTGCTTATTGTACACCACCACGCGCTCCACCTCACCACTGGTAACCATTTTCTCAAATTCGGAAAGGTTAATACTGGACATGCTTCCATTCCAGTTGAAGAGATTCAGCGAAATAAGCACTACGCCTATGATGGCGTAAATCCAATAGAAGTTAAAAGGTCTCTTGGGGCCGTTTTCACCACCCTGATTGCCTGGAGTAAGTTTTTCCTTCAGGTTTTTGAATTGTTTGTCTTTCTTGTCAGCCATGTGCTTGTTTAGTCCTGTAATTGGTAATCGATTTCTTTAACATCTGCATCGGCCCAAAGTTTTTCAAGGTTGTAAAACCTCCTTGCTGGTTCTCTGAAGATGTGTACTACCACATCAAAATAATCTATAAGTATCCATTCTGCTTTGGCAGTACCCTCCTTGTGTTTGGGGTCCTGACCAGTTAGTTGGTTTACAATTCTGTCTACTGATCTTGATAGGGCTTCAACGTGTGTGTCGGATGTACCGTGACAGATGATGAAAAAGTCACACACAGCATTGGGTAGTTTTCTCAAATCGATGGAGCAAATTTCCAAACCCTTTACTTCTTGCATTCCTTTTATCACGGCATTCGCCAGAAGTTGCGGGGCTTGTTTCTTTTTATCTGTCATTCATCATATTTAGTGAATTCAGCAAAATTACGCATTTTCACGCTTTCTAAATTCTTTTAAACTGCACCACACTTATGGTCGAAATTGGACATTCCATCGAAGTATTTGATGAGCTCGATTCGACAAACAACTATGTTGCCAAAGCGATTGATGAAGGACATTATAGGGAGGGAACGGTAATTTTGTCGCATTTTCAGACCCAGGGCAGGGGACAGCGGGGCAACGAGTGGCAGAGTAATCGTGGGGAGAACCTCACCTTTTCATTTGCGATAAACACTGCTTACCTGGCAAGCCACAAGAAATTTTTGCTTTCGAAAGCCATTTCAGTGGCAATGACCGATGCCCTCAAGGCGCTGCTTGGGCTGGATGCTTCAGTAAAATGGCCCAATGACTTGCTCGCAAGCGACAGCAAGATTGCGGGAATACTCATTGAAAACAAAGGGTACTCTACCGACTATAGCATAGTGGGAATTGGGCTCAACGTAAATCAAATCGACTTTTCTACAGGTCACAAAGCCAGCAGCATACGAAAAGAGCTCGGTGCAGGTGTCAGCGTTAATACTGTATTGTATAAAATTCTGGAAAGTCTAAATCAACGTTTGGGTGCGCTTGAAGCTGGCTTCGACACGTTGATCCACTCAGACTATATGGCAGCGCTATACGGAAGTGGACAATGGGTAAAAATTCAAGGTAACACTGAAGCCTTTCAAGCTATGATTGTTGCTGTGGACGACGAAGGGGTAATATACCTCAGGCACAAATCGGGAAGGCTCTCCCAACACCGGGCAAAGGAAATAAAGATCAGTTTTTAACTTCTTCAGTAAGCCTTGCAGCAATAAAATTGAAGAGATTTGACAGGGGTTTTTCAACCATCATTTTTAAGAAGGGATTCACATCAGCAACCATCACCATACCAGCTTCGGTGCCTGCTTCTTGTGATGCAAGGCTCACATCGAGGGTAAATGGAAAAGGCGACTTAGGGCCACTTTCCAACAGCAGGCTTGTGGGACTGTTCTTGGACTTCACTTGTAGGTCTATGGTGGCGGTGCCCTGCACTTTGAAGCTGCAATAGTCCTGCGACCCTACCCAGTCAGAAATGCGCTCTGCGGGTAGCAACTTCACAAAATTGTTGAGGTCGGTCACAAAATCAAAAACTTTTTCGGGCGTTGCGGGTACGGAAACTTTGTTGCTCTCTATCTTCATGATTAAGATTGGATCCAGTTTGCCGGATCTTTTCTCCAGTTTTGAAGTGATTCCCGCTCTGCGTCTGTGATATATCCTGATTTAAGCGCCTGCTCTACAAGCATATGGTAATTGGTGATGGTCTCGAGTTGGCAATCTTCCTTTTCAAAGTTTTTCAAGGCAATGTCGAATCCATAGGTGAATATGGCCACCATGCCCTTCACTTCGCAGCCTGCTTCCCTAAGTGCTTTTACAGCATGGAGACTGCTCTTGCCGGTACTCACCAAATCTTCCACCACTACCACAGATTGTCCGGAGTCTATCCTGCCTTCAATCAAATTTTGCAGTCCATGACCTTTTGATTCTGAGCGCACATATACAAAGGGTAGTCCAAGTTCTTGCGCCACTAAGGCACCAAGGGCAATGCCCCCAGTTGCCACTCCGGCTATTACATCGGGTTTGCCATATACGTCCTCTACTATGCGGACAAACTCCTGACGAATATGGGTTCTTATTTTAGGATAGGAGAGCGTGATGCGGTTATCGCAATAAATAGGCGATTTCCAACCACTCGCCCAGGTGAAGGGCTTTTTTGGTTGTAATTTAACTGCTTTGATGCTGAGTAGAAATTCCGCTACTTTTGGGGCCGAATCACTGATTGATTGCATGCTGCAAATGTATAAAGTTTTCATCAACGATAAGGTTGTCTTTTTAACTTCCAATTCAAATCTAGAGCTACTTGCTAACCAAATGGTTTACATCAGGTATGATGATTTTGAAGAGCTTCATTTTCTAATAGCGCTCCTCGAAGACACTGACTTGAAAGGGGTAGTGGTGTATGGTTCCGACATGGATGTGCTCTGGGCAGATTTCAGGGCACACTTTCGCGAAATAGACGCCGCAGGTGGTGTGGTGCGCAATGAGAAAGGTGAATTGCTGCTCATACACCGCAACGGAAAGTGGGATTTGCCGAAAGGCAAACTTGAACCTGAGGAAGACGCCCTCGAGGGCGCACTCAGGGAAGTGCAGGAGGAATGTGGACTCAATGACTTGATAGCTGGTGGAATGCTTATGGATACCTATCATACCTACAGTATGGAAGGGCTGCGCTATCTGAAGAAAACCAGTTGGTATACCATGAAGAGCTCCCAAACGGAACTGATACCCCAAAGGGAAGAGGGCATTGATAAGGTATTGTGGGAAAATCCAGCCAGAGTGGATATTGCCTCCCTTTCGACCTATGAGAGCATCAGAGATGTGCTATCCAATGCGCTGGGTGCTCACTGACCTACTTTTATGGTCTGACTTTCCAGTCTTTTGCTCTTGAGTTTGTACAATTCGTTTTCCAGTCCTTCGCTGGGTTTGGTGGCATTGGCGTCGGTGAGCTTCCATTGCGCATCGAACCAGACAAAACCAGGAATAGTGTAAAGGCTAAGTGCCTCCATCAACAACTGTACATCTGCAACGTATACCCGGGGCCAGGAGGGTGGCGGGCTTGCAATTCCCTCAGCCGCAAGGCTTACTTCAATCACCCTAAACTCATCCGGGTATTTTTCCAAAAGATCTGAAAGCACATTCATCTCATTGATGCTCTGCGTGCTCCAAGGAGCTGTGATGGCGAGGTACACCAATCTCGGATCACTTGGATTTGTGGATGAGTGTGCTTCGATTTGGCCAAGATTCAGGCCGAGGTCAGAGAGCATTACGGGCTGTTGTGCCTTCTCCATTTTCTCAACAAGTCGCTTCGAAATTTGCCCTATAAGCGGATTGGCAGGTATCTCTGAAAGTTTATTCGCAATGGTTATAAGCGCTTTTTGAGGGTAACGCTTATCTGTGTATACCTCTGAAATCGATTTGAGTACCACAAGTTGCCTGATGTAGTCATTCGAGAGGTGAGCGTCTTTCAATAACAAGCTGTCAAGAAACCCAAAAGTGATTCCTTCACTCAGGTGGTTGTATATTGCCCTTCCGCCAAAACGGCTGTCATACGCGTTGAAGTAAGATGTGTAGAAAAGATCAAAAAAAGTGACCCAGGCTGGATTGTCCAATTTTGGCTCAGCATCCTTCAGGTAAGCTTCGTACAGCTGGTTTTTACTTATTCCATTGCTAAGCTCTATTTCTGCAATGGTATATTTAAAGTAGTCAGCAATGAAAGCGTTGCCCCAATTATATCTCCCTCTGTTTTCAATTTCGAAAGTTGCAATTTTAGATCTCATGGCTTTAGAACCAATGAGTTGGCCATTCTCAGCAAAGAAATCGTAATATGCCTGGTCAATGGCCGACATCAGCGCTGCTGTGCTGCCAGTATCCACGTCAGTGTACACCAATTCGAAGTTCAGCTTTTGCCAGGTATCAATGAGCTTGTTGTACTCATTTGGAAATATGGAAACTGCAACCCTTTCTCCCGGGTCCAGACAAATGGGGGAGTTGAAGCGGTTTACATACAACTGCAGGCACAAGGTGTTTTCAAACTTAGTTTGTAAGGTGAATGTCCCTTCGGCATCTATGATGGCTGAGGCCAATTGGATCTCAGCGTGCGAGAAGGGGTCCATTTGTCGCACAAGCCGCACTTCTCGTCCACTCCATTCAGGAGCATAGCCCTGTACAATGGTAGTTTGACCCTGCGCAGATGCTGAGAGTAACAGGGCAGCAGCTATTGGAATGAACGACTTAAAAATCGTCATTAATCTGTATGGTATTGGGAATGAATTTGCTCACATCACCGCCGTGGCGTATGATGTCGCGCACTATTGTGGAACTGTAGGCCGCTAGCTCGGGATTGGTGACCAAAAAGAGGGTGTCTACCTCTGCTGCCAGCTCTCGGTTCATTTGCGCAATGCCCTTTTCAAATTGAAAATCCTCGGCGTTGCGCAGGCCCCTAATAATGAAAGAAGCGCCAATGCTGCGGCAAAATGTTACGGTAAGACCTTCGTAGGATGACACAGAAACCTTGTCATCAAAGGAAAAAGTTTGTTGTATCCACTTCATCCGCTGTTCCAGGGTGAACATGTATTTCTTCTCAGCATTGATTCCAATTGCTATTACAATTTTATCGAAAAGGGGCATGGCTCGTCTCACCATACTTTCATGGCCTTTGGTAATAGGGTCAAAAGTGCCTGGGAAAACTGCAATTCTTGCCATTGGGGGTTGCGTGAAGTGTTAGTTTGCAAGTGCGTTTCGCACCTTGATGCATTTAATAAGTATGGGCTCAAGTTTGTCGAGCTGCAACATCGTAAACGGGTCGCTCATCGCATTGTGCGGTTCCGGATGCACTTCCATAAAAAGACCATCTGCACCGGTGGCAATGGCTGAGAGGGCAATGGTCTCGATCATTTCTGGGTCTCCACCTGTTACGCCTGTTGTTTGATTGGGTTTCTGCACGCTGTGTGTACAATCCATGACTACCGGAACTCCTATTTTTTTCATTCTTGCTATGGAGGTGGCATCAACCACCAGGTCGGTGTACCCAAAAGTGGTGCCACGTTCGCATACCCACACATTGCTATTTCCTGTAGAGCGAACCTTTTCGACAGCAAAAGACATTGCTTCCGGGCTTAGGAATTGTCCTTTCTTTATATTCACTGTGCAGCCCGACCTTCCCGCGGCAAGGAGCAAACTGGTTTGGCGGCATAGAAAAGCCGGTATCTGAAGGTGCGTTACATAACGGGCCACTTCAGCTGGCTCGTGGCTCTCGTGCACATCTGTGAGGTTATCAATATCAAATTCTTTGCGCACTGCACGTAGTATCTCCAGCGCTTCTTTCTGTGCTATACCCGTAAAGCTGTCCAGTTTGCTTCTATTGGCCTTTTCATAGCTGCCCTTGAATATGTAGGTAATACCAAGCTTATCGCATATGGACTTCACTTCGCGGGCTATGTGAAAAGCCATATTTCTGTCTTCAATGGCGCATGGGCCCGCTATAAGAAAGAGTGGTTTCATGATTCTTTTGCTTTTTGTCCGAGGTATCCGCTGTGGTGGCGTTTTGAATAGGCTTCCTTCGTGAAACCAATTTTTTCAATGAGCAGCACCACAAGTATATCGCCTGCAACGGTCATCACTGTGGTCGATGTGGTTGGTGTAAGCCCCAAAGGACATATTTCTTCCGGACCACCGGTAAAGAGCACCACATCAGCACGTTCAGCCAGTTCGGAGTTGTTATTGCCAGTTATTACAATAATTTTTATTTCAGGCCAGAGCTGTCTTGCCAAATACTCCAACTCAAGCACCTCACGGGTCTTCCCGCTGTTGGAGATCGCGATCAGTACATCGTTGTTCTGCAGCACACCAAGGTCTCCATGCTGGGCTTCTGCGGGGTGGATGAAGGTGGCAGGGGTGCCTGTGGAGCTCAAAGTCGTCGCAATATTGACTCCTATCTGTCCGGCTTTGCCCATACCACTCACCACCACTTTGCCATTGAGCTGGTGTACCTGCCGGTAAATAATATCGACAGCATTGAGTATGGCACCATCTACGGGAATGTTTTTTATTGCCTCTATTTCTTTGGCAATAAGTGTTTTGATTCTCTCTACTGACAATGGAATATTTTTTGGAAAGTCAAAATTAGCTTAATTCTCTGATTTGACTGAATGTGATATACCGTTTCGGAAGATGCTGAAATTCACACCGCCGAAGGCGCGGTGTATCACAAAGCCAGGGTGTGCGGTATAGTTGTGCTGCTCACCGTGCTCAAGAATAAAGAGGCCATCGGGCACCACCCATCCGGATTGGAGGATCATTTGGGGCATGGTGGCAAAGCGTGGGTCAGCGTAGGGCGGGTCAGCAAATACAATATCGAATTGCTCATTGGCTATTTTCATTAGCTTAAAAACGTCGGCCCTCACCACCCTCAGGTTGTCAATTTTCCACCCTTCAATAACACTTTGCAGAAACAGTTTCGATTTGTTTTCTACATCCACGCACACCACCTTGAGTGCACCACGGCTTAAAAATTCGAGCGAAATACTCCCTGTACCGCAGAACAAATCCAGCACAGTGGCATCATCTAATGTGGCGATATTTTCAAGGATATTAAAGAGACCTTCTTTAGCCAAATCAGTTGTAGGCCGCGCCTTTATATTTGTGGGTGGATGCAGCCTGCGCCCTTTGTACTTTCCGCCTACTATACGCATTGTGCGGCGCTAAGTGGTACAAAGTGCATGGAGAATGTTGCCAAATCTACGCCATCCGGTAGGTTGGCTACTTTTCTTTCGGGAAGCCCTGAAATGGTGCCCGGCATCACATTCTCAAGCGACTCCCTTAAGGCGTCATTTCCCGTGGCCTGCCCAAGGAGGCAAAGCTGTACCCCGTCTTTGATTTTTAGCATTTTGCGGCAGTACAATAGATAGTATCGTACATCATCAGTGAATTCTGTCCGTGATGAGGTGGCCAGCAGAAGCTGCGCATCCTTGAATATGATGGTGGTATAGAAATCACCAGCCTGATGGAGGTAGATTCGTTCACCTTTGATTTCAGATTGAATGCTCTGAATGGCTTCGATCAGCACCCCAGCTGCGTGCCTGAGCTGCAAGCCCGGCTGCAACTTCCCGGCATACGATTGGGCATGGGCATCGTCCCTGTAAACCAATACAGTTTCACTGCGAAACAGACGTTCATAAGCAACAGCAAGATCACCTGTGGCAGGAGATGTAAACCGCAGGTATGATTGAAGCTCACTTTCACTGAACACGGAAGGAGGAAGAAGAGTATACTCAGTGGTGAAAAACACACCGAAGGCAGGCTGAGCAGATCTTATTAATTCTGCGTGTTGCTCACTTTGCGTATCGAATTGCATATATCCGATGGGTAGGTCTCCATTTGGGCTGCCGAATAAATAGCATATAAATGAGTCGGGCTCGAAAACGAGCCCAACAGATTGCGTATTTTTTTCAGTGTGATGGCCGAAATAAACCATTTCACCGGTTTTTGTTTTACTCATTGCCCCAGTTACCCGAAGTGCTGTTTTCAGTAAGTGAGCCTACTTCGTACTGTTTAGAGAATGGTTTTGGATCCCAAGCCTTAAATACAGCTTGCTGTATGCCGCTGATTTCCACGATATCAGCTTTCATTTCAAACTGATGTGAAGCAAAAGGAACGTACCTTAATGAATCAATATACAATGGAGTCTTCCTTGATTTTTGGTCACTTTCGTTAAATACGAATTCAAGTACAGGAACCAATACAGTATCGCGAACGATAAGTCCTGCCTTAAGCACTTGCTCATCACTCCATCCTTCAGGCCTTTCGGCGATAAGGCCCAATTCTCTGGCCATCTCATCAGTTGGAACGCTGTCTGGCAAGGCACCCAGACTTTTCACAAGTGAGAGTTTACCATCTACCAGGAAATAAGTCAATGAATCGAAGGATTTGGCATACTTTCCATTTTCCTTCAAGTAGGCAAGCTGTGCTTTTCTGATATCCTTAAGCCTTTGGATTACATGGTTGCTTATCCTATCTTCCTTCTTAGCGTATTCAAGTTTTTCCTTCACTACTGCATAATCCATATAGGCGAAGTAAACCGATGCTAGTCCCACTGCGACACCAATGATCAAACTCGTATTGCGGGTTATGAGCCCCTTGACGTACATCAGACTAAGGGCGCCCACAATGAGTATGGCAACTCCACCGATTTTAAAGAAGGAGTTTTGCCCTGAAGACACCAGCAGTAGCAACAAACCTGTAATCGATAATAATGCTGGAAAAAAATACTTGTTTACTACATGTCCTATCTCTTGCATGGATGAATTGGGTTTTGCTGACTGCGGCAAAACTACAATTTTTTTCAATTTGAATTCGAACGGAGAACCTTATTTCAGGAAAGGTCAAATTGGATTACTTTTCGGTAGCTTCGGAGTCGGAAAATGGAGAGATTTTCATCCTCAGCACTAGAAGAGTTGCTCAGAGCCAACTTTGGTTTTGAGCCTACACCCTCACAACATACTTTACTGAGCGCACTTGCGCGTTTCATTGGGAGTGATAAGAACCGCTGCACCCTTATCGTTAAAGGCTATGCGGGTACGGGCAAGACAACAATGGTAAACAGTCTTGTGAAAACTTTACTCCATTTTAATGTGCGAAGTGTTCTGTTAGCTCCTACCGGAAGAGCTGCAAAAGTGCTCTCAAACTACACGGGTGTTCAGGCATCTACCATTCATCGCCGGATTTATGCACTGCGCCGCACCCGCGATGGGCGCACATATTTTGCCCTGGCTCAGAATATCCTGCGCGACACAGTCTTCGTGGTGGATGAAGCATCTATGATAGGCTGGGACCAACACTCAAGTCCATCATTGGGCAATCTGCTCCAAGACCTTTTTGAGTTCGTATTCAGTGGGTTCAATTGCCGTCTGCTGCTCATTGGCGACGGGGCCCAGCTGCCACCTGTGGGCAGCGATCAGAGCCCTGCACTCGAGCTTTCATTTCTAAAATCCCATTTTGAAATTACGGCTGCGGCTTGCGAACTTGTGCATGTAATGAGGCAAAAATCCGGATCTGGAATACTACAACTCGCTACAGCTGTTCGCGAGGCGCTCTCCCTGACCGATGTGAAGAAGTGCCTGCCTTTTCACTTGCCTGCTCAGGCGGATGTTTCTATGATCAGTGGACTCGAATTGCAAGACCATCTTGAGTCAGCATTTGGCAGATACGGGGCGCATGGTGTTACCATTATCACCAGGAGCAATAAACGCGCGAATCTCTTCAATCAGGAAATCAGGGCCCGCGTGTACTTTCGTGATGAAGTGGTGAATGCCGGCGATCTCCTGATGAACGTTAAAAACAACTACCATTGGTTGGCTCCTGAGAGCAAGCCCGGATTTATAGCCAATGGTGATGTGATGGAAGTGCTCAGACTGGGGCGCACAGCTCAGATGTATGGCTTTGATTTCATCCAAGCCACGGTTAGGCTTGTTGATTATCCCGATGAACCAGATCAGGAAGTTATGCTGTGGATCAACACCCTCTCAAGTGAGGGGCCTTCCATGCCAACTGGAGCGGTAAACCAGCTCTACAAACATGTGCTCGAAGCGTACAGCCACATCGAAGACCGTGAACTGAGAAAGAAAGCCATGAATGGCGATCCATACTTCAATGCCCTTCAGGTAAAATTTGCCTACGCAGTCACCTGCCATAAATCACAAGGAGGTCAATGGCCGGTGGTTTTTGTAGACCAGGGATACCTTACAGACGAGATGCTGGATAGGGAATATATCCGTTGGTTATATACTGCGATAACCAGGGCTTCAGAGCAGCTGTACCTTCTCAATTTTAGCGATCTATTGATGCAGGCAAAAGAATAAAAAAAAGACCCCGTAGGGTCTTCTTTTCCTGTCAATTTTCACCTCCAGAATTATTTTTTCTCTCGCTTGAAAATATACCGGGTTATGAATATTCCCTGACCATCCGGAGTACCACCATCACTTTCTACCCCACTGGTTACGAAGGCAAGTTCCCAGCCTTCGTTCGTCAATGCATTCAGTGCTGAGGAGATCATCGCGTCATTCGAAGCAATATTCTGAAAGTTGATTCCCGCCACGCTGTAGAAGTTGAGCAGCTTGGTTTCATTCAGCTCATCAATTTTAAGGTCCTTTCTTTTTACTCCTTTCTGCGCACTGTCGGTACCCTCATTCCGGGAGGTGGTGTAAAGACTTGCATCTACTTCTGTGGTATGCTCAATGAGCCTTGACCGACCTGCTCCCATTGGCACAATAGATTCTACAGAGGTGAGTATTTTGTATTCGAGTTGCTGAGCTTGGCTCTCAAAAGCCATACAGCAGAGGCCAATGGCTAGAAATAAAACCTGTCTTTTCATAATTGCTTATTTTTTTTAATTTAAATTCTGTCAAATGACGTGCCTGAAAGAAAAAAAGCCCTGACAATTGGATGCAGGGCTTTGGTACTTTATGAGCGGTGAAGAAATTAGAATTTGAATGAAAGCCCGAGCGCAAACACCTCTCTGAATTGTGTGCGGGGTACCCCGGCAGAGCCTGGCGTAATAATCACATCATCAACAATCACTGGTTCGGTTACATTCAGCTTTATATCATCATCGTAAATAAGCTGTGTGGTAATGGTGGTAGAAAGCCACTCATTTACTTTGAGCGTAAGCACTGTTTCCCAGTTTACATCCACATTCTGTGGGTTTTCAAGATAGTTGGAGAAGAGGTCTATACGCGTAAGTAGATTTACATTTTTGGCTATGTCGCTTTGGTATACCCCTTTAATGAATGCCCCAATTTCAAAGCGCACATTTTCACCTTCTTCCACGCCAAAATTTGGCGCAAGTCGATCGTCGGTTACGATGGTAATTTTGGTGGTGGCGGGCGAAAGTAAGACAGAAAGCTTGTCATTTGGCTTGTAATCCATACCCAATGTAAGAAAGGAGTAGGCCGGTGCAAAAGACCTTGATATAGGGTCTCCTATTTCTATGCCATTTTCAATGATATAACCGTCAGCAAACTGTGTTCTGAAATTGAAAAGTGCACTGTAGTACCAGTCTGGGTTGTTGGTAGCGTAACCGTATTTAGAAGTCAGGTCTATTCGGTCGTCGGTTTTAATGGGGTCTGAATCGCCTTGCATAAGCAATCCAAAAGCCAGGTCCAGGTTGGTTTCCCAACTGTTGCGCCCTTCGTTGTAATTCGCAAAGAGGCCCATAAGCGCGGTACCAGCTATAGAGTTTTGACCTCCTGCTGCCCAATTGCTAAAATAGGACTGAGTCATATTGATGCCAAAGTTTCCGCCTAGCAGCCATTTATTTGCTGCCGTATCAGAAACTACTGAGCGGACTCTGAGTTTTTCTACTTTTTCTTGCTCTGTTGCATCCAGCACGTTATCAATTTGTGCCGAAACAGTGAAGTGGGCTAGAAATGAAATTGCGATAATGATTGGTTTTTTCATTTGATTATGAGTGGTTGAGTTGTATTAATCTTCGGCTTTGGAGAGATGAACATCCATCTGCGGAAATGGAATACTGATTCCTTCCTGATCGAAAGCAATTTTTACCTTTTCCTGAAAGTCAAAAAATAGAGGCCAGTAATCCGGGCTTTGCACCCAAACCCTCACTGTGAAGTTCACAGAATTGTCGCCTAAGGAAGCCACTGCAATCAGATTGGCCGATTCCTTCATTACACGTGGATCTTCATCTAAAAGCTTTTGTAATATATTCCTAACCTTATCGAGCGGCGCACTGTAGCTCACTCCAAAGGTCATGTCCACCCGGCGAGTATCTTCAGCTGTGTAGTTTATGAGAGAGCCTGAAGAAAGGGGTCCGTTGGGGATAAACACAGTTTTATTATCTACCGTCTTCAGTATGGTAGCGAATATTTGAATGGCAAAGACTGTACCTGTATAGCTTTGGGCTTCAATGAAATCACCTTTTTTAAAAGGCTTGAATAAAAGGATAATCACCCCTCCGGCAAAATTTTGAAGCGTTCCTGAAAGGGCAAGTCCCAATGCAAGACCCGCTGATGCCAGCACCGCTACAAAACTCGTGGTCTCTATACCTATCATTTGAATGACAGAGATGAAGAGCATCACCTTGAGAAGTATGTTTAGCATTGAGATGAGGAAAGGCCTTAAGGAATCGTCCACATTGCGTTTTATCATCGCCTTGTTTATTCCTTTGGTAACGACCTTAATAATTCGGAGACCTACAAAAAGCACGAGAATGGCCATCAATATGGCGAGACCGTGGGCAATCACAAGTTGCTTTATCTCTCCTGCGTACTTATCAATTTCTTCGTTCATTATTTAGAGATTAAGTTCAAAAATTTCAAGGTGCAAAGGAAATGGTTTTAAGCTTAATACCAATTTTGAATTTTCGAATGGCCAAATTTTGTCTTTAAAACCCTGAAAGGGAATTGTTCTTTTGATGGAGAATCAGCATTTTGCGCTGCTAGGCTACTGCCTGCCTTCTCTTTTCGGTGATGTAAAGGTAGATGTAAGCGACTACAGCCAGGAAGGCTCCAGTTCCGAAGGCGTATTTCAGACGTGTGGGGTCATTGTTGTAAATCCAAGCGGAGCAAAGCGCTCCGGCGAGTATTCCGATTTCCAGAGCGATGTACATGGTAGACATAGCGCGACCGCGTTTTGCTGGGTCTGCAAGATCCACGGTCCAGGCAAATATTGTTGGAGAATTTATACCGGTACCAATGCCGTATAACACTGCACCAGCTATGAAAATTGCCTTGTTGAAGGCGAGTGCAGTTACTATCATTGAAAAAGCAAGGATAAGGGTACCCACTTTCAGAAGATAAGCCCTGCCGAGCCTGTCACTGGCCTTGCCTGAGTATAGCCTGGAGGCTACCGAGGCAATAAGCATCACAGTAAAATACAAGCCCTTGTTTCTGAAGCCCAGGTATTCGCTGAAATCAGGAATAAGCGTCAAAGCCATCCCGAAGGAGAAAATATTCAGCATCATTACAATCGAGGGTCTTGCTACCCTGGCTTCATACACATCACTCCACTGTACCTTCAGCATACCAGGTTTAAATGGCAGGGCATCGTTCACAGATTCAGATATTTTATACACGGTCACAATGCTGAGCAGTGAGGCCAGGGAACTGGCATAAAACATAGCCTCTATGCCTAGATTGTTGGCAATAGCGCTCCCAATGGCCGGGCCTGCAGCCATGCCTATGCTGCTGCTCATCCCAAGCAGACCAAGGGCTTCACCACGGTTTTTGTCATTTACCAGGTCGGCGAGAAGGGCCATATCGCCGGTGGGTTTAAAGCCCGCGCTGAGTCCGTGTACAAGCCGTAGGAAAAAGAAACCAATAAGTCCACCAATTACAGGATAGAGGGCAGAACATACCACAGCAGCTGCGGCACCAAAGTACATCACAGGTTTGCGGCCCATCACATCTGCCAGCTTTCCGCTAAATGGCCTGCTCAATGCGGCCGTAATGGCAAATAGTGAGATGATAAGACCCTTGTACTCTGCACCTCCAAGGCTACTCAGGTAGGCAGGCAGCTCGGGAATAATCATATTTACCCCTGCCATGAAGAGGGCTGAGCTCAGGCAGAGCAGACCAAATTGCCCGCTGAGCATTTCAGTCGATATCAGGTTGCTGAATTTCAATCGAAATCGAATGGAGTTGATGTGGTGCACAGGATTGTGTTCACCTCAATAACTACTTTTCAGCCGCAAAGTTTCACAAAGTTTTGACCTGCGAAGTATTAATTTATCACAATCTGAAAATTAGGTGAAAGGAATCCAAATGGGAGCTTGGGAATCGGGTAAAGCGGCAGGGTATGAACCTGGTGATGACGTTATGGTCTCAATTTTTCTTTTCCCGAAAGGATGTGAAAATAAAGAAGGAAATCGCCTCTCAGCGACATAAGCGGATATTTAAACGTGGCAGGCTTGTTCTTTTCAATAAAAAAATGCCCCATCCAGGCGAAGAAATATGCCGTAATAATGCCATAAAGTAAATGCCAGGGATTGAGCTGTATGATCGCGGATGCAACCCAAACAAAGAAAAGGGTAGTGCCTATAAAGTGGGTAATTCGCGTGCCATATTTTCTGTGTTCGCTCAGGTAGTAGGGATAAAATTCCTTAAAAGTGCTGTACTCCTGCATAGGGCTACATGGATTTCTTAATTTTTTGAATGAGCTCCATGGTTGCGGTTACATCCTCATCTTCTGCTTTTCCCAAAACCATGGCTTGCTCTGCATACTTGAGGGCTTCGTCCTTTCGGTTTGCTTTGTACAGTACGGAAGCACAAGTATCTAAGTACGCGTATTGTGGCACTTCTTCTGAAACGCGAACCATCCAGTTGGCAGCCTTATCCAGGCAATCTTGGTTATCGCAGTGCTGGTATAAGGTCCATGCTATATCATTGAGTGCATATGCATTGTTTGTCACACTAGCTTCCGATTGTATCAATCCTTCGTTGGTCAATAGTTCCCAGTTTTCGGTCATCTGATAGTAATACTGTCGGTAGCGCTGCTTATAGGTCTCAGCATCAGCACCCATTATTTCGTCGGCAGCAGTGAGTGCGGCTTCAAGGTACTCGGGTTTTTGCTCTTTGATGGCAAGCTTTACATCGCTGAAAAGCAAGGCAGATAACTTGTCGAGAATTTCTTGTTTTCCATATTTGGCTGAAAGGGGCTCTCGCAATTCAATAATTTTTCTCGCAAATTCGCCACCTCCTACAAATCTCCATAGCACACCCCAACCGGCTTCATCAGTTAAGTCAGGGTGACTGCTCAAAAAAGCGGTGACTTCTTCCTCGGTTGGGTTGCTCCTTTCCTTGCCTTTTTTGAAGCTATTGATGTAGAAATCCGGAAACCCATTTGTGAAGTCCATTGGGGCTGGCAGGGGGCCGAGCCGGTCTTTGCCGTTGAGCAGTGCTTCTACAGCATCTATGAAAGGTTCTGGCTTTTGAAATCCACCCAGTCTGCCTATAATGTGCCCTTCTCCATCAAAGAAAAGGTATTGGGGATAAAAAGATACCCGGTATTTCATCGCAAGCAATACACCAAACCCAACTTCCATATCTACCTTGGTACTCACAAACCGCTCATTTATATAATTGCCTACCTCCGCATTGCTAAAGGTTTCACGGTCCATCACCTTGCACCAGCCGCACCAGTCTGTGTAGGCATCTACCATCACAAGTTTATTGGATTTGGCTGCCTCTGCAACTACAGCTTCAAATGGTTGGGATACAAACTGCACTTGGGCAAATAAACCTGGGCAAATGAAGAGACTTAAAAATAGTAATGTTGGTTTCATCTTGATTGGTTAGCATGGACATCAAAGGTCAAGTATATTCACAACTTTTACAAGAGGGGAACATCGGGCAAGGGTATAAAGAGGGCATCAAGATCCTGCGAAAGCTCTGTTAACCTACCATCAAAGAAAATATCAGTTTCAGAAATTTCCTGTACTTGTTAAATTCAGGGTGAAAATGGTACAGACTGTAGTTAAAGTAATCTTACGCCAACATCGAGAGCGCCCGATGTGCCGGAAAATTTCTTTGTCTGAGGGTAATACCTGCTGCAGCAACCATATGGTGACTGCGCATTGTACTTAATCTAAATTGATTACTGGGTGAAGAATATAACCACCATTACCTGTTTCAGTTATAGATTCATAGGCATCAAAATCAAAGAAGAGATTGAGGCTATCGAGACCCAGTAGATCCTGATGCACATTTACCTTGAGTCCTGATTGTTGAGCACTTGGGGTTTGAAGGGGGTAGAGCACACCATCCACCATTACCGAATTTTGAGTACCAAGAATAAACCTAACCTGACTAATGTGGCCATAAGTTACCAAGGTATCTGCCAATAGGACTACAACACTATCCTGCAGGTCGAGTAAATTATAAATACCGGCGTATTGACCTATATTCAGAACTTCATTGTCTCCATCGCCCTTTATTTCGATGCTTTGCACATCAATATTCACCTGTTGATATTCTGCAGGCTGATCATGCATATAGATTTTAATCTTGGTAGATTCAACCGGAGCTGGCGTTGATGAATCATCATCTGAGCAAGCAGTAAGAAAGCCAGCAGATATTATTGCAATTATTAATAACTTTTTCATATTGAAAAATTGAGTTTATGTAAATATACATTCGTTGTATACGGAATCCTAAGAGGAATGATATATTGTATGTTAATGATTTGTAAAGGGTTCCAACTTAAATTATTCAGCCATCTAACTGTATCGAATAAATGTATCTTCAAGCAGAAATACACTTTTTTAAATGCGCGTTGTGGTATCGATTCGAAACTCCGGTTTGCTAAGCGCGGTTGGACGGTTTCTTTTTGTGTTGCACCGTAACCCAATAAATTTCTATAGATTCCTGCTTTTACTTGCTTGCCACAGCACTTCATTTTCAGTTGGATGTCTGAAGGTTCACAGTCGTGTTATACCCACCAAGTCCAACTGACGTATGGGTTCTGATGTACAATTCCCGACAAAATCTTGAATGGATACCTTTTTCTTTGTTGAACGATTCATTCAGTTGCTGCTGCACGATTACGGGTAAATTGAATGCAATTACCTATTAGGTTTTTAAAGAATAAACTTAGCTTTGGGCCATTCATTTCTGGGTGCATAAGATAGAAGAGAATATTGTGAAGCTTTTTGCTTCGGGCGATGAAAAAGCCATGGAGTTGCTGTACGACCACTACGGCGACACCCTCTATGGTATTGTCTTTCGCATGGTGAATGATGAAGCTGTGGCACAAGATATTATCCAGGAAGGTTTTGTAAAAATCTGGCAGCATTCCCTTGGTTACGATCCGGGCAAAGGACGGCTTTTCACCTGGGTGCTGAGCATTGTGCGCAATCTTGCAATCGATGCCATCCGAAAAAATAAGCGCTCTCCCGAAATCCACAGGGATACAGAAAGCGTAACTATGCGTGTGATAAGAGCACCCCACGAAGATGCAGCAATGAACCACGACATAGAAGTGGTACTTAGCCGACTCGATGAACAAAACCGCTCCCTAATAGAACACTCCTATATTTTAGGATATACGCACCCCGAGATTGCTGAAAAATTTGCAATCCCGATAGGTACGGTAAAAACCCGTATCAGAAGAGCAATGAATGATTTGAGAAATATATTTGGAAATGGACACGCGTAGCTTCATAGACTCCGGCATATTGCAGGATTATGCGCTTGGCATCGCCAGTGAACAGGACCGGCGTGCCGTGCAGTGCCTCTCAGGAATTTACCCAGAGATCAAAGAAGCGCTGGTTCAGGCTGAGCGAGACCTTGAGCAGTTTGCCGGTGCATATGCTGTGAAGGCGCCCTCATCTTTGCGCGAAAGCGTGATGGCAGGTGTGCGGAATCATGGCCAAATAAAACAGGTAGCGTCTCCTGCTGAAGCACCTGATAAAGCAGGGCGTGTAGTGCAAATGAATCAACCCATAGCTGCTTCCAAAACTACTTTAGTGTGGCCATGGGCGGCTGCGGCTTCTGTATGCTTAGGCTTTGCTATTTGGCAGTACTCCATCAACGGTGCCAGAACAAGCGAAATCAACAGACTCTCTGTAGAAAGCGAGTCTCTTCGTACCAATATAGATTCTCTGAGAAGTAGTTTGCATGTGGCCCAAAATTCTTTTGGCGAAGTGTTCGATCCCAATATGAAGAAGGTAGTCCTCAACAGCACAGTAGCTGAAAAGTCCCTCCAATTGTCTCTGTTTTGGAATACTAGTACAGGCGAAGTACAGATTGACCCTGCGGCATTGCCAGAGCTGGCAGAAGGATTACAGTACCAATTGTGGGTACTCATTGATGGTGTTCCTCAGGACATGGGCGTGATACCAATCGACGCGAGCGAAGTGCTTATCGCATCTCAATCTGCAACGGGTGGACAAGCTTTTGCCATCACCATCGAGAAATTGGGAGGAAGCCCTACACCTTCTCTGGACCAACTCATTCTCTTGGGCAACGTTGTTTAATCACAACTCCTTTTTCATCTTTTATCATATTGCACAGCAACCTCCAGGCGCGTATACTAGTCTGAAAGGTTATGCATAGGCGAATTAGATGCTTTCCATTCGTGAGAAGTATTGAATAGCTATTGCCTTTGGATCCATTTAAGTTAGAACAGCAAATCCTTTCAGTTCAAGGTATATTGCATACTTGGCTTATCTTATCAATGAAGTAGGAGTTAAGAATAAAACAGGCAGCCAACGAACCCAAGCCCATACAAAAGTTGTCCATGCAATTTCCCTGTTTGGGTGACACAATCAAGATTCAATTGTACAAGCTGAAATATTAATTTTACAAACTCTCAGACAGGTTCTTTAATTTATTCTAAAAGGAACCAGGCAAGATTTTATGAAAGATCCCATCTAGTGGAAAATAAAAAAAGGACCCCGGAAGGATCCTTTCTTTTTCAAACCGGGCCTGTTTCATAACCCAAAATTACTTTAGGAAATGGTGCTTACACCTGCACCACAGCTTCCCTAAGCGTTTCTATCAAAGCGCCAACTTCTGTAATAAGCTCTATGGGTACACCATTCTGCATGGCACCGGCCACCACATCGTCAATGAATGCATCGAAGGCTTCATCGTCTGCTGGCAGAGCCATTCTGGGATTTATAGAAGGATCGTGCGCGGAGACCATGTCAAGACCATCATAAGTATAGCTGGTAGCTCCTGTTGCCACGCTAAAGAAGTCAGTAAGGTCTTCACTGAGTGCGGCAAATCCAGTTAAATCGCCCGCACCTACTTCCGTGAGCAGCACTTCAAAATAGGGTATCAACCTGTCATCGCCAGCAATTACAAAAATGGTGCTGTCCACAACCGAGCGAAGTCCAAGTCTTCCAGCTTCGATCATGGCACCTGGATTGTTAGGGTCAGCGACCATTTCAGCTCCGCCGAGTTTTTCATACAATGTAGGGGCGGGGGGCGTGGTATCGGCGTTTTCGTCGTCGCTATCGCAAGCGGTCATGGTGAGTGTGAGCATTGCTGCAAATGCCGTTAGTTTTAAGATACTTTTCATGTCGTTTGAATTTTGGGGGTGGAAATTATTTGGTTTTATAATTGGAAAAAGTTTTTCACTTTGGTGAGCATACCCGTCTTTCCGGTGATTGGACATCCTGCGGCAATCCTTTCCGGACTTACCTGATAGGTACTGGCATTGATGCCCAGGCCGCGCTTTATATTGGTAGCAACACCCTCCGGAGCAAGGTATCCGGGGGTATATGCAAAAACCGCTGAAGTTTTAGAACTATTGATGTGCACGTGATGCACAGGACCACTTCGCCTGATCAATTGCTTCACATTCGCGGTTAGTCCATCGTCTATGGGCTCCTCAAAGTCAATTCTGGCCAGCTGCCATTGCGATGTTGCCTGAGGTGGTCTTGAAGAACTCCATACATGGTAGGCCATGATGGTGAGAAGGCACAAGGTGCCGGATGCCATGACTACAAAAAATACTTTTTTCATAATATTTTGGTGTGATATGGCTTACCTACGCCGCACCTGAGTATTCAGATTTCAATTGGTGATTTTTTTCTCAATAAATTTCTTAAAGCACACTAAATCATACGAATACATTAATCTCAGGTCAGTATTTCTGGAATAGAACCGAGATTTTTGGCTTTCTTTTGTCATAGAAATTTGTCACTTATAGCATCATTTACGGAACAGGTATATTGGCCTGCGATCTTGATGCTTTCGAATTATTATTTGTTATCCACATGGCTATTATTGCCCTTCGGAAATGGGTACTTTTGAAAATCCCGAATCATTCCGACATACCATGTTCATCATATTTGATACTGAGACCACCGGCCTTCCACGCGATTGGAACGGTTCCATTACTGATCCCACCAACTGGCCCAGGATGGTGCAAATTGCCTGGCAAGTTCACGGTGCAACAGGCGCATTGCTTTCTTCGCACAACTTGATCGTTAAGCCGGAGGGCTACACCATACCTTACAATGCTGCCAAAGTTCACGGCATCACCACCGAAAGGGCCCTGGCAGAGGGAAGTCCACTCTCAGAAGTGATCGCTGCATTTGAAGAGGCACGTGCAAAGGCAACGTATGCCGTTGGACACAACATAGGTTTCGACATCAACGTGGTGGCGAGTGAGCAAAGCCGGCTCGCGCAGGCATATCCTGTGCTGGAAATGAAACAACTCGACACCAAGGATTTATCCACCCAGTATTGCGCCATACCTGGTGGCAAGGGAGGCGGATTCAAGTGGCCTACGCTTACTGAACTGCACCAAAAGCTTTTTGGGAAAGCATTCGGTGATGCCCACGATGCTGCCTATGATGTGGATGCAACGGCGCGCTGCTTTTTCGCACTCCTTCAGCGCAAGGTGTTCAAGGTTGCGGAAGTTGCCTCACCTGACAGTATTGAATACGAGGCACCGGTTTTGGGCGAAGCCAACTTTAAAAAGCCGGCGGAGTTGATACCAGATTCGGCGGCTGATCTCACAGCTGCCCGAAAAGCGGACATCACCGGACTGGAAGAGCTTCCATTTGCGCACCTTCACTGCCACTCCCAATTCAGTATTTTACAGAGCACTACCACCATTATAGATCTGGTTAAAAAGTCCAAAGAACTCAACATGCCCGCAGTAGGTCTGAGTGACCATGGCAACATGATGGCTGCCTTTCACTTTGTGAAAGAAGCCCTTAAGAATGACATTACCCCGGTGGTGGGATGCGAACTAAACCTTTGCAAGGACCGCCTCGACAAATCGAGGCAAGACAACGGCTCCCAAACCGTGCTTTTCGCAAAGAATAAGAATGGGTATCACAACCTTGCAAAGCTCTCTTCAATAGGATTTACAGAAGGATTCTACTATGTACCTCGCATAGATAGGGAGGTGCTGCTGCAGCACAAGAAAGATCTGATAGCCACCACCGGTGGACTTTGGAGCGAAGTGCCCAATTTAATTTTGAATGTGGGTGAATCTCAGGCCGAAGAAGCCTTCCTCTGGTGGAGGGAGCATTTCGGCGATGATTTCTACGTGGAACTCAATCGGCACGGCATTGCAGAAGAAGACATTGTGAATGACACCTTGCTCAAATTTGCCCAAAAGCACGGCGTAAAATACTTTGCATCAAACAATACCTATTACACCGAGAAAAAAGACGCCAGAACACACGACCTTCTACTCTGCGTGCGCGATGCGCAAATGGTGGAGAAACCCAGGAGATATATGGGCAAGCTGGGCAAGGAGTTCAGGTTCGGTTTCCCGGAAGGGAAGGATGAATTTTACATGAAGAGCGCCGATGAAATGAAGCGTCTTTTTGCCGACTTACCCGAAGCCATTGAAACAGTGGGTGAAATGCTTTCGAAGATAGAACGATACAAGCTCGAAAGGGATGTGTTGCTCCCCAAATTTGATATCCCCGCTGAATTTGTACATCCCGAAGATGCTGCCGATGGAGGCAAGCGCGGAGAGAACGCCTACCTCCGACACCTCACATATGAGGGTGCAGCCCGCAAGTATGGGGAACTGACCGATGAGGTGCGGGAACGCCTTGATTTTGAACTTGCCACAGTGGAGCGCACAGGCTACCCCGGATACTTCCTTATTGTGCAGGACTTCTGCGCTGAGGCGAGGCGCCGCGGTGTGTGGGTAGGGCCGGGAAGGGGTTCAGCGGCAGGATCAGCAGTGGCATATTGCACCGGAATCACCAATGTGGACCCAATTAAGTACGATCTCCTTTTTGAGCGATTTCTGAATCCCGACAGGGTTTCACTCCCCGATATTGACATTGATTTTGATGATGAAGGCAGGCAGAAGGTCATTGACTATGTGATCGACAAGTATGGATCCAATCAGGTAGCACAGATCATCACCTATGGAACCATGGCCGCCAAATCGTCAGTGCGCGACGCAGGCCGCGTGCTGGGGCTTCCTCTCGGCGATACAGACCGCCTTGCCAAGTTGGTGCCGAACGCCAAGCTGCAAAAGCTTTTCTCCATGGATGATAAGGCCCTGAAGGAAGCATTCAGAGACCATGAGTACACTGGAGCAGTTGAGCTTATCAAAGTGGCCGGAAGCAGCGGTCCCGAAGCGGAAGTTGTGAACCAGGCCCGCAACATGGAAGGGTCCATGCGCAATACGGGCATACACGCCTGCGGAGTGATCATTACCCCCGACGATATTACCAAATTCGTACCTGTGGCAACTGCCAAGGACAGCAATATGTGGTGCACGCAATTCGATAACTCCGTGGTGGAGAGTGCGGGTTTGTTGAAGATGGACTTTCTGGGACTCAAAACACTCACACTCATCAAAGATGCCATCGAGATTGTGAGGGAGCGGTATGGAGTAGTGATTGATCCAGACAACATCCCTCTGGACGATATAAAATCTTACGAGCTTTTCCAGCGGGGCGAAACTGTGGGCATATTTCAGTATGAAAGTCCCGGTATGCAGCTATACATGAAGGACCTGAAGCCCACAACCTTCGACGATCTGATTGCCATGAATGCCCTGTTCAGGCCGGGGCCTATAGAATACATTCCAAGCTTCATCAGGCGGAAGCACGGCATCGAACCCATTACCTATGACCTTGATGTGAGCGAGGAATTTCTAAAAGAAACCTACGGTATCACTGTTTACCAGGAGCAGGTCATGCTGCTTTCGCAGAAAATAGCCGGTTTCACAAAAGGCGAGGCTGACGTGCTTCGCAAAGCCATGGGTAAGAAGCAGCGCGATGTGCTCGACAAAATGAAACCCAAGTTCATAGAACAAGCCAAAACCAATGGACACGCAGAAGAAAAGTTGGAGAAAATCTGGAAGGACTGGGAGGCATTTGCCAGCTACGCCTTCAACAAATCTCACTCCACCTGTTATGCGTTGGTGGCTTTCCATACCGCTTACCTGAAGGCCAACTATCCCGCAGCCTATATGGCATCTGTGCTCAGCAACAATATGAGCGATATTAAGCAGGTGACCTTCTTTATGGAAGAATGCCGCAGGTTGGGCACGCCGGTGCTTGGGCCGAGTGTAAATGAATCAAACCTGAAATTTACGGTGAACGATCAGAACCAAATCAGGTTTGGTCTTGGCGCCATAAAAGGGGTAGGGGAGCATGCGGTGCGCAGCATTGTGACCAACTGCGAGAAGGATGGACCCTTCAAAGACATTTATGACTTTGTAAAAAGAATTGATCTGAAACAAGTGAACAAGCGCGTGCTTGAAAGCCTTGTACTCGCTGGTGCTTTTGATTGTTTTGAAGGCATGCACAGGGCGCAGTACATGGAGCAGAT
The DNA here is from genome assembly GCA_041749535.1 of Cryomorpha sp. Taxonomy (GTDB): domain Bacteria; phylum Bacteroidota; class Bacteroidia; order Flavobacteriales_D; family Cryomorphaceae; genus JBBQZU01. The sequence continues at coordinate 5,728 of JBGTBE010000068.1, read as the reverse complement.
TGCTGCGGGAACTGGCAGTTTTGTTGAGCTCCTCATCAAGTGGGGGGGATCTGTTCAAACTGCACTCGACGCACCGCCAGATTTGTTTGGCAATGCCAGCAATGTAGAGATTCACAATCCTGAGCCACCCTTTGCAGAGCCCTGGGGCAACCTGGAGCAACTTACAAAGGAGAAGGAAGTAGTGGGAATTTACATCTCTGCACATCCACTTGACGATTTTGCCCTGGAAATAAAAAGCTTCACCACCCAGAATGCCGACCTGCGCACCATGAAGGAAATGGAGAAGCACATTGGCCGTGAGCTCGCCATAGCGGGCATGATCAGCAATGTGGAACACCGCACCACCAAAACAGGAAAACCTTTTGGATCCTTCGAGATGGAAGATTACCACGACTCCTTCAAGTTCATGCTCTTCTCTGAAGACTACCTGAAGCTGCGCCACCTGATGGTGAAAGGAGCTTTTATTTACCTCAGGGGAAAAATTGGCGTACGACCCTGGGGAGATCAGAAAGAACCTGAGTTTAAAATTTCAATTATGGAGTTGCTCAACGACCTTCGTGAGAAGCGCACCAAGAAAATGAGCATTGAGTTGCGCCTTGAAGATGTAAACGAAAACCTTCTTCAGGAACTCGAAGACCTGCTTAAAACCAAAAAGGGTAAGCAAGCCTTTCCCGTTGTGTTCAGGGTGATGGATTCTCAACAGCAAGTATCCCTGCAAATGGCTTCCCGTTCTAAGAAGATAGATTTGAGCAATGAAACCATAAGCCGATTAGATGCCCTTTCGGGTGTGCGTTACAGTCTAATTGCCTAAATTTGCATACATTTTCGGTTGAAAAGATTTTAGCGTCAAGCTACTTCAGTACAACCACAACAAGTACATTAGCAATACTCACACATAAAAATAAACCATGGCAGTAGAATTCACTGAAGCAAACTTTGAAGAGCTTGCAATCAAATCTGATAAGCCCGTAATGATCGATTTCTGGGCAGAATGGTGCGGCCCCTGCCGAATGGTAGGGCCCATCGTTGAAGAAATATCCAAGGACTATGCCGGCAAAGCTGTAGTAGGTAAGGTAAACGTGGATGAGAATCCCGGAATATCCATGAAATACGGCATCCGCAATATCCCAACCATTCTCTTTTTGAAGAATGGAGAAGTGGTAGATAAATCCGTAGGAGCGGTTCCAAAAAACATCCTTGCCGGAAAGCTTGACTCACAGCTTTGATTCTTCAATACTATAATTAAAGGCGCCTTCATGGCGCCTTTTTTGTTTTGGGAAATCTTCATTTTTACCAAGGCCCAAAACACCGTAACTTAGCAGTCCTTGAAATAGCATACATGCCAGTACAGATAGACCGACGACAATACCAAAACCTCACCCGCCTTGAATTTCTTGCCAGGCAGGTGGTGGAAGGCTTCATTACTGGAATGCACAAAAGTCCCTTCCACGGATTTTCAGTTGAATTTGCCGAGCACAGGCTCTACAACACCGGGGAGAGCACCAGGCATCTTGACTGGAAATTGTTTGCCAAAACGGACAAGCTCTTTGTAAAAAGGTACGAAGAGGAGACGAACCTTCGCTGCCGCGTTTTGCTGGATGTATCGCCCTCCATGCGCTACCCCGATGCAGTGGGCGACGACAAGCACAACAAACTCACCTTCGCAGTGTATGCAGCTGCAGCCCTTACCGAGATGATGCGCCGACAGCGCGATGCCGTAGGGCTCACCACATTTGCCGATAAGGTACACCTGCACAGCCAGGCAAAGAGCAACAGCGCCCACCACAAATTTTTGTTCGCTGAGATGGAGCGCGCCATTGAATCCCCCTCAGAAACGGGTGTGAGCAGCACTTCTGCAGTAGGCGCGTTGAATGAGATTGCCGAGCGAATCCACCGCCGCTCCCTGGTGGTGATTTTTAGTGATATGTTCGACAACTCCGAGCGGGCCGACGAGCTTTTCTCAGCGCTCCAGCACCTTAAGTTCAACAAGCACGAAGTAATTCTTTTCCACATCACCGATAAGCGTACTGAGCTCGACTTCGATTTTGAGAACCGCCCCTACACTTTTATTGACACAGAAACAGGGGAGCAGGTAAAGGCCCACCCCGCTGAAATTCGCGAGACCTACCTTGAGCAGATGAATGGTTTTATGAACGACCTGCAAATACGCTGCGGACAATATGGGATCGATTTCGTTCCTGCAGATATCTCGGAAGGATTCAACAAAGTGCTGATGCGCTATGTGATCAAGAGAAACAAGCTTTTCTAAAGCTCATACCACCACCAAGCCGGAGCCCCTCAGCATAGAGACCGATTTTCCATACCAGAAGGGTTCAAAATCGCCCAGGTGTTTTTCAAAATCCTGCTTTAAGTCGCTGTACGAATAGCGTTTTTCTCCGGTGGGACCAAGCCTCTCCAGCCAGACAGAAAGCCAGCTTGCCTCTTCCTTTGGCAGCGATATTTCTATGCAATCCTGCTTGTGGTGAAAGGTGAGTTTCACGCTCCATTCCGTTTTGCCCTGCTTATTCTTTCGTTCTTTTTCCGAAAGGAGGGGAATACTGCCCAGCCACAGCACCACCGCTGTGGGTCTGTCAAACGCGAGCGGGGCTGAATCAATACAATGCTCAATATAGTGCTCCGGAATTTTCGTTTTTGGAATTTTAAAATCAAACCAATATTTAAGAGGCTTGTCGAAGCCTATGCCGTGCATAAAGTTAAAAAGTGATTTTTTTAAACCATAGCCAAATTGGGAATGGTCGATGCCAGTTTTATCAGTGAACTGCACATCGTTGTTGGCAAATTCAATATGCTGCACATGCGGAGTAACCCCGTATGCGGCAGGATTCATTCCCACCGGACTGTGGGCAGTGAGCGCAAATTGGTGCCAGAACCCTGACTGAATTACCCCCAGGCCAAAGAGCTGACGCACCATCTCGAGGCTGTCAACCGTTTCCTGCACGGTTTGCGTGGGATACCCATACATCAGGTAGGCATGTACCATGATTCCCGCCTGGGTAAAGCTGTGGGTTACTCGTGCCACCTGCTCCACAGTTACGCCTTTGTCAATGAGTTTCAGGAGGCGGTCAGAGGCCACTTCGAGGCCTCCCGACACCGCGATGCAGCCGGAAGCCTGTAGCAAATAGCAGAGGTCCTGCGTAAAGTTTTTCTCAAACCGTATGTTCGTCCACCATGTAACGGTAAGCTTGCGCCTGATGATTTCTATGGCGAGGGCTTTCATCAGTTTTGGCGGGGCTGCTTCATCCACAAAGTGAAAACCGTTCTCCCCGGTTTGGGCGATAAGGGCCTCCATGCGGTCTACCAGCAATTTTGCGGCAACAGGCTCATAGCGTCGTATGTAGTCGAGGCTTACATCGCAGAACGTGCACTTGGCCCAGTAGCAACCGTGGGCCATGGTGAGCTTGTTCCACCTCCCATCGCTCCACAGGCTGTGCATGGGGTTGGCTATTTCGATTACAGAGATGTACTCTTTGAGTCGGAGGTCTGCATAATCAGGGGTGCCTACATTCGGCTGGTTGTAGTCGGGGCGCTTCGAAGCATCGTTGTACACCACCTTTCCGCTTTCCAGCAAAAAGGTGCGTTTGAACAATCCGAAATCCGGGTTTACCGAAGTGGGTTGTAGCACGTTGGACACGAGCAACTCTATAGGCAACTCCCCATCGTCGAGGGTGATGTAGTCAAAAAATTCAAAGACACGCGGATCGGAAAGCGACCTTAATTCGGTATTGGGAAATCCTCCACCCATCGCAAGCTTAACTGCCGGGAAATACGTCTTAATGTACTGTGCGCACCTAAAGGCGCTGTACAGGTTCCCCGGAAAGGGCACTGAAAAGCATACCAATTTTGGTTGTACAGCCTGCATATGCCCGTGAAGAAGGGGTAGGGTAACCTTATCGGTAAAAGTGGGCGGTCCTTGAAGCCGTTCGTAGAGTTCGTCAAAGGAATTGGCGCTCATCCCCATGCGCTCCGCGTAGCGGCTAAAACCAAAATTTTCATCCACGCATTCTATGATAAAGTCGGAGAGGTCTTCCAGGTAAAGGGTCGCGAGGTGCTTGGCCTTATCCTGTGTGCCCATGGCCCCAAAGGCCCATTCCATATCGTCGAGTTGTGCAAAGCGCGCCGCTTGGGGCAAATAATGCTCTGAAGCCAGGATGCGCGCGTAGGTGGGGTTCCGGCCCTGAAGAAATAGTACCACCTGATCCAGTGGCTGAAGGTAGGATTCACGCAAGGCGTAGATGCGCTTGGCATTGTCAGAAACCATGCGCCCATTGGCAGCTGCAGTATCGAATATTTCCCGAAAGGTGGACGCCGAAAACAGTTCCAGAATTACCTCAATGCCCAGATCGATCTGAAAGGAAGAGATGTTCCTGGTATTCAAAAACCCTTTGAGGTAGGCCGTAGCAGGGTAGGGCGTATTGAGCTGGGTGAATGGCGGGGTGATAAGCAATACGTCTTTCAAGGAGTTGCCATTGGAGCGTGCGCAAAGGTAAAATATATATTGGAGAGGTTGTTGCCTGTAGAATCGCAGGTGGGTTGAGAGGCTTGGGAAAGGCGCACGTACCCTTATGTCGTATGATATATTGCTACGGCCCACGAAAGTATATGCCCGCGACAACACTACTGAGTCTATTACCTTACGGCAAATATTCCAATACGGCGACGACTCCGGCCTTACCAATCCCCAGAACCTTAATTTAAAAGGGAAGCTTTACATACACAATGACGAAGCAGGAAAACTCACCTACACAGAATACGACTTTAAGGGAAACCTACTGAACTTTTACCGTCAGGTAATTGACGATGCCGCCGTAACCGCGTATGCAAAATATGTAGTAGATTGGGACAATTTTAACCCCGCCCACCTGAGCAGTACCCAGCATACCACCACCCAGGAATACGACGCGTTGAACCGCATTCGCAAAGCCCTGTATCCTGAAGACTTAAATGCCCAGCGGGCTGTGTTGTTGCCCACTTACAACAAAGCAGGTGCCTTGCGCACCCTTAAGCTTGGCACTACCGATTATGTAGAAGAGATAGCCTACAATGCACGCGGCCAGCGCATACTTATGGTGATGAACAATAGCATCATGACCCGTTATGTGTACCATGCACAAACCTTCAGACTTGCCCGCACGCGCAGTGAGAAATGCAGCCAGTCAGGCCTTACCTATACATCCACCGGCGGTGTTCAACAAGACCTGGCATACGCTTATGATTTGGAAGGCACCATAACCGCTATGAACGACCGCGCCCCAAACAACAACAACGCCCAGGGGCCCGGAAATCAGTTGCGCGAATTTACCCACGACCCCTTACGGCGACTGCTCAGTGCCACAGGCCGCGAAAGTAGCAATGTATACCAACAACCCAGTTGGGATTTGAACATACGCCCACACGATCGCACTGCAACCAATGACTATGCGAGAAGTTATTCTTATGACAAGCTCGGCAACATACAGACCTTACACCATGTAGCAGCAGGTAAAGCCAACCAGGATTTTGTGCGTACCTATAACTACGCATCATCTGCCAATAACCACCTGAGCTCATTTACTGTAAGCTCCAACAGCTTTACCAATACCTACGATGCCAATGGCAACCTTACAAAAGAAGGTACCACCCGCTACCTGGTTTGGGGGCACAACGACAAGCCTGTAATTTTTTACAACCGCGTAGGTACCTCCACGCCAACTGTGTTTACACACTATTT
>JBGTBE010000067.1:0-13792 GCA_041749535.1 Cryomorpha sp. | reverse complement strand
TGAGATCAAAAATCTTTCAACTCAAACAGTCCTCTTTTAAAGGAAGGGGGATTATTTTTAAAAAGGCTGTATTTTGGAGCGGAAACCCGCGTCAAACGGGAATATTGATTTTAAGAATTAAACGTCTTGGACAGGTGTGATCCTTTATATAATTTACGGAAAGGTAGAATTATCTCTTCAATGTACACTCGCCTATTTGTACCATCGATTTTTACAGCATGGAGCATCTTTTTGCCATATACGAATGAAGCATCCTTTTTAAGTTTATGGAAGCCGATTTCAAAAGACTCGTTACTCGCACCTATGTCAACGTGAGGCAGAAGGACACTGCTGGGTTTCAAATCAATCGTATCTTTTAAATTCAAAAAATCGATTCTTTTCGAATAATATCCCAAATAGCTGACAGTAAAATGCTTATCTATCACTCTGTTCTTTGGAAATTGTCCATCAGCGTCAGTATAAAAAATATCGTTTGGCGCGGAAATGTGCGCGAATGCGAGTGGAACTTTGCTCAAAGAATCGCATACCACAATAAACGCGTTCTGGCAAAATACCGCAGGACCGCTTAAGGACATAATGATAATGGTGAGCCACTTCATGACTGCAAAGAATTCATGTAGTAAAAAGCGCACGCTGATTGATATACAAACAGCGCATGCAAATAAAATCAAATGTAGTTAATCAACAAGGCTCATTCTCCCCTTGACTTTCGGATGTAAATACACCCCAAATAATATAATGCGTAGTGACTGAAAAAGTAACACCAAAGGTGCATGGAACGTACACTGTTCGCTTACACCAAAAACAAGGGAACGCCCCAGGGGCAGGAAAAAAATCACTATTTCCATTGTCAGAAAACGAAATATACCCAAGCGGATCAATCAGATGATGGGCAGTAATTAAGCCTGTTATTCGTTGCATATAACTCATTGACGGATCAACTGTTTCTTTGCCAAAGTCTTCGAAGCTGATCACTCCTGAGCCCTGAATGTATATTTCTTCATTTACCACGTCTATGGTAATTTCAGTAGTAGTAGATCCTAATGTAACCTCGTACTTAATTTCATCTTCAGCATTAAATGAAACGATCTCAACTTCATAGACAGATGTGGTTCCGTAGAACGAAACGTAATACGAACCGGCTGAATAATCAATCTCCTTAAGATTTGCAGCCAAAGCCATCAGATCAAAATCACTCGGTGTGCTTTTTGAAAGAAAGGTATCATTTATTGGTTTTGTTCCTGCAGCTTTTGGGTCTCCAGGTGCATTTTCATCTTCTTCCTTCTGACATGAAGAAGTAGCGACTGCAAAGCCAAGTAATAGCAAGGGTAATAATTTGGTAAGTTTGATTTTTTAGTGGTTTTGGTTAATAATGAAATCGTATATTTTGAACACCTACTAGAAAGTCGTTCGACAGTGAATATAAGGAGAGAGAGAGAGAGTTAAATTATGTTAATATGATTCAAATACATCATTATCAACCAATTAAAATCAGTGGTTTCCGACAAAGAACACGAGATTTTTCACTTTAAGCATATCAGCAGGCATTGGGAAAGTTTTTGGCCAACTGTATAAAGGTCCCAAATAAACAGCAGGAATTGCGAAATCCAATCAGTGTATATAGCCAGTGGAAAATAAGAAGATGTCAATACTTCCTCCCCCCCAACATCTCCAAAAAATCTTCGAAAGGTGCGCGCGTAGCCGCATCAAAAGGCAGTTCACTCAGGGCTTGTTCTGCTTGCGCAAAATAGCTTTTTGAGAGGGCGAGGGTTTCTTCATCGATCTTTAGTGAGTGAAACAACTCAAGCACTTTGGCCACTTTAACTTCCGGCTTGTATTGATTTCTGCCGAAGTACAATGCGGAAAGTTCCTGGCGCTGAGCAGGGGAAGCCTTTTCCATGGCGCGGATAATCAGACAAGTTTTTTTATTCGCTAAAATATCGCCCCCGGTTTGTTTGCCCACCAGTAGGGCATCGCCAAATGCGTCAAGGTAATCGTCCTGAATCTGAAAACCCATGCCGGCCATTTTGCCAAAAGTATACAGCAGGTCGGCTTCGCGAGGTGCAGCACCCCCGACAATAGCGCCGAGCTTCAAGCTGCTACCGAGAAGTACAGCAGTTTTCAGGGCTATCATATCTAAATATTCCTGCAGCGATACATTATCTCGAATCTCAAAATCCATATCATGCTGCTGTCCCTGGCACACTTCCATGGCTGTGGCATTGAAAAGCCCGAGCATTTCCGGTAGCTGAGCCGCAGGCATAAGTGTGAGTAGCTTATAGGCTTCAATCATCATTGCATCTCCGCTGAGAATGGCCGTATTGGTATTCCACTTTTCGTGCACAGTGGCCTTGCCCCGTCGCAGGGGAGCGGCGTCCATGATATCATCGTGCATCAGCGTGAAGTTGTGAAATAGCTCGATAGCCAGAGCCGCGGGCATGGCTTTCTCACTGCTTTTGCCAAATGCATTTGCCGAAAGGAGCAGCAGCACAGGGCGTATGCGCTTGCCTCCAAGGTTGAGAATGTAGCTTATTGGGGAGTGAAGGTTATCGGCAGGAAGTGCAGCGCGGTAACGCTCTAGTGCTTCCGAAAAGACTGCCTGCAAATTGGTAAGTGATGCATTCATTTTAAAAGATTGAGCAGGTATTGCCCATAACCACTTTTAACAAGGGGCTGGGCTATTTGGTTGAGCTGCCCTGCCGAAATAAATCCCATGGTATATGCCCACTCTTCTATGCAACCTATTTTCAAGCCCTGACGGTCTTCAATTACCTCCACAAACTGCCCTGCCTGCATAAGGCTTTGGAAAGTACCCGTATCCAGCCAGGCAGTGCCCCGGTCCAGAATGGATACCTGCAGTTTTCCCTTGGCGAGGTATGCCTTGTTCACATCGGTAATCTCCAACTCACCGCGTGGGCTGGGCTTAAGTGAGCGGGCTATATCAACCACTTCGTTGTCGTAAAAATACAGTCCCGGCACCGCGTACTTGCTCTTTGGTTGTTGGGGCTTCTCTTCAATACTTATTGCCTTGAGGTTCTTGTCGAACTCTACCACACCGTATCGCTCAGGATCAGACACATGGTAAGCATAAACAATCCCACCATCGGGATTTGTATTTGCCTGAAGCAATTTCTCAAGGCCCATCCCGTAAAAAATATTGTCGCCCAGGATTAGCGCTACTTTTTCCTTTCCTATAAAATCAGCGCCAATGGTAAATGCTTGAGCGAGACCCTGTGGCTCGGGTTGCTCAGCGAAAGTAAAACTGCACCCTATGCGGGAACCATCGCCCAGCAGGCGCTCAAAATGGGGCAGATCGTGGGGGGTGGATACAATGAGTATATCATTGATACCTGCGCTCATCAGGGTGCTGAGCGGATAGTAAATCATGGGCTTGTCGTACACCGGCATAAGCTGCTTGCTCACCGCAATGGTAAGTGGATACAAGCGCGTGCCTGAACCTCCGGCGAGAATAATGCCTTTCATATTTTCTCGTTATGAGTGTTTACCGGTTCTGCCTTTCGTATCTCCAACTCTTCCAGTTCAATATCCTCTTCTTCGTTTACAATTTCCAGAAGGGGTTCCTGAAAGGATTTTGTGATCAGACTTCGCTGAAATGACATAAGCATGCTTGGCAGCAGCACCAGATTGGAAATCATGGCCACGAGGAGGGTGATGGAAACGAGCAAGCCCAGGGCCACGGTGCCTCCAAAATTCGAAGCAGTGAATACTAAAAAACCAAAGAAAAGAATAATCGATGTATAGATCATGCTGGCTCCAGTTTCGTACACAGTATTCAATATACAGGTGCGAATATCCCAGGAGCGTACCTTCAGCTCTTGTCTGTATTTGCTCAGAAAGTGGATGGTATCATCTACAGAAATTCCGAAAGCAATACTAAATACCAGAATGGTAGATGGCTTGATGGCAATACCAAAGTAACCCATGAGACCAGCCGTCAGCAGCAGGGGAATAAGGTTTGGAATAAGCGAAATAGCTACCATCCTCGCGGAATTAAAAAGCAGGGCCATCAAAAGAGAAATCAACGCTATGGCAATTGTCAGACTGATATAGAGGTTTTTCACAAGGTAGCTCGTACCATTCAGAAAAACGATGCTCGTACCGGTGAGGGTCACTTTGTAGTCATCCTTTGGGAAAATCTCGAATACCTGGGGTTTAAGCTTATTCATCAGGGTATCGAGCTCCGATGTGCCAATGTCGGCAATCTGGGCTGTGACACGTGTTACCTGTTGTGATGAGTCCAGAAATAGACGCGATATACCACCCACATCGCCTTCATTTCCCTTGAGGTAGGGGGCAATAAAAGATTTTTCGTAGTTGTTGATAAGTGCATACTTCTCTGGCACCCCATTATAGTACGCTTGCTTTGCAAACTTCACCGCATCTACAATGGCCAGTGAAGTTGAAATTTCAGGGTGCGCGTCCAGCACCTTTTGCAATTCTTCGATTTTTCTCAGGGTTTTGTCCTTAGTTACCTTGGTGCTGTCCAGGGTATTGATGAGAATTTCCAGCGGCATGACCCCTGCAAAATTTGACTCAAAAAAGCGCAGGTCTACGATGATCTGATCATCCTTGGGCAGGTCGTCCACAATGTTGCCTGTGGCACGAATCAGGGTCATTCCGTATAGGCTGAAGCCAACAAGCAGCACGGCACCCAAATAAACTTTGCGTCTGTGGCCATTCACCAAAGCAACGAGGCTTGCTACTGCCACTTCGAGCCAGGTGCGGTCCAGGTGACGGGTATGTCGCTCAAGTGGAGATGGAATGAAGCTGAATATGCAGGGAATAATAATCAGCGAAAGCAGAAATACACTTAGAATATTGAGCGAAGCAATAATGCCAAACTCCTTGAGCATAGCGCTTTTTGTGAAGATGAACGTTGCAAATCCCATGGCTGTGGTTGCATTGGTCATAAAGGTGGCATTGCCCACTCTGTGAATCACCCTGTTCAGGGCCTTAATCTGGTTTCCGTGCTTGCGGAATTCAGTGTGGTATTTGTTCAGCAAAAACACACAGTTCGGCACCCCTATTACGATGATAAGGGGAGGGATCAAACCCATCAGCAAACTCAGTTTGTATCCGAACAAACCGATGGTTCCTACCGACCAGATAACGCCCACAATCACCACCAACAAACTGATAGCAACTACCCTAAAACTCTTGAAAAAAAGAAACATCAATATGGCAGTAACAAGTGCTGCGAGACCGACAAACATTCCCAGCTCCTGCTTTATTTTTGCTGTCTGCACGGTGCGTATGTATGGCAAGCCACTGAAATGCACTTCCAGCCCGGTGGTTTCTGTAAACTTCGATACAACCAATTCAATCTCTTCGAGCACCTGAACCCGGTCTTCGCTGCTGAATTTCTCCCTGTTTACAAAAATCATCATCAAGCTCGCGTTGGTGCTGTCGTTGTACAAGATGCCACGGTAAAATGGCAGGGATTGAATAATGGCCTTCAAACTGTCAACTTCTGTCTGTGATTGAGGCCTCCGCCCAACCACCTTTTTTACATCGAAGCGCCTTGCCGTGGTATCCTTTACGATGGTGTACAGATGGGCCTCAGAAAACACGCTGTCCACCCCGTCAATGGTCTTCAGGTCATTGCCCAGGGAGTACCAGTCTGCAAAAGTTGGATAGGTGTGAATCTTCGTTCCCTTTACCCCGAGCACGATGATGTTACCATCTTCCGAAAAGCGCTCCACGAAACGGTTGTATTCAATAAGGGTGCTGTCATTTTCCGGAAGGATACCCCCAAATTTGTAACTCATGGTTACGGTGCGGGCATTGTAAGCCATAAATACGGTAACTACAGCAATACCGGCCAGAAGGGCTATTCTGTTTCTGAGTATAAATCCGGCTGTTCTTTCCCACATAGGCTTCTTTCAAGCGGTGCGGCGCAAATATAAAACAGATTCGCAGACTGAGCCCTGTAATGTTGGGTAAATGGCTTAAGCCATTACCTTTGGCAGGTGTCAACACCGAGCTTTCGCGAAATGCAATACCTGCTGAAACACGCTACCCCGGCAAGGTTGCGTAATTCTGCGAAACTAATGGGCGGCTACCATTTCTCAAGAATTAAAACGACAGCCCACCAATGGGCACTTCCCAACGCAATTGCCATAGAGCCTACAACTGCATGCAATCTGAGTTGTCCCGAATGCCCCAGCGGGCTGAAAAAGTTCACCCGACCCACCGGCAATCTCGACCCCGACCTGCTGCATCAACTTCTCGATGAGATAGGCGATACCCTTCAATACCTTACCTTCTACTTCCAGGGGGAGCCTTATATACACCCCCGCATCAATGAGCTGGTGCAGGCTGCCGCCAAAAAAGGAATCTTCACCGCCACCAGTACCAATGCCCATTTTATTACTGATGCCACTGCCGAAGCCATTGTGCGAAGCGGCCTGAACAGGCTTATCATTTCCATTGATGGCACCACGCAGGAAGTGTATGAACAGTACCGCGTACACGGAAAGCTCAGCAAAGTGGTGGAGGGCACAGAGAAAATAATTGCAGCCAGGAAAAGGCTCCATTCGCCCTGGCCTATGGTGTATTTTCAATTTCTGGTGGTGCGGCCCAACGAGCACCAGATAGAAGAGGTAAAAGCCCTTGCCAAAAAACTTGGGGTAAACGATGTGTGGTTTAAAACCGCACAGGTGTACGATTACAAAAACGGCCATGAACTGATACCCCGCAACGAACAGTACGCCCGCTACAGGCAGCAGCCCGACGGCACATGGGTGATTAAAAACAAATTGCTCAACCAATGCTGGAAGATGTGGCACAGTTGTGTAATTACCTGGGACGGGCGCGTGGTGCCCTGCTGTTTCGATAAAGATGCCAGCCACGAACTGGGCAGGTTTGGGGCGCTCCCCTTTCGGGAAATATGGCAGGGAGCGCAATACCAAAACTTCCGCAATGCGCTGCTGCGCTCACGCAGCGAAATTGATATATGCAGCAACTGCTCGGAGGGTACGAAGGTGTGGGGGTAGTTCTCAGGAATAAGCTGCAAACACAATGTTTAGCAAACTTCGATGAGGCGGTTTATTCCCTAGTACTGTCCAAAAAGAGCAAACTATTGCTACTCAAAAACCTCAGCAATTTCAGTGCACTCGTGTTTTGAGATTTTCTCATCCTGATTAATCACAAGATTTGACCGGAGTGGAGAGCAGGCTTGTGGTCGTGGTGGAGTGATTTATTACCTTTACCACATCATGGAAATTTTCTACAGAAGCAAAGAAGAAAGCAACCGGGCGCAGGAAGAAGCATTCTTTCGACTCCCGCCGGCCGAGCGTTTTTTTGCTTTCCTTGACCTGAGCCGGCGTATCATGCAGTTTCCGGTAAACACCACCGATGAGTCGCGCTGGAAAAACAATTTTATCATCGAACTACCCGCACGTGGAGCAACAGTGGAAGGAGAATATTGACACTTTTATTTCGCTGGCTAATGCCAAGGGGGTAAGAATGCTGATGGTGGGCGGTGGTGCGGTGAACTTTCATGGGTATCAAAGACATTCGGCCGATGTTGATTTCTGGATCGATACCGCTGCGGACAATTTGGAAAGACTCATTTCAGTGTTTCGCGAAATGGGTTTTGATCTGGACTCATTTCCCGAAGAAGTAAAGCAACAGGAACAAAACATTTCGGTAAAGTTCTCGCCGGTCGACTTAAACCTTGAACTCATTACGCGGTTCGAAATAGGAAAATCTTTTGACGATGCGTACAACGCAGCTTTTGAAGTGGTATTGGAAAAGGGAACGGCGCTGAAGTGGCGAGTGCTCAGTTATGATGACCTGATTGAGAGTAAAATCCGGGCAGCAAGACCCAAAGACCTTCTCGATATCAGCCAATTGCAACGCATCCGCTCACAGAACAAAGGTTTGTAGCGTTGCAGGTATAATTTGCCCGTATGTACAGTAAAACTTAAAACGTCAAGGTTACACCCTCACAAAATTCGCCAGCAACTGTCTCCCATTTGGCGTAAGCACGCTCTCCGGATGAAACTGAATACCAAATACTTTTCCATTTTCATGGCGCATTGACATTATTTCACCGGAAGGGTCTAGGCTTGTAACATTCCAGCAAGCGGGCAGGGTTGGGGCATCTACCACCCAGGAATGGTATCTCCCTGATGCAAAGCGCTCTTCCATTCCCCCGAAAAGTGGACACTGCCTGTCCTTAAGTATTGTATCTATGGCAACACCATGGTGCACGTTTTCAAGGTTCTTCAGTTGCCCGGCAGTAGCGATAGCCAACGCCTGATGCCCTAAACAAACGCCCAAAACCGCAATATTCAGATCCAAAGATGCATGAACGATTTCCATGAGTGCCTTGCTCTCATCAGGCAATCCCGGTCCAGGCGAAAATACGATATGCGAATATCCTTTGAGCGAATCTTTGGAGATGTCATCATTGCGACGCACAGCAACCTTACTCCCCGACACAGCTTCCAGGAGGTGGCTCAGGTTGTAGGTGAAGGAGTCATAATTGTCAACTATCAGAATGCGCGCCATGCTTGTGGCAGCCGGGTCAGATGGTAAGAATGTCTTTCTCTTTGCGCGTTATCTCCGCATCTGCCTTGCTGTTGTACTCGTCTGTCATCTTCTGCACCCTGGCTTCAGCATCTTTTGCAAGGTCTTCGCTGAGGCCGTCTTTTTGGAGTTTTTTTATCTCGTCGTTGGCGTCTTTGCGCGCATTGCGTACACCTACTTTCGCGTGTTCACCTTCAGCCTTGGCTTTCTTCACGAGGTCCTTTCTGCGCTCTTCGGTAAGGGGTGGCACGGATATAATGATCAGGTCGCCATTGTTCTGTGGGTTCAGACCCAGGTTGGCGTATTGTATGGCTTTTTCAATGGGTTCGAGCAATTTCTTCTCCCATGCTTGTACCGTAATGGTTTTTGGGTCGGGGGTATTCACATTGGCTATCTGACTCAGTGGGGTCATGGAGCCATAGTAATCTACTTTTACTGAGTCGAGCATTGAAGGACTCGCTTTGCCGGCCCTGATTTTTACCAGTTCATCTTCAAGGTGTGCCACAGACTTATTCATGGCATCCTGTGCTTTTGAAATAATCTGTTTTATCTGTTCTTCCATAAAAGGGTGGTTATATTAAAAATTCACAAGGGTACCCACCTGCTCTCCTGCTACTACCTTCAGTAGGTTTCCCGAAAGGTTCATGTCGAACACGATGATGGGCAGTTTGTTTTCATTGCACAAGGTAAACGCGGTAAGGTCCATTACATTCAGTCCTTTCTCATACACTTCGGTGAAGGTAATGGTCTGGTATTTCACGGCTGTGGCGTCCTTCTCAGGGTCGGCAGTGTATATGCCGTCTACCCGCGTGCCTTTGAGTATGATGTCAGCTTCTATTTCTATCGCCCTAAGCGAGGCGGCGGTATCGGTTGTAAAGTATGGATTGCCTGTACCTGCTCCGAAAATTACGACCCTGCCTTTCTCAAGGTGGCGCACGGCGCGGCGTCTGATAAACGACTCGGCCACTTGCTCCATTTTAATTGCGCTCATGAGTCTGGTTTTCATATTCAGCATTTCGAGTGCTGATTGCAGTGCCATACCGTTGATCACTGTGGCAAGCATTCCCATGTAGTCGCCCTGCGTGCGCTCTATTCCGCTTTCTGTGGCTTGCAGTCCTCTGAATATGTTGCCTCCGCCTATTACAATGGCAATCTCTACTCCCAGGTCGTGTATCTGCTTTATTTCTCTGGCGTATTGGTTCAGCCGGTCATTGTCAATCCCAAACTGTTTATCCCCCATCAGGGCTTCTCCGCTCAGTTTGAGAAGGATGCGTTTGTACTTGGTCATTGCTTGGTATAAGGTGGAAAGTGGGCGAAAAATAACAAAAAAAGGAGAGAACACGGTTCTCTCCTTTGGATAAGATATAAAGCCTATTCTCAGCTCAGCGAAAAGCGAAGGAATGAGGTCACACTCAAGCCGTTCTCAGCTTCGCCGAGGTATTGCTTGATGGTTTTTTTGTTGTCTTTGATGAATGCCTGATTCAGCAAGGTACTCTCCTGGAAGAACTTGTTCAAGCGACCTACGGCAATTTTCTCAGCCATATCCACCGGTTTACCTTCCTGAATAGCCAATTCCTTGCCTATTTCAATCTCGCGGTTTATAATATCCTGCGTCACGCCTTCTTTGTCGAGCGCAATAGGAGCCATAGCAGCCACTTGCATGGCCACATCGCGACCAAGGTCGCTGAAGTTGCCAGCCTTGTTGAGGCCGATGGCTGATGCCAACTTGTTGCCTGGGTGAATGTAAGTTACCACGGTATCGCTTTCTATGGTCTGATAGCTTGAAAGGTCTATCTTCTCACCAATTACACCTGTTTGTTCAATCAGTTTCTCACCAATAGAAATGGCACTGCCCGTGTAAGGCTGTGCTTTGAGTGCATCAATGGTAGATGGTCGCTTGGCAATGGCTACGTCGAGAATGTTCTGTGCCATCTTCACGAACTCATCGTTTTTGGCAACAAAATCGGTTTCGCAATTCAACACAATGGCGGCACCAAAGGTACCGTCGGTAGAGGTGCCAGCAAGCACCACGCCTTCAGATGCATCGCGGTCGCTGCGCTTGGCAGCTACCTTTTGGCCCTTCTTGCGAAGAATGTCAACAGCCATTTCAAAGTCGCCATTGGCTTCTGTGAGGGCAGCTTTGCAGTCCATCATACCGGCTCCGGTTTGCTTGCGGAGCTTGTTTACGTCGGCAGCAGTAATAGTCATGATTTTAAGAAATATGGTTTATAGATTCTTGCGATTGGATCAGGCTTCGGCAGCAGTTTCTTTCTCTGCTTTTGGCTTGTCGCGGTCGGTTTTGCGTTCTGACATTCCTTCTTGAATGGCATCGGCTATGCGGCCCATAACCACAGCAATTGATTTTGAAGCATCGTCGTTTGAAGGGATGGCAAAATCAACTTTTGTAGGGTCGCTATTGGTGTCTACCATCGCAAATGTTGGTATGTTCAGCTTCTTGGCTTCAAGCAAGGCAATGTGTTCCTTGTTGATATCCACAATAAATATGGCTGAAGGAAGGCGGGTAAGTTCAGCAATTGAACCAAGGTTTTTCTCCAGTTTCTCCCGCTGACGCGATACTTGCAAACGCTCTCTTTTTGAAAGGGTGGCGAGTGTTCCGTCCTGCATCATTTTGTCTATCATCGACATTTTGCGTACTGCCTTGCGTATGGTCGCAAAGTTGGTAAGCATTCCACCGCTCCAGCGCTCCGACACGTAAGGCATGCCGGTAGGCTTTATTTTCTCATCGAGAATGGCTTTGGCTTGCTTCTTAGTGGCTACAAAAAGAATTTTCTTTCCTGATTTGGCAATCTGACGCACTGCGTTGGCAGCTTCATCGAGCTTAACAATGGTTTTGTTGAGGTCGATGATGTGGATTCCTTTCTTCTCACCAAAGATAAAAGGAGCCATTTGTGGGTTCCACTTGCGGGTAAGGTGACCGAAGTGTACTCCTGCGTCGAGGAGTTCTTTGAAGCGGGCTTCGTTTTGAATTTCAGACATACTGATTTTTAGTTTACATTCTGTTAAAAACAATTGACGGGTAGCTCTTTGTGGGAGATCCCGTCAATTTAGATACTAAACAAGCGCTGTAATAATTAACGCTTACTGAACTGGAATTTCTTCCTTGCTTTTGGCTGACCGAATTTCTTGCGCTCCACCATACGTGGATCGCGGGTCATAAGGCCTTCTGCTTTGAGCAAAGGTTTGAATTCTGCATTTACTTCTACCAATGCCCTTGATATACCAAGACGTACTGCTTCGATTTGACCGGTAATCCCGCCGCCTTTCACATTCACATTCACATCGTATTTCTCGAAAGTGTCGGTGAGTTTAAAGGGCTGTTGCAGGCGGTACTGAAGGGGCATTGTTGGGAAATATTCTTTGTAGTCGCGGCCGTTGATGGTAATTCCGCCTGTACCTATTTTCATGTACACGCGGGCAACAGAAGTTTTGCGGCGGCCTAAAGTGTTGGTTATTTCCATTGTTATTTGATGGTGTTAAGGTCTACGGTAGTTGGCTTTTGGGCTTCGTGGTTGTGCACAGCACCTTCAAATACATGAAGGTTGGTGTACAACTGACTGCCAAGGCGGTTTTTAGGAAGCATTCCTTTCACTGCCTTCTCTACCAAAGCGTAAGGCTTGCGCGCCAACAATTCGGCTGCGGTGAGCTTGCGCTGACCACCAGGATAGCCTGTGTGGCGAACGTAGATTTTATTTTCCATCTTGGTGCCGGTGAGCACTACTTTCTCAGCGTTGATCACAATTACATTGTCACCACAATCGGCATGAGGGGTGAAGTTTGTTTTGTGTTTTCCACGTATCATTTTGGCCACTTTACTGGCAAGACGCCCTAGTATTTGGCCTTCGGCATCTACGAGCACCCACTTCTTATCAGCGGTTTCGCGATTGGCCGAAACGGTTTTGTAACTTAATGTATCCACTGTCTGTAAGCTATTTAGCTATGGTTCATCCCTAAATTGGGGCTGCGAAGTTATAACTTATTTTCAAGTGCACAAAGGGTTAAAGAAAGATTCTTTGCACTCCTCTGGGCTGAACCGGCCACAAAGGTCGTTAAAAGCTATATAATAAAGTGTCTCGAATAGGTAGCTGAGTGATGTCGATGACGGGAATTACCTCCCTAGGACCAATTTCTCAGCGCTTACGACGCCACCACTTGCTGTTTTCACTACATACACCCCATTGCTCAGCATGCCCAAATCCACCTGCACCTGCTTACCAAGGCTATTGCCAAATAATTGGTTGTAGAGTCTCCGGCCGGAGAGGTCGTACACTTCTACCTGTGTGATGGGCTCGTGAGAAGAATTGATAAAGAGAAAGCCGGAGGTGGGGTTGGTTTTCAAGGTTCATAAATTTTTCCGGTAAAAACTCTTGCGACACCGTATGTTTCATACTCCGCTTTGCAGGTTCCGTCCGGATAAACCTGGAGATATCCTTTGGGAAAGAATGGTTGGGTGGTGTACTTCTCGAAGTATCTATTTAATAAACCATCAGTCGATCCATCCCTTATGGTGTCACTATCCCCACTGAAATTAATATAGCCAACACCGTTAATATCTTCACAAGCCACTTCCCACTCCTGGTTGCCCGGGAGGAATTTCCAGGGGAACATTTCAATAATTACACTATCCTGTGGAGCGCTGTCAAATACACCCTTAAACTTGTTCATGATCAGCAGATCACAAATACCAACCACCTGAAAAGTTCTAAATGTGCTGTCCAGGCCAGTATCATTTGGAAAACACGCGGTGTTGGGCTCTTTTTCTACCCTAAGTGCAGCAGTGTAGGTACCGGAATTTAGATCGATGAGCGTTCTTACCACCTCTTGATACTCTGTTCCTTCAAGTGTTTCCAGGCCAAGGTACCAGGTGTAATTTGCACTGTCTTCTACCGCTTCAAATTTTACCCTGCCTTTGTAGATGATATCATCTTCAAACCATTGATCGGAATTAATACCGGAAGAAAAAACGTCGTCGTAGATTTTAAATGCTGCGGTTACCGGGTTAAGGTCAAGACAGGGATCGTAGTTAGGACAGGCAGGATTGCCGGGATCATCACAAGGCGGGCATTCTTGCGCATCGTCATCCTTCTTGCACTGCGCCAACACAGCGCTGGCAATGACCAGCAAGAAAATGTACTTCAATAGCTTCATTACTCAAAGTTTACTTTTGTTTCTCTGCTTCTTGTAACTGCACTTTTAAATCATCAATCTCCTTCTTCAG
>JBGTBE010000066.1:0-69713 GCA_041749535.1 Cryomorpha sp. | reverse complement strand
GTACAGAATGTTCGATTCGTTTGCCTTGTCGAAGATTACAGAAAAGCCCCCGCCTTGTGCCACTTCTTTTATGGCATTGTATACTTCCTCTTGTATGGGCTGAATGAGTTCCTGCCGCTTCTGAAAAAGATCTCCATCCACACCAAATCGCTGCTTTTGAAGTTCTTTAACTTCGTTCTCCTTCTTGAGTATTTCTGCTTCTCGCTCTTTTCTCAATTCTTCCGTAAGGAGCACTTTCTCAGCTTGATATGCTTTGTACAACCTGTCCAAAGATTCGTACCTCTCTTCAATTTCTGTTTGAAACTGCTTGCTGAATCTGTTCAATTCTTTCTGTGCAGATTCATAAGAGCTCAAGTTCTTTAAAATGTACTCAGTATCAACGTAGGCATAACGTTGCGCAGAGGTCGTGTATGACATTGCGGCAATTGCGAATATGAATATCAAGTACTTTTTCATGGCCAAATAAGTTGTGGCTTTACGGGTTAGCGAAAATACTACTTTTTTACAGTTCACCAAGATTCATGCCAATGGTAAAGTGAAACTGGGACGCGGGCATGTTTGGCCTACCTGGTACATCATCGAATCTCCAACCATAATCAAGACCCATCAGACCAAACATTGGAAGGAAGATTCTAAGCCCTCCTCCTGCGCTTCTGTAGAGTCTGAAAGGATCAAAATTCTCAATTCCAAAATACGTGTTTCCTGCTTCCAGAAAGCCCAATGCAAAGATCGTTGCCTGTGGATTGAGAGAAAGCGGGTATCGCAGCTCCAGGGTATTCTTTACCACAATATTTGCTCCCGCCGGTGGTGAGAGACTGAGGTCATCGTACCCACGGAGTCCAATAATCTCCCTTCCATCAAGTGCAAATCCAGAAAGCGCAGAGCCACCAAGATAAAAACGTTCAAATGGTGATACGCCTTTGTCCCGGTCATAATAACCTAGGTAACCAAATCCAGACCTAAGCATCATCACAAACTTAGGCGCAAGTTCAGTGTACCATTCAGCTACGAGTTTCCACTTGTAGTATTCAGCCCATTTGTTCCGCTGCTGTTCTGTAATATCTCCTGCGTAATCCACTCCATCCCACAAGGAATAAGGAGGGGTAATCCGTGTGTTCAACCTTATATTCGAACCATACCGCGGGTAAATAGGGTCAAAGACTGAGTTTCGACCAATATTGAACACAAAAGATAGGTTATTGGAAGTACCATTGGTAAAGGCAAAGATTCCCGTTCCCTGTCCTGAAGTAAAGTTCTGAATATCATAATAAAGGTAGCTTACCCCTACAAGCATCTGGAAGTAATCGTCAGGCCAAGTAAGTCGCTTGCCAAGGCTCACATTACCCCCAGTGATGTAAAGGGCTTGTCTGGGGTTGAAAGGGGTCGCGTTATTTCTCGACACACCATTGGTTTGCACTGACCGCTGAAACCCTACAGTGAAAGCGTTTGGTTTTTTGCCTCCCAACCATGGTTCAGTGAATGACATGTTGTATGACTGGAAGAACACACCGTTCGTTTGAGCTCTCAGTGAAAGGCGTTGACCATCGCCGGATGGAAGTGGATTCCAGGGTCCTGTAAATAGTCGTCCTATGGAAAAATTAGTAAAGGAAACCCCTAGGGTACCCACAATACGGCCTGCACCCCAACCGCCTGAAAGCTCAATTTGATCGCTTGGGCGCTCTGCAAGGGTATACACGATATCTACCGTTCCATCCTGGTCATTCTGCACAGGTTGCACATCGAAAGCTTCCGGATCGAAGTATCCCAATTGAACAAGTTCGCGTTGGGTTCTGATTATATCAGACCTGTTGAAGAGGTCACCAGGTTTGGTTCTGATTTCTCTTAGAATTACGTGGTCGTTTGTCTTGGTATTACCTTTTATAATAACCTTGTTGATGCGGTACTGCCTTCCTTCATATACCCTTATTTGTATGTCAATGCTGTCACCTACGATGCGCTTTTCTACGGGTATGGCCTGAAATGCAAGGTATCCATCGTCCATATATAAAGAGCTCACGTCTCCTCCAGATGGATTCATGTACAAGCGAGACTCAAACTTTGTTTTGTCATAAATCTCTCCAGGAGCGATTCCCAGCATTTCCACAAGCTTTGCCGAGTTGTACTTGGTATTGCCTACAAATTCAATTTCGCGAAAGTAAAATTGATTACCTTCCTGAATATAAAGGTCTATACCTACTGTTCCATCAGGGAGTCGGTAAATAGAGTCAGACACAACCTTTGCGTTCCTGAATCCCTCTTCGTTGTATAGTTCAACCACTCCCTTCTTCTCCTTGGCATATTCTTGTTCTATGAACTTGGATCGCTTGAAAACACTGCCGGCACCCTTCTGCTTAGTCTTCTTAAACACCCTGCGCACTTTCGATTCTGGTATCTTGCTGACCCCGTAAAAGTTCATGATACCAATCTTTACTTTAGAGTTCTTTTCAATGTCTATAACAAGGTATTCACTATTCGCAACTAGGGTATCCGGAAATTGTTGTATTTCTATAGCTGCATCCAGGTATCCTTTCTCAGCATAGTAGTTGCGAATGATATTGGTGGTGTTTGTGAGTAGATTCTCATTCACAATCGCTCCCCTGATAAGGTTTATTTTCTCTCTCAGGTTCTCCGCCTCACCTTTTGATACACCTTCAAACTTAAAGCGCGAAAGCCTGGCTCTTTCAGTAAGGTCAATGGAAAGGAATACCTTGTCTCCCTTTATCTCTACAATTGAAACCTCAATATTATCAAACAGCTTTTGCTTCCAAAGATTCTTTATAGCCTGCGATACTTTCTCGCCAGGAATGGTGATCTTCTGACCAACAGCCAATCCAGAGAATAAAATGATTGCTTGGGCGTCAAAGTTCCTGGCACCATTCACAGTGATACCTCCTATTACGAAATCACGAGGGTTGCGGTAATCACTCTCAAAGCTGCCTACTGAAACCTGCGCACCTACATTACTCACCATTGTGGTGAAGGCGATGAATAAGAAAATGAATTGCTTAAACACCAACCTGCTCACTGATTTTTCCAAATCTTCGTTCTCGATTTTGGTATGCCACAACTGCTTCAAAAAAATCTTCTTTGGTGAAGTCTGGCCATAAGGTTTGTGTAAAATGCAGCTCGCTGTATGCAATTTGCCAAAGTAAAAAGTTGCTGATTCTCTTTTCACCACTTGTCCTGATCAGCAATTCAGGATCAGGATAATTTTTGGTTTCCAGATAGGCGTTCAAAGTATCTTGGGTGATGGTTTCAGGGTCCAATTTACCTAGCTTTGTATCCCTAGAAATTTGCTGTACAGCCCTTGTGATTTCCCAGCGACTGCTATAGCTTAGCGCGAGAATCACGGTGATTGCCTTTTTGTGCTTGGTACGTGCAATTGCATCATTCAAAGCTTTTCTACAATCTTTGGGAAGCATATTAAGATCGCCTATAGCCTTCACGCACACGTCATTCTCTTCAAGCTGATCCAACTCCTTGACTATGGTTTGCACAAGCAAGTCCATAAGTGCTGAAACTTCTTCTATTGGCCGGTCCCAATTCTCTGTACTGAAAGCGTATAAGGTAAGGTATTTTACCCCAATTTCAGTGGCTGCAGTCAGCGCTTCTCTCACTCCATTCACCCCATTCATATGACCAAAAATCCTAGCCTCACCATGATTTTTAGCCCAGCGTCCATTTCCATCCATGATGATGGCTACGTGCTGGGGTACACGGTCTTTGTCTATTTGATCTTTAATGCTCATTATTTTGGTGCGCAAAGGTCTTAAAATTTGGCTGAACTCAAAACCTACGTCAATTGAACGCAGAAGGGCATTTAATTCTTGGCTTCCCAATTTTGTATGTTACCATAAATCCGCCAACAATGTAATAGTCCTTCCTGTTGGTTTCGCCCCGCTGCATATCCGTATTGGTACCAGCTGGACCCGTAGGAATTAAACTTCTATCAGCCATTATGACGGACAACGGTCCATTTTGGTCTTCCAAAATTGCAGCATCTACATAAACTCCGCTTACATCGTCGAGGTAATCTGTAAAAGTTCTTCTGAAACCCCACTCAATTGCGCCACCAAAATTTCGCCAAATGTTGAACTTATAACCCAATCCAAATGGAATACTCACCTGTGTAAGTGGGTAGCGTTCCTCATATCCGGGAATGCCCTGTCCTTCAGTGCCAAGTGGCTGAAGATCTACCCAACGGTCATTGAACTCAGCCTGAGGATTGAAGCGAAATACTGAGAACCCTAAAAATACATATGGAGATGAGGGCCGTCGCTTATCTCCAATCTCATAGGTGAGAAAATTAACTTCCATCTGACCGCTAAATTCTGCGATATCTGACTGGAAATGAAGGTTTCTGTTCTGTTGCCAATCAATGTCAGAGTCTTCGTCGGCTGCATACAAGCTGCCGTACTGAAAACTGCCTTTAAAAGCCAATCGGTCATTGATATTGTACCTGTAGATAACTCCTATGCCCGGGCTCCATCTCGAAGGCAGATGATTAGATTGGTTTATATCACCAATGTAGTGCATCTGATTGAGCATGAGACCCACTTCATGGTATTGGGCAAAAGCCCCAGACGTCATTAAAGTCAATATGAATACCGCAAACCTCATTAATTCTAATAATCGGGATATCAAGTAAAATATTGCAATAAACCCCACTTCCAAAATGCAAATTTACACTCTTGATACTTGTATATGCGAATAGTCTGTTAAATATATCCCAGGTCAATTGGGTAGTCTAAGCTGAATGGGCGAAGAATGTGTCAGTTACGTTTGTCTACGCCCCAACCCATTTTATTTCTTAGCGTGTCTGCAAAGGTATGGCCTTCAGGCTGTAAAAGTCTTATTTGGAATGGTGATTTGGTAATTACGATTTCCTCTTCCGGGAGAAAAGTTTCTGACCGGCTATCTGCGGATATAAGGAAACTCTCGCTGCGACCACTGGCTTTTATTCTTATTACAGCCTTAGATGATACTACCACTGGCCTTATGTTCAGGTTATGAGATGAAATTGGGGTCAAAACAAAGTTGTCCGCATCGGGCATGATGATGGGCCCTCCACAGCTTAATGAGTAGGCAGTGCTGCCAGTAGGAGTGCTCACAATTAAACCATCGGACCAATAGGTATTCAAAAAATTATCGTCAATCCATGTATCGATTCGCATCATGGCAGCCGTATCTTTTTTGTGAACCGTAAGCTCATTGAGTGCAAAATTTAGATTGCCAAAGTGCTTTCTCTTGGTTTCTATGGCAAGTAAGGAACGCAGATCATAATGTGCCTGCCCCTTTTTGAAGGCTTCAAGTGCAGCTATCACATCGCGTGTATCAAGACCTGAGATAAATCCAAGCCTGCCTGCATTGAGTCCAATAATAGGCACACCGGAATCGCCAATGATGGTGATGGTATCCAGGAGGGTACCATCACCTCCTACACTAATAAGCAAGTCGAATCGGCTAATATCGTTATTGCCTCTAATAAAGGTAATGGGCGTTTCAGAAATCAATCCATTCTCGGTAAGATAGATGGCGAAACGCTCATATACCTCGAAGTAGAACCCACCCTGTTGCAAATGCGTAATCAGCTCCGGTACTGCAGCATTCACATTGCTATATCCAGGCTTTCCGTATATTGCTATCTTCATTAAAAGGCTTGTTTAAAGTGAACGTAAATAGCAGTTTGACCAAGGGCATTCAATGAGCCTTCCACGCGCATAACTTTGTCATAATACGTTACCAGGTCAATGCCGATTCCCATACTGTAAAGGTATTCATTGACCAGGGAATTGCGTGCTTCATACTCCTTTCCGTATACGTATCCTGCATCGAAGAAAAGATTAGCATATAGCGCTATGAAAGTTTCACTAAACTTTTCTGAAGGAACCCATGGAATGGTAATGGACTTCTGCTTTACGACTGCATACTTGAAGTTGCCCTGAATCAGCGCAACATGGGTACCATCTATCACATAAAATTCATATCCTCTCACCATATCTCCATACCCAAGACCACGAAGAAGGTAATAAGGAGGCTCATCCCAATTTACCTTACCAGTGAGTGCGTGGGCGAGGTAAAATCGGTCTGAAAGCTTGTGATGGTGTCTGTAAGTAGCAGTTGTGGTTAGGAGATTGAGGCCTTCCTTATTGACAATACCCAATCCATCTTGCTGCATGTGGCCCTGAAGCAATACCCCTTTGAGTGGGTATCGTCTATAATCTCGTTTATCGTAACTAATGCTGTATACGAGCCTAAGAAACTCGGATGTGTTCTTTCCACCAGTGAAATAGTCTGCCTGCAATGCTGGAATTGTATCGTTCACCCTTGCATCGAAATACGTCAATTGAAGCAGATGTGTGAGGTATATATTCTCTCGGTAACTCAATCCCGCTGAGTATTGAAGGTATTGCCTAGCTTTATCTACAGAGTTATTATAAAATTCCCTTTCATTGTTCTGCGTATTATACACTATTTCATCATTCTCAAAATACCCTGCACTCAAGTTGAGGCCAAGGGTTTGTTTTCTATTGAGATTCGGAATGTTATATGATGCGCTGAACCGTTTTGTATACCCAAACCTCATTACCAAGGAAAGTCTTTGATTCAACCCTCTAAAATTGTTGTGGGATACAGACACACCATAGTTGAGCCATTTTAGCTCCTTTGTTTCCCACCATGTGTTGAAATTAGTTTGAGCAATCTCCAAAATAGGAACAGGGTAAATATACCAGCGTTCGATAACAGAAATGAGTATTATAACTTGATCATTTTCGACCTGCACTGCCTCTATATCCACAAAATTGAAGAGTCGGAGATTCATAATATTGTTTCTGGATTGCTCCATACCTGCCCTGATATTTGACAGATATAGGGAATCGCCAAGTGCAAAAGTCATTTCCCGCAATATGATACGCTCTTGCGTGGTTTTGTTGCCTTCAATCAGAAAATCTATAACCACCATTTTACCTGTGGTATCAAGTGTCAATGGCTCAACCGGCTGAGCTACAGCGGCAGCTACAAATAGGATTGAGAGCAGTGAAAGCCAATGCTTCAATAATGACATGTGGAAAGTTAGAGTTTTAAATAGCGCATGAGTTCTTCATACCTATTTCCCATCATATCCTTATACGATGATTGGTGATACGATGCGCTGACGATATAATCATAGCGTCCGAATGTTTGTATTATTCCGTCCATGTTATTTCTATTCACCTTGAGGGTTACCTCCATATTGGTACTATCAGGTGTGGATGTAACATTGGCACTCAAAATGCTCGCTCCATTGCTTTCAACAATCTGTGCAATTTCTGCAAGGGAATAATCTTTTTCATTGACTTCAAGAACAAGAATGCCGCCTTCGTCATTGATGGCAGCTATCCTGGCCAGTTCACGCACCAGGCAATATATGCTTACAACTCCAATATAATTGAAATTACTATCAAGAATAGGCACAGCACTGAGTTCATGTTGCGCTGCAACTTTTACCAGGTCATAGACATGCTGATCCTGACTTACATAAATCAGTTGCAACAAATCTGTAGCATCTTTAATAGGGGCTTCAGGGTCCTTCAACTCAAGTACTGACTCATCTGAAATCAGACCAATAAATTTTCCAGATTCCAATACTGGAAGATGCCGCATCTTGTACTCATCCAATAGCTGAATGGCCCACAATCCGCTATCGCCTCCATCAAGGGTGGGTATTTCGTCGCTTATTAAATCTCCTGCTCTCATAGCTTAAGGTAGGTAATGGGTATTAAAGGGAGTGGTATGACAGAACAATTAACTTTGTCGACGCGCAATATAGCCAGAAATAGATGACAAAGCTAAGTGTGAATATCAACAAGTTTGCAACCATACGCAATGCACGCGGGGGCAATAATCCCGATCTGCTGCGGGTGGCAGCAGACTGTGAGCGGTTTGGTGCTGATGGTATCACGGTGCATCCACGCCCCGATGAGCGTCATATCACTACCCAAGATGTATACAATCTTGCACCGATTGTCACTACCGAGTTCAATATAGAAGGGTATCCGGACGAGCGTTTCTTAAAATTGGTAAGGGATACCAAACCAGCTCAAGCAACTCTTGTACCTGACGGGCCTCACGTACTCACAAGTAACTCAGGTTGGGATACAGTTACCCACTTTAATTTCCTTAGAGATGTGGTGGCCGAACTTCATACCAGTGGATGCAGGGTTAGCATATTTGTAGACCCAGATCCAAAAATGATAAGTGCTACCGCACAAACAGGAGCCGAAAGAATTGAGCTGTACACGGGTAGCTATGCAGAACATTATCATACCAATAAAAAGAATGCTATAGAACCATTTTTAAATTCTGCATCTGCAGCCGCAGATGCGGGTTTGGGAATAAATGCAGGCCACGATCTAGACCTGAAGAACCTGCGTTACTTTGCTCAGAATGTCCCGAACCTTCTTGAAGTATCTATAGGGCATGCACTTGTGTGCGATGCACTTTACTTAGGTCTTGAAAACACCATAAGACTTTATCAGAAAGCATTGAGATGAAACTTGCATACAACCATTACGGAAGCGGACCACATATCATCATACTTCACGGTCTCTTTGGTTCTTCTGATAACTGGGCCACCCTAGCAAAAAAGTTGGCCCAAAACTTTTCAGTTTATATAATAGACCAGCGCAATCATGGTCGCTCTCCCCACAGCAATGAGATGAGCTATGACCTGATGGCAGCTGATCTCTTTGGTTTCATGAACGACGAGGGCATAGACAATACGGTTGTGCTCGGACACTCCATGGGTGGCAAGACAGCAATGAGGTTTGCACAGCTTTATCCTGAAAAGGTAAGTAAGTTAATTGTTGCTGACATGGGCATCAAACGCTATCAACCTCACCACCAACCAATATTTGATGCCTTAAATGCTGTAAATCTAAAAGAGATCTCATCGCGCGCCGAAGCTGAAGATCAAATACTGCCATTTATACCAGAGCCAGGTGTTAGACAGTTTATCTTAAAGAGCTTATATCGTACAGACAGTAACACTTTCGCATGGCGCATGAATGCTGAGGTTCTGGAATCGAAAATAGATGAAATACTAATGGAAATACCTGAAGTAACCTGTGATGTGCCCGCTCACTTTATAAGGGGCACAAAATCAAATTACATACTCGATGGGGATAAAGAAAATATTACAAGAATTTTCCCAAATGCAACTTTCTCGGATATGGATTCTGGTCACTGGCTTCACGCTGAAGATCCACAAACTTTCCTCAAATTATTATTGAACTATGTAACCGGATAGATGATAGCAGCGTAATAGTCGCAGGATTTCATTAATAAGGTTTAATTGGTGATTAAGGGAAAAGGGTTGACAAAGGTCAACCCTTTTCTTATTTAGGATCGGCCACAAGCCGAACTATGGACAAATAAAAGGCACGTGTTTGCCGCCAATACCACTTGGAAGGGGCTACCCAATTTCTGCAATAGCCACATCTTGCTCTGCTGGTAAAAATGCAATAAGATGGATCTCACAATCTTCAAAGCACATCAAACGCACACCCTTCGAACCCACAAATTCACGGTACCCAAAGTCCGCTATCATTAACTTGTTAAGGAATACAAACCTTTCTCTGGCATTCCGGTCTATGCATTCAATTAAGCTATCTTAGCCCAAAATTTACCCATTTGTATAAATCCGTTGTCATTATCCCCACCTACAATGAGAAGGAGAACATAGCGCGCATCATTGAAGCTGTGGTGGGTCAGGATTATGCTTTTGACATCCTGGTAGTCGATGACAATTCACCCGATGGCACTGGGCAAATTGTAGCCCAAATGCAATCAAAACTTCCCGATAGACTGCACCTGCTCGAAAGGAGCGAAAAGCTGGGACTGGGCACTGCGTACATCGCAGGCTTTCGCAAGTGTCTCGGTATGGGTTACGAATATATATTTGAGATGGACGCCGATTTTTCACACCAACCATCAGACCTTATAAGATTGCTTAATGCATGCGTTCACGAAGGAGCCAACGTTAGCGTAGGTTCACGTTATGTAAAAGGTGGTAAAGTGGAAAACTGGCCATTTGGCCGCGTGCTCATTTCGTACTTTGCATCCATCTATGTGCAGCTTGTACTATGGGTTAGACTGAAGGATGCAACTGCAGGTTTTGTATGCTATCACAGATCGGTGCTGGAAACTTTAAATTTAGATGCAGTAGAATTTGTAGGCTATGCCTTCCAAATACAGATGAAGTATGCAGCGGTGCGAAATAAGTTTAAGCTGATCGAGGTACCTATCACATTTAGAGATAGAACGAGAGGACAAAGTAAAATGAGCATGTCTATATTTAAGGAAGCCTTTTTGGGAGTATTAAAAATGAGGTTTAAAAGGAGCTCATGGGAAGCACGTTAATAAAGGGAGCCATTTTGGTAAACGAAGGGTCGCGCCGAAAGGCTGACTTGCTTATAAAAAATGGACTTATTCATTCCATTGCCGATAATATTTCTCCCTCTGGTGGTATTGAAGAACTCATAGACGCACGAGGTCTCTACTTGCTTCCAGGTTTAATAGATGATCAAGTGCATTTTCGTGAGCCAGGCCTTACCCACAAGGCCGATCTCACTTCTGAGACACGCGCTGCAGTGGCAGGTGGCATCACCAGCTTTATGGAAATGCCAAATACTGTCCCGAATACACTCACACAGCAGCTGCTCGAAGAAAAATACCAGAGGGCTGCCGAAGTATCTCCTGCAAACTACTCATTCTTTATGGGTGCAAGCAATGACAACCTGGGTGAAGTCCTGAAAACGGACCCTAAACGGGTGTGTGGTGTAAAAATATTTATGGGTTCTTCTACTGGCAATATGCTTGTGGACAAAAGGGAAACGCTGGAAGGAATATTTAAAGAAAGCCCCACCATTGTTGCAGTGCACTGCGAAGACGAACAAACCATTTCTGAAAATTCTAAATATTACCGCGCCCTTATTGGTGAGCACCTCAGGGCGGTACATCACCCGCTCATTCGCTCTGAAGAGGCCTGTTACCGAAGCTCTTCGTTTGCGGCTGAGCTTGCATCAAAATACGGAACTCAACTCCACATACTTCATATTTCGACAGCACGCGAAGTAGGTCTTTTTAGAAATGACATCCCTCTTTCTGAGAAAAAAATCACAGCTGAAGCATGTGTGCATCACCTTTGGTTTACCGATATTGATTATGAGACAAAGGGAAATCTTATTAAATGGAATCCTGCTGTAAAATCTGCCGGCGACCGAGATGCCATCAGACTTGGAATTAATCTAAAACACATAGACGTAATAGCAACCGACCACGCACCACATACGCTTGAAGAGAAAATGAAAGATTATGGCAACGCGCCGAGTGGTGGTCCATTGGTACAGCATTCGCTTCCAGCACTGCTCGATTTGTACCATAGCGGTGTTTTTAGCCTTGAAACCATTGTTGAGAAAACGAGTCACAATGTGGCCACACTATTCCAGATAGAAGGCAGAGGTTTTATTCGGGAAGGGTATAAAGCTGATTTGGTTCTTGTAGATCTCAGCGAACCTACCGAAGTTAATAGGCAAAATCTACTTTACAAATGTGGGTGGAGTCCTTTTGAAGGCCATACTTTTAAGTCGTCAGTAACAGCCACCATGGTAAATGGAAAGTGGGCGTGGAAGGATGGCAAAATTGTTGAAGGGACACGAGGTGAAAGACTTTCTTTTAGCCGATGAAAAAAAGTATGCTCTCTTGGTCTTTGGTGCTGTTCATACTCACTAGCTGCAGTGAGCCAAAGCAAGAAATGCCATCTGACTTGCTTAGTCCCAAAGTTTTCACTGCAGTAATGATTGACGTTCAGATAGCTGAAGGTATGAAAACCCAGAAAGCTTCGGGCAATAGATTTGCAAGTAGTGGCACCGGTGAATCATATTCATTTGTATTTGAAAAGCACGCTGTATCTAAGGATGATTTCCTGAAAACCTATACATGGTACAGAGAAAATCCCGTAGCGATGGAAGCGATATTTGAAACAGTTCTTGATAGTCTGAGCAAGCTGGAAGCTGAAATAAAGCAATCATTCACCGATGATCAGAAGGAGAAGTACAAGCAACTTCCCGATACTACTGATAAAACCCAGAGTAATATTCGAGCGAAACTTGGGTCTTAATAAAGTCTCTTCCCAAAGCCGCTTTTATCTTTTCATTCTCGTAACGGCTTTCCAAGGATGAACTTCTTGCAGTCTCCTTGGTGATTCGAGGCTGAGCTCCTGAAATAAGCAACCCAAACCAGGCAAGCCTCCACACAATTGAGAGCATCCAGGGATGTATGGCAAAGGTCGGTTTCTTATTTCCATAAATGGCCGCAGACATGTTGAGCATGTTACGGAATGACTCAGTTTCAGAACAAAGAATAAATCTTTCATTGCTGATTTCAGAATCCATCAGATCGATGGCCATGGCACTGACATCCCGCACATCCACATATCCTGCGCTCCCTTTCGGAAAATAGGGTACACCCTTGCGGAGAAGTGCCATCAGCATTCCGCTGCTTTGATCCGATTTGGCTGGACCCAACACTATGGCAGGATTCACAATAACTGTTGGCAGACCTTCTGAAGCGCCCCTCCACACTTCACGCTCTGCCATGTACTTGCTCAATCCATACACACTTCCATTAGTAGATTTCTTCCACCAATTTTTCTCTGTAGCCGGGGAGCCGTTGGCTGGCCTGCCCAGTGCTGCAACAGAACTTATATGGCAAAATTTATTAATTCCAGCATCCAAGGCGGCATTCACCACATTTGCCGTTCCTTCTCCATTAAGTTCTATCAACTTTTTCGCATCGCCTGCAGCGTAGGATACCAATGCTGCTGCATGATAAACAGTTTGTACCCCTTTCATGGCCTCTTCAAGCGAAAAAATATCAGTAAGATCTCCTTGAACCCATTCTAATTTTTCGAAAAGAGAATCACCCTGATCAGGGTCATAAAATCTGAATACAGTTCGCATGAATTCTAGATCGCTGCCATCTCGGCGCATAGCGCGCACCGTCTTGCCTTTGCGAAGCATGTCGAACACCAAACGCGTCCCTACAATTCCTGTGCTGCCAGTAACCAAAATCACGGGGCGAAAATAACCTTTTAAATCAGGTGGTAAGGCTCCGACTATTTACTAGGAATGATTCGAATTACTACATCCCATGCAGGGGCTAAGAGAATATGAAGTAATCAGAACTTGATTGATAGATAAAACCTGTATGTCAGTTAAATGGCATGTTTAAAAAAAAACGCCTCAAAATGAGGCGCCTAAGTTTGTGTTTTCAAAAACTTCAAGGATCACGTCATGGTAGACTGTACCAAAGGTGGTAAGACACCAAGCTTTTAACTGAAGTTGTTCCTGAGGCTTAATCCAACGGAGCGATTTTCTAAGCTCCTTCTTAAATAATTTTCGGTCGAAGCTCACCTTTTGGAGGATTTGCTTGCTAAGTTCCAACATGTTCATTGCAAATTAGGAGTTCAGTAAAGTGGTTTCAAGGTATGAAATTAACGCAGATCTCTATGGAGTATTTTAACCACTTTCGACTGATTAACACTTTT
The DNA here is from genome assembly GCA_041749535.1 of Cryomorpha sp. Taxonomy (GTDB): domain Bacteria; phylum Bacteroidota; class Bacteroidia; order Flavobacteriales_D; family Cryomorphaceae; genus JBBQZU01. The sequence goes on along the minus strand of JBGTBE010000066.1, from coordinate 56,125 downwards.
TTTCGATATACCCAATCTGTGTGCTGTCGGCGGCGTCTATTTGACCTGATAGAAAATTAGAATCCGACAATCACTGAACCTCCTGCAACTGTGTTGTATTGCCTAACGCCTTGTAAGCTATTGTCTTCGAGACCAGTGTTTATTACAGGCAAAATACTTTGGTCTATCCAAATTGAAAAGGCCATCTTCTCGGTAATATGATATTTAAATGAAGCTATCACTGAAAGTTCGAATGAAGTGTAATCGGTGGCTCTATCATCCGGAATCTTACCATTATAATCTTCTTCGTTGCTGGCCATCAGATAGCCAACAGCCGGACCCAATAGTACTGAAAAATCTTCCCCAATCCGGTAAGTGCACAATCCGGCCATCTGCAAATACCACAAATCGGCCCGGTACTGCGCCACCACCGCCGAAGCTCCATCAGGAAGATCACGCACCCCTTTCTGCACTACACTGAGCTCAGTAGAAATTCCCCACGAATTCTCCAGTGGAATGGAATACCCTAAGCCAGCCTTAATATTGAGCTTTTCGAAACCTGATCCAGATGAGTTTTGTATGGTGCTTGCTGACATCCCAGCCTGAAAGAAGAATGTGTTCAAATCCGATTGCTGACCTATAACAGCGCCATTCGCTGAGAATGAAATCAACAAGATGAAAAGTGATCTACTCAAACAATTCTTTCTCTTCAACCTGCACAACCTTCCGGTCACTTTCTCTGGAAACATATACCACAGCTTCGCAGTTTGACAAAATCCATTCTTCATTTATTTGAATTTTAAGTTCAAATCCCAGGGCCTGATCAGGATCGAGCAAAAGTTGTTGGTCATAAGCAAACGTACCCCACGGGCCGTTGCTTGCAGCGCGAAACACAAAGTCGTGTTTATAGTCATACAAAGTTTCACCGCCCGGAGCCTTTTGAGCCTCTTCAATTCCGAATTCAATCAGTGAGAAGTTGATATTGTAACTTTCAGTAACAGCAGTTAGAGGCTTTACAACAATCTGCCCAGTTAGCTCAGTACTGTCCTCATTCAGAATCAAATCGCTAATCTTAACATACACTTCAGGGCTATTGTCAGCCATAAGACCTTCCAGCTCATCTGTCCAATATGGGTAGGTAATGGTAGGCAAGTCATCGCGTCCCCCTCGGTTTATGACACCATCAGGAAGACCGGGTGGCAAATAATACTCGTACAGTGCTTCCCCTTCTACAGTCCTGAAATCCAGGTAAAATGGTTGATCAGGATTGGTGGTCAATGGCGCTGCAAAAAATGGAGTACAATGCACTGCGATAACTGTAAGCCTTCCGGGATAAGTCTCCCTCAACTCCTTTGCGGTTGCAGTAGCAGTTGGGCAGTTGGTGCACAAGAACCCTGTAAATTCTTCCAAAAGAAACTTCTCAGAATATCCTGTGAGATCTTCATCAAAAGGAATGATTCCAGTCACAGGTGGCACATAGTTCGGATCGCAAAGGCGCTTATCTTCGTGGTAGCACTCTGTATCATCTGTGCAGCTAAAGAAGAGCATTGCTGCCATCAGAATGGTCAATAAATTAAATGAAGATTTGGAGTAGATAAACATAGCACAGAATTAAAAGCTGCTCGTAATACTGATTGAAAGTCCGTTGGATGCAGGTACAACACGACATATACCACCTACACAAAACACGCCTGCACGTTGCCTGCCATAATTCACACTTATGCGGCTGCTGTCCTTTATAAAGCCGATGCTCCCCACAGGGAAGTTATAAAAATCATCATTGGCGTTGCCATAATTATACTGGCTTACTGCTGAGAAAAACCAATGTGGTGACACGGTATATTCAGCAACCACAGCTACCCAATCTTGAAGATGCTGATCGGTGAAAAGGGTTTGCAATTCGAAACGGAAGTTGTTGGTCCTGTTTATTTTCACGTTTCCTTCAAACACCACCAAGTCGGCATATACTGTCCCCGGAGTGGCAACATTGTCGTAATTGTAAGCCCCTTGAATTACATCATTGTTATATGCAATGTTCATGTAGAAAAGGCTTCCTTTAAATTTCTTCGAAAGGGTTTTGGAGAGTTTAACATTGAAATCGGCATAGTATTGTGTGTCTCCTTTTTTGAAAAGTGATATGTCAGCCCCATTCCTGGTTGTGCCCAAATCATCGATCATTTCAATGTCAGGTTGGCTTATTTGGGTCGCGCTCAGGTCAAGTTTCAGCCCTGTCTTTCCACCGAGAGGGGAGTCTTTCTTAAAGTGATAAAATACATCAGCCCTATACGCTACTTCACCATTGGGTTGGGTAGCATATGGATAAAGTTGGGCAAGCAAATACGTTTGTAATACGCTGGTAGGTGGTAAATAATTGATCCAGGAATCAAAAGGCCCAGCACCGCGTTGACTTTGGAACACCATGTTGGCAAGTGAAGATGCAGTAAGAGAAACACCCAAACCTTTCTGCGAATAAGTAGCATTGAGGTTTATTCCATTGCCAGGAAGCCATAGTCCAACCCCCGGATTCTGATCGGGAGGTATGGGTACGATTTGAGAATTCATTGCACTGGGATTCTCATCTGTAAAGGCATACTCTCCAGAAAACTGAAAACCACCTATGAGGTATTTTAACCTGGCTGACCCTGCACCAACATTCTCGGGGTAATCAAATTGGCTACTTGTGTTCCTTTGGTATTTACTGACGAAACTTCCACCAATAATTATCTGACCCGGAATACTGGCAAGTGTATCAAGCAAGGCATTGAGATCCAAATCGGCATTCACACCTCGTACAATTCCATCACCATTCACAAAACCATCCGAAAAATTGAATCTTTGCTTGCCATAGAGTGCAGTAACTGCCACTCCACGATATGGTCTGGCTATGACCCTTATTCCATCTAAAGAATAGTCTACACCAAGTCCACGATCTTCCCAGGTTCTGAGCACCATTCCACTGCCAAACTGCTCATAGAAATTACCTACAGTAATATCAAAAACATCACCTCCATATCTGGCAAATCGGTAACCTAGGCCAGTACCACTCCAAGGTGCTCCAGCCGGATAGGCTACTGGAGCGGGAATGTACGTTTCGAACCGTACCCCAGCTGAAAGCTTTCCATAGGTGTAGAGCAGATTGCCAAATCCACTAAGTGCCATTTTTTCTGGCGGGACTACTGCACTAATTGCACTGTCTGGCCTATACAACTGACCGTCAAGTTGGAAATTGCCACTAAACTGGCCTGAATTTCCTTGTTCTTCCTGTGCAATAAGACAAAATGGAAGAATGCTTAATACTACCAAGATGAGCGCCGATACCAGTATCTGAGATTTCACTTGCTTGAAAGAGATCGGATTTTATCATACAACGCTTCTTCATCTCCCGGGCTGTAATTGTTATGCTGCCATACAATGTTTCCATCTCCATCAAGAAGAAAAGTGTGAGGAACATTGTTGACACCCATTGCACGTTTGAAATCCTGATTTGCGTCAATATATACTTCGTAATCCCAGGAAGAACCGTTGATATATGGCAGTACCCTGGATTGACTTCTGGCATCATCAATGGAAATGGCGATCAGTTTCACTCCCGTTTCTTCTTGCCATTGATCATAAATTTCTGCAATGGTATTTAACTCTCGTTTGCAAGGAGCGCACCAGGTGGCCCAAAAGTTAATGATGATGGGTTTGCCATCATTGTTGAAATCAGCAGTATTAAAACTCTGTCCTTTCAAGTCCTTAATGACCACTGAAGGGACTGACTTCTGAGAGAACAGGACTGACGATAAAAGGAGAAGGGCTAAAGTGAGCAGGTTGGCTTTCATGTAGAGCAAATAAAGTCCGCGACCTAAGTTGGTCGCGGACTGTTTAATTCAAAAATGGATCCAAATTAGTTGGTAACTGCCAACTTTCTGGTAATTTGATTTCCGTTAATCAGTATGCTAACGAAGTATAAACCGCTTTCTAATTCTGAAACATCCACAGTCTGGAAATATTCTCCCGCAGAAAGGGTTCCAGCTTGAATAGACTTAACAAGTTTACCTGTCATATCATATACGTCATACAACACTACTCCTGGTTTTTCAATTTGGAGGGCTACGTTCACGAAGTCAGACGCAGGATTTGGGAACAATTCGAAAGAAAAACCATATTCAACTTGTTCGGCTACACTTAATATCTCTCCTGATTCTTGTGCATTAACGATGCTTTCATCTGCCTGGTTGATGATGAGACCAACTACGCTGATTTCGGTATGGTCCCACGAAGTTGGTAGGGTAAGTGAGTACGTTGTGCTATAAGTAGTACTTGGCTCAACTTGTGATGGAATAGTTCCGGCAGTTCCGTTCCAACCTCCCATAATACGACGGCCTACATGGTGGTATACCATTTGACTTGCAGGCACAGGGTTGGGCAAACTTTCATAGCCACCCATCGGGCCAGCAGAACCCCCAGAATAATAATTGGTTTGGTTGTAAGAAGAAGCAGTTCCTGTTACATTATCTTCAACTACCAGTGCATTCAACCTAAAGTTGCCAGCAACTGTAGCTGCAAAATTTGCATTGATCGTCATCTGCAAATTGCGGGTGGTGTGGTTGTAATCCAAATCAACACTCACATCAGCGAATGTTTGTTGGTCAATACGCTGAAGATAAGCCTCCTCGAATTGTGATGGGTCTATGTCCATGAAAAAGCGGTCAACCAGCCCGCTGGGGTATCCACCAATTCTGGCACCCATACCTGAGTCGTATGTGCTGTTGGCCATAGGGTCTGCATTATGAACGGCTACTTCAATTGAATTAGGGTAGGTTTCTGCCATGTATTCTGAGAATACGTGCCCTCTTGGACACCAGCCACACCAGGTTCCGGTACCTTGCTCAACCAAAACTTTCTTGGAAGGGTTGAAAAGCAACGCGTGCACAAGCTTAGCTCCAGAATTGTCGCTTGGATCGGCATCGGCTACACCATTCGTTTCAGAAATAACTACATCAAGATCTTCATTTCCCATCCCTACTTCAAGTTCTACAGGGTGAGAGAAATTGTAGGTTTCAAAAGGTGCAATATTCAAACCATCAAAGGTGTAAGTGCCACTTTGCGTAGCAGTACTCCAGTCAAGTATGAAGGATGTTAGTGGATTCGCTCCCCTGTTTTCAACTACACCTGTAATGGCTACATCGGTAGTGTTCATAACAAACTCAGGAGTTGTAATGCCAACAAGAGCGGCATTGTTTTCTGCAGGGATGAAGATCGTAACATTATCCACAGCTACTCCACCCGCCCACACATTGTTGTCATTGTGCCGAAAAGCAATTTTAACATCAGCATTTCCAACGTAAGCGCCAAGCGAAACATTCACAGTGCGCCAAGCATCATCAACGCTGATGGTGTTAAACTCGCTAAAGGTATTACCACCGTCGAGTGAAACACGGAGATGCGCAGTAGAACCCCATGCACCGGGATGATAGATGTCAAACGTCAATGCGCATGCAGAGGCAGAACTTAGATCGAAAGAAGGTGTGATCAACAAGTCCATTGATGCATCGTGAGCCGCAGTATTATTGTCATTCACATCATCATTGGATGCAGCACAATTGCCTGTGTGTGTTGGGACAGTCCAGTAGGTGCTCGATAGAGAAGCAGGAGATCCAAAAACCCATCCCACAGGATTGAGTTGGGACTTTGTCCAACCCTCTGGAAGGGTAGTGCCATCAAAAGATTCGGAGATGAGCACCTGGGCATTGACAGCTGTGAAAAGCGACAACGCTAGTGCAGAAAGTAAAACTTTTTTCATTTTAGCAGGTTAAGTTGTGATTAAAATTTGGGACTGCTAAGATACTATCTGCCCTCAGATTAAGTGAGAAAAAAAAACAGTTCAAATCAGCGGATTCGATTCTTCGCTTGGATTCCTACCGTTCCGCATCTATAGTTTTATGTTATTACAACTTAATTTTCTGATTATATTTGATGTGAAATCAAATTCACTCCATGAAAAACATTTACCTTTTTATCCTTCTTATAGGATCTTCCTTCGTTTCCACTCTTGCCATCGGGCAATCTGATTTGGAAGCAATAGACCCACAAACTATAGTAATTGGCACCACTGAAGACCTGCTTCTCACTAATGGTTTCGACATACGCAACAATTCCGATGGTGTCATCAATGTGAAAGTGAGAAGATTCATTCTTGAAGAAGTCCCTGGAACTTACAATTACTTTTGCTGGGAACAATGCTATACACCTGCAGTAAGTATCTCTCCAACTTCGATTCCTATTGGTGCTGGTCAGAGCGTTTCAAACTTTTATGCTGATTATCAGCCTTATGGAAATGTTGGAACTACAATCGTAGAATACTGTTTTTACGATGAGAATGACTTTAGCAATCAAACTTGTGTCACAATTGAGTTTCAAGTCAGCACAGCAAGTTCAGTAGAAGATGCCAGCGTTGGAAAAATAGGTCTTCCACAACCAAACCCTTCATCCACTGGTATAGTTAGTTTCCAATACGAGCTCAATCAACCACTGAATTCTGGCAACATTACAATCTATAATCTAATAGGCCAGGAAGTAAAAAAACACAATTTGGTTTCTCAAGAAGGGCTGGCTACAATTAACATTGGCGACCTGAATGCCGGACTGTATATGTACTCATTCATCAATGATGGAAAGAGGATTTCTACCGGTAAATTAATCGTTAGATAACCCTGTTTTAAACACATCACAGTACTAAACCTTGGATTCCCAAGGTTTTTTTTATACCAATTTTAGAAGATCGTCTACCAATTTTGGCAATACATCTGAAGCCTTTGCTTTGTAATGTTGTATACCCTTAACAGCAGAAATTGACAGCTCACCCGGATCTACTACGATCACATTGGCGCCAGTTTGAACCCTATAGATCAATCCTGCAGCTGGATATACATTGAGGGATGTACCTATTACCAATAACAAATCAGCCTGGGCAGCTATTAGCTCTGCATCATACATTGCCGGCACCGCCTCTCCAAACCAGACAATATGAGGGCGGAGTTGGTGTCCCATCCGGCAGCAATCACCTTGGCGCAACCCTAATTCAGGCATTGGATAGATGTCATTCTCATAGATCGAACTGCGGCATTTAACCAATTCTCCATGAAGATGAAGAACTCTTGAAGAGCCCGCCCTTTCGTGGAGATCATCAACATTCTGCGTTATAATCTCTACCTCGAAACACGATTCCAGCTTCACAAGTGCCAAATGAGCATGGTTTGGCAGGGCTTTCTTTAATTGAAGGAACCGTTGGTTATAAAAGTTCAAAACCAATTCGGGATTTCTTGCCCATGCTTCCGGTGTTGCAACATCCTCAATCCTATGTGTTTCCCACAATCCACCTGAGTCCCTGAAAGTTTTAAGGCCACTTTCAGCACTCATTCCTGCACCTGAAAAGACCACAATTCTTCGAATCATATAAAAGTTGTTTCCAATGCTGGTGTATTTCCAAATGTAGATTTTTACATTTACGCCTCAAAACAATGTCCGTTTTACAAACCAGAGCTGGATCTTTTCACTTTTAGCTTTTATTGTACCGGATAAATTTTAATGCACTCCATGATAGAATTTATATCAGGAATCCTGATATCCAAGACTCCTGCGCACGCAGTCGTTGAAACCAATGGGGTGGGGTATTTATTGAACATATCATTGAATACCTTCGATGCACTTTCGGGAAAAAGTTCTATCAAACTCCTTACACATTTTGCAGTAAGGGAAGATGCCCACGTACTGTATGGTTTTATAACAGAAGCTGAAAGAAGCATGTTCAGAAGTCTCATTTCAGTATCTGGCATCGGGCCAGCATCAGCAATTGCGGCGTTGAGTACACTTAAGCCATCAGAGTTGCAGTCGGCCATACTGGCTGGAGATGTGGATGGATTGAAAAAAATTAAGGGAATTGGCGCAAAGTCGGCTCAACGGATTATTGTGGATCTTCGCGGAAAAATGGAAAGTGGCGATCCAATTTTTGAATTTTTTAACGAATCGGGCAATACGATCAGATCAGAGGCGTTAAGAGCACTGCGCAATTTGGGTTTCGACCCGCGCAAAGCTCAAAAAGTTGTCGACGATATACTTGAAATGAGCGATGAATCGATGCGAATTGAAGATTTGATAAAGCAAAGCCTTAAGAGCTTGTAGCTTAATATTTATTACTGCTGATTGGGGAATCTATTTCTAAATAAAGGGCGCATTGCAATTGTTATCGCGCTGATGTTGTTTGTATGGGCAGGCCATGCAACGCGTCGTGCTGTGGACTTTGATGAGGTACATCTACCTGCGGTTCTCATACTTCCTGTTGACTCTCCTATAACCGATCTGCCTTTCCCATTTGATGACAATATAAATCCATATGGTGACAATGGACGCATCACACTTACAGACCCCAGCAACATAAACAATGTAATAGAATACGATCCGGATACTGGCAAGTACTACTTCTACAAGCGCATAGGTGATAAAATAGACTACCGCAATCCTACCGTCATGACTTTTGATGAGTACATGGCATATGTCAATAAAAATTCAGTAAAGGATTTCTGGAAAGAAATTCGTTCCACCGACGAGATAGCCGGTGATGAAAAATCGGGGCCCGACCCTTTTGCACCATCTTTGCAGGTAAACAGTCAGGCATTCGACCGCTTATTCGGTGGCAATAAAGTTGAAATTATTCCTCAGGGAACTGCTGAATTGATCTTTGGAGTGAACATTAACAAGAATGAAAATCCTCTTATTCCTGTAAATCAGCGTACCATCACCACTTTTAACTTTGACCAACGCATTCAGCTTAACGTAGTCGGAAATATAGGAGAGAAGTTAAAGCTCAGTACCAATTACAATACGGAAGCTACATTCGACTTTGAAAACCAGACTAAAATCGAATACAGTGGTTATGAAGACGAGATTATCCAAAAGATAGAAGCGGGCAATGTGAGTATGCCTCTGAACAATTCCCTGATCAGCGGAAGCCAAAGCCTCTTCGGGATTAAAACAGAGTTGAAATTTGGAAAACTTACTGCTACTACCCTCTTTTCTCAGGAAAGGGGGCAGAAAAAGACTATCAATGTAGAAGGAGGAGCTCAAACCCAGGACTATATCATTGGAGTAGATAATTACGAAGCCAATAGGCACTACTTTTTGAGTGGATTCTTTAGAGGTTCTTATGATGGGGCTTTGAAAAACCTTCCTATCGTAAACTCCGGGGTGCAAGTAACCCGTATTGAGGTATGGGTTGTAAACCAAACGGCCAATGTTCAGGATACCAGAAATGTGATAGCCTTCACCGATTTGGGAGAAGATGCCCAGTATCAAAATCCGGCTTTACCCATCAGTATAGGTGACAACCCATTGAACACCTACGCAAGCAATGGCCAGAACAACCTGTACAACATTGTAAACAATAACCCCCAGATTAGGGGATTTTCCCAATCCAGTCAGGCTCTTTCTGAACTCGGACTTGTAAATGGACGCGACTTTGAAAGGCTTTCCAACGCAAGGATGCTAAATCCAAACGAGTTCACCTATAATCAGAGACTTGGTTTTATCTCACTGAATCAGTCGCTCAATAATGCAGAGGTGTTGGGTGTGGCCTATCAGTATACCTTGGCAGGTTCTACTTATCAGGTTGGTGATCTTTCTAACGATGGTATTTCTTCTCCAAATGCCCTTTATATAAAGCTGTTGAAGGCAACTATACTCGATGTTAGAAATCCACTTTGGGACCTTATGATGAAGAACGTCTACTCACTGGGCGCGTTCCAAGTCAACAACCAGGACTTTATCTTGAATGTATGGTACAACGATCCTCAAGAAGGTGTGGATCTTCCAATAATCCCAGATCCTGAAGTTCAAAATACTCCACTGATACAGCTTTTTGAGCTCGATAAACTTGATATGAATGGAAATCCACAACCTGATGGTCGCTTCGACTTTGTGGACCAGGCTGCTACAGAAGGCGGTACCATTAATTCCCAAAACGGGCGGGTATATTTTCCCGTTATTGAACCATTTGGATCTCATATAAGCACAAAACTTCAGCAGGCTGGAATGTCGCAGGAGCGCATACAGGCCATCGCATACCCGCAGCTATACGACTCCACTAAAATTGTTGCTCAACAGAACTTTTTGTACCTGAATAGATTCAAACTAAAAGGGTCGTACAAGTCGGCATCATCGGATGAAATTGCGCTTAACTCCTTGAACATTCCCCAAGGGGCAGTAAAAGTAACTGCTGGTGGCGTTCCGCTTATTGAGAACCAGGATTTCACGGTAGATTACAACCTGGGCAGGGTAAAAATTCTAAACACCGGACTTTTGGAGTCGCAGACACCGATTCAGATTTCCGTAGAAAGCAATACCCTCTTCAGTATACAAACCCGGCGACTCATGGGTGCACGTTTTGATTACAGGGTTCACAAAGGCTTTAATCTCGGAGCTACTGTGATGAACCTCAATGAGCGGCCTTTGACCCAAAAGGTGAACATTGGAGACGAACCTATGAACAATACACTCATAGGTTTCGACGCAAATTATCAAACAGAATCGCGGTTCCTGACTGACATGGTCAATGCTTTGCCATTCATCAATACAAGCGAGATTTCTACCCTTGATGCCGCATTTGAATTTGCCCAACTCCTGCCTGGGCACAACAAGGTGGTTGGCCAAACAGGCAATGCATATATCGATGACTTTGAAGGCACCATATCCCTTATCGATCTTCGGAACTTTGCATCCTGGGGATTGGCTTCGATTCCACAATCTCAACCTGATGTTTTTCCCGAGGCTTCGCTCACCAATGACCGTCAACTCGGGTATAACCGGGCGAAGTTCGGTTGGTACATTCTCGACCCACTCTTTTTCAGAAATGACAACCTCACCCCTAACAACGTAAACAATACCCGACATTATCAGCGTGAGGTAACTGAGAATGAAGTATTTCCAGACCGGGAATTACCCGCTGGAACCCCGGCAAACATTGCTACGCTCGATTTTTCATTCTATCCATCTGAAAGAGGACCGTATAACTACGATGCAGAACCTACCCAATTCTCTGCAGGTATAAACCCATCTACGGGTGATTTGAGCAGCCCTGAAACACGTTGGGGAGGTGCAATGAGGTCTATAAATACCACGGACTTTGAGCAAACCAACGTAGAGTTTATCCAATTTTGGATCATGGACCCGTACAACGATGATACGCGATCTGACTTGGGAACCCAGGGAAATTCACAAGGTAAACTGATCGTAAACATTGGAAATATCTCTGAGGATGTACTGAGAGACGGTCAAATGAGTTTTGAAAACGGTTTGCCCATCGACCCTGCAAATCCCAATGGATTGGCTACGCAGGAAACGGAATGGGGAAGAATCCCAACTACGCAGAGTATTGTAAATGCATTTGACAATACCACCAACAGCAACCGCGCTCAAGACGTCGGTTTTGATGGACTTGACGATGTAGCTGAGCGTGATTTTTTCTCAGACTTTCTGGACCGAATTACCAGCTTACCTGGAGTGGCTCCAGATGTATTGGCACGGGCAACCAATGACCCTTCAACTGACAATTATCGCTATTATAGAGGCTCCGAATACGATGCCCAGGGTACTGATATACTCGAAAGGTACAAATCTTTCAATGGTTTTGAAGGTAACTCAGTAACCACACAGGACAGTCCAGAATCCTATCCTACTCAAGCTACAACGCTACCCACCACTGAAGATATAAATCAAGATCTCACGCTCGCAGAAGCTGAGCAATATTTCGAGTATAGCATCGATATGCCTGACCCGCAGCTAATCCCTTCCGCTTGGCAAGTAGGTAATAACTTCATCACTGATGTGGTAGATGGTATAGCTCCAGATGGTCGAAATGTAAAATGGTACCAGTATAAAATTCCTGTGCGATCAGGTAAATCGATCAACAACATACAGGACCTGCGCTCCATACGTTTCATGCGAATCGTGATGAAAGGTTTTGAAACACCCGTAGTGGTAAGGTTTGCAAGGCTGGAACTCATACGAGGAGAATGGCGCCGATATACAGAAAGCCTCAGACAGGGTGATGGTGTGATAGGCCCTCCAGGCGATACGGAGTTTGACATCCTTGCGGTAAACATAGAAGAAAACAGTCAGCGCGCCCCATTGAATTACACAACCCCTCCCGGTATATCTCGTGAGATTGACGCAGGTACGGCAAACCTTCGCAGCCTGAACGAGCAATCACTCGTGCTGAGGGTTAGAAACCTTGAAGATGGTGATGCAAGGGCGGCCTTTAGAGCTGTAAACATAGATATGAGAATGTATGGCAATCTCGAAATGTTCATACATGGCGAATCACTGGATCTCAACAACTTGCTCAGTTTTGGTGATGTGAGCGTATTTGTAAGACTAGGGACTGACTTTGACCAGAACTATTACGAATATGAAATTCCACTTATTCCTACAGATCTAAGTAGTGCGAGTACCCCGCAAAATATATGGCCCGAAGGCAACAACATGAAAATTGAATTTTCAAAGTTGCAGGCTGCGAAAAACAATAGAAATCAGACTGGATTTCCCGATCAGGAAATCTACGATGTTCCTGATGGGACCAGAAGGATTAAAATAAAGGGTAACCCCGTATTGAGCTCAGTAAGGACTATAATGATCGGTGTGCGCAACCCCAATGCGGCTGAGAACATATGGTCCACGGATGATGGAAACAGAGAAAGTGCAGAAATATGGGTGAATGAGTTGAGGCTGTCTGATTTTAACAATGATGGAGGATGGGCAGCTTTGGCACGTGTAAACACACAGTTGGCCGATTTCGGGACTATAAGCCTTTCTGGAAACATTACAACACCAAACTTTGGTGCGCTTGAAAGTCGCGTTGCAGAGCGCCCTCAGGAAACTTCATTGGGCTATGATGTAAACTCCAGTCTTGAGCTGGGAAAATTTCTGCCAGAAGAGAGTGGGGTGAGAATACCCATGTATATAGGACAAGCCGAACAATTTGTACAACCAAGGTTCGACCCCCTTGCACCTGACCTTGAGCTCAATGATGTTGTAGAGGGGCTTTCGCCTGACGAGAAAAGCGAGATCAGGGCCCGATCTCAAACATACACCAGAAGGAGGAGCTTAAACTTCACCAATGTAAGGAAGGAACGTGTGAATAGCGAGAAGAAGCCTATGCCCTATGACATAGAAAATTTCAATGCGACTTTTGCATTTAGTGACCGCAACTTCTATGATATCAATACTGTGTTCGATAACCAGCGACAATACAGATTTGGATTGGGATATACCTATTCTCTAAAACCCAAAAACTATAAACCTTTTGCAACCAGCAAATTTCTCCAAAAGTCAGATTGGTATGGCCTTGTACGTGACTTTAACTTCACCCTACTCCCAAAGAGCTTTTCAATGCGTACAGACTTGAACAGAACCTACAGTGAAACACAATACAGAAATAATTTTGACGATTTCGATTTTGAGCAGCCTGTTCTTTATACAAAAACCTACAATTGGTCGCGTATTTATGACCTTCAACACGACCTTACCAATTCATTGAGACTCACCTATAGCGCCAACAATCTTTCATTTGTGCAAGAGCCTCCAGGAAGGGTAGATAAGGATGACCGCGATTCGTACAATCAGTTCAGAGACACCGTTTGGCAAAGCATCTCCAAATTTGGTGAAAATGTGACTTTCAATCAGACAGTCTCAGCAAATTATAAAGTACCAATAGACAAAATTCCAATTTTAGATTGGATCTCCCTCGATGCGCGCTACACAGGTAATTATAATTGGAATCGGGCTCCGTTTTCACAAGATACACTTGGAAACGTAATACAGAATGCCAGGAACATAAGTCTGAATGGGCAACTCAACATGCTCACTTTGTACAACAAATTACCCTATTTCAAGAAGGTAAACAACAAGTTTCAAAGGCAGGGCAGATCGGCTGGCAGGCCCCTTACGAATCCAAATGCAAGAGATCCTAAAACCAAGGAAGGGGAAGGCGAAGAAGAAAAGAAAAAGGAAAAAAGTGAAGACGCAATAACTTTTCTAGATTATGCTGCCAAGCTTCTCATGAGCTTGAAGAATATTACCGTAGTATACAGTCAGAATGAGGGAACCATACTTCCCGGGTATAACCGCACTTCGAATATTCTCGGTATGGACCCTGGATTTAATGCCCCTGGCTTCGGATTCGTCTTCGGTCATCAATACGAGAATTTTAATCGGCAGGCAGCGCTTAAAGGTTGGCTTGTTCAGAACGAATTTCTCAATACCCAGTATTTAGAAACTTACACAGAAGATTTCAATTTCAGGGTGAACCTTGAACCGCTTCCGAATATGCGGATAGAGCTCAATGCTACGAGAAGCAGGTCTTTCAATGATGGTTCCTTTTTTAGATTTAACAATGACTTACAAGCATATCTTGAAGAAAGTCAATTTCAGACAGGAAGTTTCAGTACCACAATGGTTGCCTGGTCTACAGCATGGACAAGAGATTTGAGCAACAACATAAGCCCAACATTCGAAAACTTTAAAGATATCAGGGCTGATATATCGAACAGACTTGCGTTGGAATCAGGCTTATCAGCGCCCAATTCAGGATTTGAAGGTATTTATGCCGATGGATATGGGCCCAGCTCACAGGATGTGCTTGTGCCTTCCTTTGTGGCGGCATACACTGGCCAGGATGTAAATAAGGTTAACTTGTTCATTCAGGATTACAGTTTGCTGGATGCGATTAAGAATCCCAACTGGAATTTCAGCTACGACGGTCTTTCTAAGATCCCGGCCTTGAAAAAGTACTTTCGAAATATTAATATCACACATGCCTATCGCAGTACATTTAGCGTAAACAACTTTACCACCAACCTGGCAGCCGGTAACGATTTAAATGGGGAACCGTTTCGTGATAATTCTGAAGAGCAAAACTTTATACCAGAGAGGCAGATTACAGCAATAACGTTGTCCGAGCAAATCAGCCCACTCATCCGCATAGATATGACCTTGCAAAACTCATTGATCATCAATTTGGAGACGGGCCGCACAAGAACATTGGCTTTCAGTACAGCAAATTTCCAGCTCACTGAGAACCGCAGCATAGATTGGGTAATAGGCACAGGCTACAGGTTCCCGAATGTAGAGTTGAAGATTGGTGGCAAATCAAGAAAGAGCGACTTGAATATCCGAGCAGATTTAAGTATAAGGGATACCGAAATGATAGCCCGCAGACTTGATGAAGGCACCAACCAAATAACCTCAGGTCAGAACCTGATTTCAATCAAAACTTCCTTTGATTATGTAATTTCTGATCGATTGAATATCAGGGCTTTTTATGACCATCAGATCAACAAACCAAAAGTTTCCATCTCTTTCCCAACGATGAACATAAACACTGGTATATCTTTGCGCTTTACCTTAACACAATAAAACTTCTGAATATGAATATTCCTGCTGATCTCAAATACACCAAAGACCATGAATGGGTGCGCCTTGAAGGTAACGTCGCAACTGTTGGCATTACTGATTTCGCCCAAGGTGAGCTTGGCGATATAGTATTTGTTGAAATTGAAACTGAAGGTGATTCGCTCGATTTAGGTGAAGTATTTGGCACCATAGAAGCTGTGAAAACAGTTTCGGATCTTTTCATGCCCGTATCAGGGAAAATTATTGAATTCAATAAAAAACTTGAGTCGAACCCTGAAATGGTAAATGAGGATCCATACAGCAAAGGATGGATGATTAAAATTGAAGTTTCAGGAAATATCGATGAACTTCTTGATGCTGATGGATACAAGGCAATCGTCGGGTAGAAACATTGGCTTTTTAGAAGCATACTGGGCGGCTCTTCTATGGGCCGCCTTTATTCTTTATATCTGCATACTACCGGGTGATGAACTGCCCGATATTGATTTCTGGGAAATAAATATTGAAGATAAGCTTGCCCATGTCGGAGTCTTCGGCATACTATCCATCTTTCTGGTTTGGGGAAATAGCAAGCGCGAAATGGCCAGGTACAAAACTTCGAAATCTGTGATTTTTACACTTCTTATCGGATTATCATTCGGTGTGGCGACAGAAGCTATTCAGGGCTATTTTATTCCAAGCAGATTTGCGAGTATATCAGATGTGATAGCCGATGCAGTTGGTGCCGCACTTGGTGTATGGTTCGCAAACATTGTACTGAAAAGGCTTGCTCAGGGCAAATGATAGTTGAAAAATACTGTCTTGGCGATTGATGTTTAGCAGTTTACTTAACAATCAACGCTGTAGGAGGATCTTCTTTGTTAATTTGTTGCTTCCCGTGTAAACAAGCAAGGTATACAACCCATTTGGCAGGTGGGAAGTGTAGATGGATTTGGCCTCAGTTCCGTGTTCCTGATCTAGCATGCCCGTCTGTACTGTCTGGCCAGCAGCGTTGATGAGGTTGTATGTGGCTCCTGGGTCATTGTTGTTAGCAATTGTGACGTTTACTGCGTCCTTGAAAGGATTCGGATAAACTTCCAATTTTGGCAATTCTATGATTCTGGCTTCAGTTGAAGCTTCTTCAATAGAGTCAATGATAGGGTTTATTCCAGCAGGAGCTGCCTCATTACACGCATATATTTTAACATTATCGAGAAAGAAGTCTTTTGAGCCAGTGTTGGTAATACTCCTTATTCGCACTTTGAAGTTTTGAGAAAATGGACCTTCATAGATCACATTCGCTATGGATGGTTCTCCATTTAAAAAATCCTGTCCGAAAGTGAATTCCCTAATCGTAGTGAAAACACCGCCTCCATTGGTACTCACCTGGAGCAGGAGCCGGTCATTTTGCGAATTCATCCCGAAACCAGCATATTCAAATTTAATCTTCATTCGGGTGGCAAATTGGGCAGCTGCTGGCCCTGCTGTAATGAAGGCTGTGGCCGAATTTCCTTTCAGCCTAAGCATATGGGTACCTAATTGGGCTGGATACGCCGGTTGAGTAGGAACCCTGACTGCACCAGGACCGCCAGGCCACCACATGCCAAAAGTTGCTTCAAAATTTGAATGGTTTAGCAGAGGAGGGTTGCAATAGCAGGCATTGGATGCCAAAATAGGAGTTGTTGAACAATCTGGAGGAAGATCTCCTTCTAAAATGGAAATTGAGTAGGGAGGTAACACTACTTTTCCGTTGTTTGATTGAACTGAATTGGTCAGCACAAAGGGACTATTGAGTCCGTCAGTAACTTTCTCAGTAAGTAGACCAGCTGGCACGTGGTGTCCAATTCCTGATACAGTTCCTTCGAAACCAGGTATTGAAGAAATCCCTGTATTCATCTCCGCGTTGCGCAAGTTCACAAGCATCAATTTATAAGAAGTGGGTCCTCTGAAAATCCATCCATATACATCAAAAGTCGGTGTTTGTGTGGTTCCAGTTTCTGTCGTTTCATTCACAAGGTAGTGGTAGGGCAATATTTCGCCATCAGGTATGTTTGGAAACCAGGCACCGTCTTCATCAAATGAAACATTTGTAGATGGTGCCACAATAATCCTTCTCAGGTCAGTGGCATCATCGAGCAGATCCAGCAGCAAGGTGCTAGCTATACCCGCCCCAGTAAGCGTACCATCAGCCATTACCGCAGAAGCATGAGGGTTGCCATACATTGAATGCATGATCAATTTTGAGAAGGGTACCCCGCCGGATGCATTCAACCAAGGATCCGGTGTGGTGCTGCTATAGGCCATCATGCTATTAAACTGTCCGATTACATTCAGGGCGTGCAGCCAATTGTCCAAATAGAACAAAGGTTCATTCACAGGGAAAGTTGAATTATACAACTCTATACAATCATCACTCCTATCAAGACTGTTAAATTCAGTAGCCCATACTTCAAGTCCAGAACCCTCCAACACTGAGCAGGCTTTAGATTCGTAAAACTCCTCCATCACCGTAAAAGGATAGTGAAGTAGTTGATCGGTATTATAAAACAAAGGGTTCCCTTCACAAAGTGGTTGGCTGAGTGATTCCATGGAGAAAGGAAGTGCATAAAAATGTACCGATACTCCTTCGACTGGATTATTTGAAGAAGGACCAAATCGGTCAATAAGCGTTTGGGTCCATGGTTGGCCGGCCACAGTTATTTTACTTCCAACAACTCCAATGCGGGCATTTGGAAATTTCGCACGTATTACCGGGATAATTGCTTCGCAAAGATCAGCGTAGAAGGTAATATCAGTGCGGCATACATCACAAACCTCCTGAGGCGACATTGCAAAACATGCTTCAAAAGGAAAAAACCTACCGTACTTAGATAAAAATACCTCATTGCCTATTTCGAAGTCAAAATTTCCATCATAGCTAGTACAGTCTCCGCAATATACCTTGAGTATCTTATTCAACTGACGGATCATCCGCTCATATCCTTTTTGCCCAATGCGCAGTCTTTTCTGCGCAGGAGTGAATCCCGGGGTTTCGAAATCGAGTTGTGGGCTTCCAACATAGTAAAAGGGATCGATAGGTCCTAGCACGAACATTTCATTGACATCGATGCCATTCACATCCCTGAAAATATTCATAGCGTCTCTATAGGACTCCAAAGTTGTTGAGGTCTTTCTTACTATATCTTCAAAACGATCAGCTGTAAAATCCAGAAGAGGGCCTGGACATCCAATGTCCTTTGATTCAGGAATATCCAATAGCGATCCCTCGCATATTTCTAACACTCTGGGTACACCATTGTTCCCTACTACGGTTTTATTCTCATTTTCCCAATACCAAAAATTGGCAGCTGTGCCTGCTGGGAACCGAAGAATTTGCGGATTCAATGAAGCGATCTGACTTCTAAACAGTGATGAACGCCAGTCGCGAAGATTCTCCGCGGCAGGCTCTATTTGACAATCGGGAAGCTCATGCTCATTTACGACTCTGGCATAATAGCCAAACCTTGGGGCAGGTATATACTCCCCCCACTCTACTGCAACGGCTTGCAAAGTTTGTGCTTGAGTATATTCTTGAACAACTAAAAATAATGAACCGACTAGCAGTGAATAATTAATTCCTGAAAATCTCATTGGTAAGGTCAAATTAAAGCTGTGCGAAAATAAAAGAATTTTTCAGGCTTAATTATATGATTAACAGGTTATCTACCAATTTAGGACGAAATTTAGACTAATGACGTTTCCAAATCGACAAAACTTGACTCAATTATGCCCAAACCACAAAATTTAAAAGACCAATTAACATATTTTGTATATTAAAGGGTTTAATTTAACATTTGCTGAATCCTTTGCTATTGATATCAACGATTTCTGGCAGACTTCTTTTCTGGAATCAAATTATTAGGAGCGTTCAACAAAAAACTAAGTACTTGTGAAAACGACATTTTACATTCGTCTACGAGACCAAACAATGTATATTTCGGCATGATAAAATTGGGAAACCTTACTTCCGTGATGGAAAGTGCCGATGGATTGGATCTCTTAACTGATTCTGTGCTTTTGAAGGTACAATGTATATCATCCAAGACCATCAGGATATTCGAGCCAAAATCGCAGCAGAAAGCTTCATATGCAATCAATGAAACTGCACACATCAACAGCTATGAACTCATCGAAACAAGTGGCCACTTTGAACTCATTAGCACTTCTTATAAGCTTATAATACAAAAAATGCCTCTCAGGCTTCGTTTCGAAACCAATGATGGAATAGTGCTCTCTGAAGATGATGCTGGATTGGGAACAATTTGGGATTCTGGCGGCGTGACTTGCTATAAAACCCTGCAATCGGGAGAACGCTTTTTCGGTTTAGGAGAGAAAACAGGAGGTTTAGACAAAGCAGGTAAACAGTATAGAAATTGGAATACTGATGCTTATGGCTATACACCCTCTACAGACCCGCTCTATGTATCCTGCCCGTTCTACATAGGAATGTGCCACAACCGTTTCTACGGGCTCTTTCTCAACAATCACAGCGAATCAGTTTTCAATTTCGGAGCAGCAAACAATCGTTTTTCATTTTTCCAAGCCAATGATGGTATACTCGATTACTTCCTTATTGCCGGACCTACACCTGCAAATATTTTAGAAGAATATACGGCCCTGACTGGAAGGATGACGCTCCCTCCCTTGTGGAGTCTCGGGTTTCAGCAATGCAGATACAGCTACTTCCCATCCGCGGATGTAATTCGTGTAGCCAAGACTTTTCGGGAAAAAAAGTTGCCAGCTGATGTGATCTACTTTGATATACACTATATGCAGGACTATAAAGTGTTCACTTGGCACAAAGAGCACTTTTCCGATCCCATTGAGATTATTCGTATGTTGAAAGAGCTTGATTTTCACCCTGTTGTTATTCTAGACCCAGGGGTGAAAATTGAAGAGGGCTACCATGTGTATGAGGATGGTATTGCGAATGATGTATTTGTGAAATACCCAGATGGTGAGTTGTACAGCGGAGGAGCATGGCTAGGTTGGTGTCATTTTCCCGACTTCACGAATCCAAATGTGCGCACGTGGTGGGCGAAATATGTGGAGCACTTCACTTCGCTCGGAATTGAAGGGTTTTGGAATGATATGAATGAACCAGCAGTATGGGGCCATCATATGCCAAGCATCCTCCTTTTCGATCAGGATGGTACCAGCGGCACGCACCGCGATGCACACAATGTATATGGTATGCAAATGAGCCGTGCCACTATGGAAGGCGCTACAGCCGGGCTGGTCGGTCTCAGGCCTTTTGTACTCACACGTGCCACCTTTAGTGGAGGCCAGCGATACAGCGCTGTTTGGACTGGCGATAACCATTCAAATGATGACCATCTTATGCTCGGTGCAAAATTGGTCACGGGCATGGGTTTATCAGGATTTCCATTCACAGGAAATGATTTGGGCGGTTTCACAGGCGATGCCGGTGCATCACTCTATCGCAGATGGATTGCACAGGCTACATTTCAACCGCTGATGAGGGGTCATTCAATGATCAATTCTAAAGAAGCTGAACCATGGTCATTCGGAGAGGAAACACTTGAAATAGCCAGAAACTACTTAGGCTTGCGTTATGCTTTGCTCCCTCATATCTATTCACTGTTCTATGAATCAACCCAAAATGGTATGCCGCCCGCACGTACGCTGGTTTTCGAGTATGGCACTGAATGGAAAATTTTCTCTAATCCATTTGAACATCAATTCACGCTCGGACAGCACCTTCTTGTATGCCCTGTTGAGTCCGAAACCAAAATAGCTAAAGTGTATCTGCCCCAAGGAAACTGGTACCACTTTCTAAATGACACGATATATGAAGGAGGTAGGGAACATCTCATTGAACTTCAGAACGACACCATTCCACTTTATGCGAAGGCAGGTGGAATTATCCCCATGCAAAGTATTGTACAAAGTACCAATGAGTTGAATGATGGTACAGTGCGCATTCATATATACTTCGGTGCACCGGGAAACTATACTTTCTATGAGGATGATGGCATACACATTGACCAAACAAATGAAAATCATGCACTCAGAAAGCTTCATCTGTCAACGAATCAGTTTAAAATTGATAGGCAGGTTGGAAAGTATAACTCTGCTTATAAAAATTTGAGATTGTATCTACATGGTTTTGAGCATACAGCAGCAATTTTTAATGGCAATGCTGTAAATATTTGTTCTGAGAACTTTCGTTTCATGCCAGCAATTTCTAACTTTGACCCCTACGAAGCGTATCCTGACACTTCGAAGATGATCGAAAGACTTCATTATCTGGAAGTTCCGTATAGTCCGAATGAGATCATCATTGCATTCATTTAGATTTAACAATTATTTAACAAAGTGTTACCCAGACACTAAGATGAATTCAGTACTTTTGCGCCGAAATCGAAAGTAAACCAACACAATGATTAAAAAGCAGTTTCTTAAATCAAAGCCCGTTTGTAAAGTAACATTTAGCCTTCCATCAGAAGCAGTTACTGCAGCGGAGAACGTACAACTAGTAGGCGAATTCAGCAATTGGATGACTTCACCTATCGAGATGAAAAAACAAAAAGACGGTAGTTTTAAAACTATAGTTGAGCTTGAAACAGGCAAGGACTACCAATTCCGTTATTTCGTTGATGGCCAGAAATGGACCAACGATTGGGAAGCTGATAAATACGCAGCTACCGGTGTATCTTACGAGGAGAATTCAGTAGTGTGCCTCTAATATATTGAATAACTTAAAAAAACCCGCTCATTGGAGCGGGTTTTTTTTTTGCTTAAGCTATCTTTATTACTTTTCTAACACCACTGACATCTAAATTAATATACTCACCGAAACTGAACATTTCCTTCATAGTATCTGCAGGAAGATCTTCAGGAAGGTCTCTAAGCATTGTAAAGAAATAGTCCTGCAAATTGTTCAGCTCTGGATATAAGTCCACATCCCCCAAAATTTCCAAAGCGTTCTTAATATTCACAAATAAATCAATGTACTTAGATGGATTGCCATTTGTAAACGGACCAATTTCACGAATCATACTATTCAGCTTATTGGCACAAATGAAATTCAGATCTGTGTGGTCAATTTCAAAATTCCATTTTTTAATTTCCTGAATTATTCTTCTCAGCTCAGCAGTATTGATGCGATGAGAATTGCAATCAAACAAGTCACGCAACTCGCTCTGCAAAACTAAATCGAGGTTTCTCACCAATAATTTTGGGGTCTTGAGACCACCATTCCGCATTACGTTAATAATGTTATAATTGCGGTCGTTAATTTTTTCATAGGAAGACTTCGCCAAATCCAAATTATAGTCGAGTATGCTGTTGAGCATTTTAATTTGCTCATCCTTGAACATATCAAAAAATGAAAAGCTCCTTTGCTCGGGATAGAGCTTGAAAAGCTCAATAACTTTGGAGATATTAGATTCACCAAAGGCTGTTATAACCTGTTCAACAAATATATGATACTCATCGAGGGGTATGTCTTCGAAGGCCTTTCCGATGATGTGGTGCTGCCCAATATAAAGTACTACGTAGCTGAAGTTCTTCTCGCTTAGGGTTACACTTGACTTCACAAAAGCACGGCCCACTGCAAGCTTTTGGTAACCTTGCACAATGCGCTTGAAGTGTGTTGACTTGCAGCGGTAGTTGAACACTGAAATTTCATTTGGATCTTCAATGAAAAGAGATGAGACGGCATAATGCATCCCAATTTGAGTAAGGGTGAGTTGAGACGGGCTCACAAATTTGCGGTACACATTGTCACCATTTCCGTACTCTGGAAGATTGCTTGCTCCGGCTGCGAGCATGGAAAGAAACTTAGGCTCAAGTTTAACGGAAGTTTCACTTTCGGCAAGCTGCATTGCCCTGCACGCATACTGCAGTATTTGCACCGTTTCTATACCAGAAATCTCATCAAAGAACCAGCCACAACTCGTATACATGAGCATTTCCTGCCTTTGCATCTCCAGCAATCTTATCACATGTGTCCATTTCTTGACTTCCAATCCAGCAAAGTGTTTCTTCATAAATTGCTCCACGATCTCTGTAGATCGATTAAGGGCAACTTCAATATATGCATTGCGAAGTGCCCATACATCCTTGGTATATTTTCCAAGATCACTTTCGAAGACTTTAGCGAGTTCATCCCTCAGCCAGTCTAAGGAATCCCGAAGTGGTTTGCGCCAGTGCTGATTCCAATCAGAGCGTCCACCACTGTTGCAACCACAGTCTGCACGCCACCTCTCCACACCATGTACACAGCTCCATGATGAATTGTCATGAATCTGCACTTCATGCGCAGGTGGGTTTAGCTCCAGATACTCCGCATAGTTGGTTACTCGGGCAAGATTATGGGTTTCAATATAGTGTATACAATACGCCAGGGCCATATCGCCATACCGGTGATGGTGTCCATAACTCTCACCATCAGTCGCTATGTGTAGCAATTGATTGTCATTACGCCCATCAAATGCCGATATCAGGTGATTGGCAAACTCTCTCCCATCCTTCAATAATCCTTTGAAGGCAACTGCCTGCGAACGTTCACCATCATAGAAATAAAGGGAAATTCTTTTGCCGGATGGGAGGTTTATCACATAAGGTTGCTTAGGGTCAATGCCCTGATGCCACACTTCACTGGTGAGTGACTTGTACTGTTTTGCCTGTCGGGGTGCGAGTACTGTAAACTTGATACCATTCTCAGCAAGCACTTCAAGGGTCTCTGTATCTACGGCAGTTTCGGCAAGCCACATGCCTTCTGCCTTGCGGTTAAATCGTTTCTCAAAATCGTACAATCCCCAGATGACCTGTGTTTCCTTGTCGCGCCGTGAGGCGAGTGGCATTATAATGTGGTTATAAACCTGCGCCATGGCCGAGCCGTGTCCACCAAAGTGCTTCATGCTCTCCTTATCGGCATCGAGTATTGATTGATACGTTTTAGGATGATTCAATTCAAGCCAGCTCAGCAGTGTAGGGCCAAAGTTGAAACTCATCTTCGCATAATTATTCACGATGTCAATAATTTTACGATCATCGTTTAGAATTCTCGAAACACCATTTGGTGCGTAGCACTCTGCCGTAATTCGCTCATTCCAATCGTGAAAAGGAGCAGCAGAATCTTGGTATTCTATTTTCTCTAACCAAGCATTCTCTCTGGGAGGTTGATAAAAGTGCCCATGTACACAAACAAACTTCTTCATCTTACTTACTTGGCCTTTTGCGTCTTAATGAGTTTCTTCTTCGCCGTTGCAGGTTTTTTTACTTCCGTCTTGGCTTTAGGCAGCTTCTTTGATGCAGGTTTTCTAGAAAGTAATTCGTCCATGGCAGAGCGCGTCCGCGCCAGCTTGGCTGTTGCTTTTTTCACTTTGAAAACTGCAAATCCAAGTGGGGGTATACGGATGGTAATTGAGTGTGGCCTGTCATGAGAATACTCACTGTGGCTCTTTATAATTCCACCGTTTTCAAAGCCACTTCCTCCAAATTTTACAGCGTCTGAATTAAAAATTTCTTCATACTCACCTTCTTCATTCACACCAATTGTATACTCGTTGTGGGCTTTCGGCGTAAAGCAACCCACCACAACCAAACTGTCATCTGGTTTCTTACCTTTCCTATAGAAACTGATTACAGAGTTTTTAACGTCTCCAAAATCTATCCACTCGAAGCCAGCTGGTACAAAGTTGTGCTCGTAAAGTGCGGGTTCTCTGCGAAGCAGTCCGTTTAGCTCCTTCACCAACTCAGCCATTCCTTTGTGATAATTAAACTCAAATAGCTTCCACAATAAACCTTCATCATGGTTCCACTCCGAAAATTGGCCGAACTCATTGCCCATAAATAGCAATTTACCTCCGGGATGCATATACATCCACGATATCAGGGTACGCAAATTTGCAAATCGCTGCCACTCATCTCCAGGCATCCTTGAGAGCAAAGATCCTTTGCCATGCACTACTTCATCATGTGAAAGTGGGAGCATAAAGTTCTCAGTGAATGCGTACACAAGGCTGAAAGTAACTTTGTTCTGATGGTACCTTCGAAATAATGGATTCTCTTTTATGTACACCAGCATATCGTTCATCCACCCCATCATCCACTTCATGCCGAATCCCAACCCGCCTGAACTTGTGGGCCTGGAAATCATAGGATAAGCCGTACTCTCTTCAGCGATTGTCTGCACATCCGGGAAGTTTTCATATACCGCGTAGTTCATTTCCTTGAGAAAGGAAATGGCTTCGAGATTCTCACGTCCACCAAATTTGTTAGGTATCCATTGCCCTGCTTTGCGGCTATAGTCAAGGTACAGCATGGAAGCCACGGCATCTACCCGGATTCCGTCCACATGAAACTTATCCAGCCAATAGATGGCATTACTTATCAGGAAAGCGCGGACTTCGTTGCGGCCATAATTGAAAATAAAACTTTTCCAGTCAGGATGATATCCTAGTCGATAGTCCTCGTGTTCGTATAGTGAAGTTCCATCAAACCGAAAGAGTCCATGGGCATCGCCAGGAAAATGGCTTGGAACCCAGTCTAGAATTACTCCTATGCCTGCCTGGTGAAAGGCATCAACGAGGTAAGCGAAGTCTTCGGGTGACCCGAAGCGAGAAGAAGGCGCGAAATATCCAGTAATTTGATATCCCCACGACCCGAAAAACGGGTGCTCCATTACTGGCATGAGTTCTACATGGGTGAAGCCCAAGTCTTTGACGTAAGCCACCATTTCAGTAGCCATTTCACGGTATGTTAGAGACCGCTTTCCTTCTTCGTACCTCCGGCGCCAAGAACCTATGTGCACTTCGTAGACAGACCATGGCGCGTCGAGGCTATTGGGACCACGCCTTGTCTTCATCCACTCAGCGTCACCCCATTCATAGTGAAAATCGTGAACGACAGAAGCTGTTTTTGGCGGTGTCTCCCATACTATGGCATATGGGTCTCCTTTCTCATAAACTTCTCCTTTGGGAGTGGTGATGGCGTATTTATACACTTCGCCTTGGTTCAGGTTTGGTATAAATCCCTCCCACACACCGCTGCTGTCCCACCTGGGATTCAGCTTATGCAATGATCGATTCCAGCCATTAAAATTGCCAATTACAGCAACAATGGATGCATTCGGTGCCCATACTGAAAACTGCACTCCTTTTACGCCATTTAATGTGACGGAGTGGCTGCCCATTTTCTCATAGAGTTTGTAATGGGTTCCCGCTCCAAGGAGCGATGTATCAAATTCAGTAAGTAGACTGTTCGCAACAACGGCTTCTTTTGTCATAATTATTCGTTCTTTAAAATTTGCATGATGCCCTTGAGTGGGATTATAACCCAATCAGGACGTGCATGTAGTTCATATCCCAACTCGTAAATGGCCTTTTCAAAAAGGTGATAGCGAAGTAGGAAGTTGATTTCCTTTTCGTAGCCAATATTCAGGCCTCCTTCAACTGCTGTTTTTATATAGTAGTGCAAACTTACTGCTACTATAAGCCGGTAGTACCTTCCACCAGCCTCTGTAATAAAATCAGTGGAGAGTTTCGATTCAGGCCGCTGAAAAACTGAAGCAAAAACTGCGTAATGATATGATCTGAAAAGGCCCGCAATATCCTTTATAGGAGGTTGTTTTACTTTTCTGTCTCGTATGGTACTTTCAGGTTCCCCTTCAAAATCAAGTATACAAAAATCTTCATCTGTAAGTAGCACCTGCCCAAGGTGATAATCACCATGGATTCTAATGCGACAGGAATTCAGATTCTGCTCGTCAAAATTCAGGAGTTTGTCTTTGATACGATCTTTGTTTTCAATAAAGTATTGACCGAATTCCAAGGCTTGACCCTTGAGTTTGTGAATATTCTGCTCCAGCAGATGAAATCGGTGATCGTACATGTACATTACCCTATTCAGCAGCCATACTGTGTAATCGCTCGTAAATGAATCTGGGCTAAAGGACCTGTCGGTTCTATCAGAAATGAGTGCCAAATGCATTTGGGCTGTTCTGACTGCAAGTTTCCGCACCTTCTCCAGCATACGCTCACCTGCGAGTTTTTTGTAAATGTCAGGAACACTTTCGAGGGGAAGGGGTTTGTATAAATCCAGCTTCGGGAGCTCGTTTAGTGCTACATTCAGCGCTTCCAGCCTGCCAAAGTACCCTTCAATTTCGTTCAATGTGTCATTCCATGCTTCCCCCTGATTATCTACTTTCTCCTGCATCAGGCCCAGTGATACGGTGTAGTAGTCGGCCCTGACCCATTCTATGCTTCCCGCAAAATGGGGTGAGTACGGAAAATTGGCCTTTTCGGACAAAAAGCGTGTAAGCTCAAGGTCGGGGTTATTGTTTCGAAATAGCTTCCTATAAATTTTCAGATAATACTTGTCAGCATATACAATAGTGGAATTGCTTTGTTCTACATTAAGCACCTTTGATGTAACCCCATCTGCCGAAAGGAGTGACTTGAGTCTTTTTCCTTTTGAGAAACGCAGATTTCCTATACTAAGCTCCATCTTTTTGCGAGAAAGAATATTGTCAAACAGGCTTTTTCTAAACTTCTCACTGTAAATAGCATCTACCAAGTACCATTCATTTTGCTGCTTATCGGTAACCTGGCAAATGACACTTTTATCACTCTCAGGTTCCTTTACCGCACTTACAGGTAGAAAGTAAGTTTCCGTATTGGAAGTATGAAACACAACTTCTATAAAAAGAATAAATGCAGATTCCTTTGCTGAAATCTCATATGGGAGCAAGTAGTCAATTTTATACTGCTTGATATTTGAAGATTTAGCCCCAAACCAACGGGTAGACCGCATGTATCCCGGAAGTACATTTTGGACAAAGGAATCAATCAGTGAGCCATTTCTGCTGAAGATTTCTTTCCATGACTTATTAACTTCGAGTACCATACTTAAATGTGGCTATGCAGTAAGAATTTGAAAACAATGGAACGGTAGGCCGTGAGGGTTAAGTTCCACAAAATTCCATTCACCTTTCCATTTATAAGTGACTTGCGACACAAGGTCGGACACTGTGTAGGATTCAGCCGCTGCAAGATTCAATTTCTCGAGTGGTACCTGAACCCAACCGGATTGCGTGTAGTATGGATCCATATTCACGAGGCAAAGTATATGGCTGTTCTCACCATCTGACTTGAAATATCCCAGAATGTGCTCATTGTCAATATTGCATAGTTCAAGATTGAACGTATCTCTGAACGCCGGATTGTTTCGCCTTACGTGGTTTACAATTTTGATTACCTGCTTGAGCTTGCCTCTGGTATCCCATATGTGGCGGGCAATTTCATATTTTTCCGAATCCAGATACTCTTCTTTTCCAGGAACTGCTTGATACAGCATGTTTTCATAAACAGGGCCGTACATTCCATAGTTGCCACTTAAGGTAGCAGCCAGGAAAAATCTGGTTATAAAAGCTGCTTCATTCGGTTGCTGCAACTCATATGGAAGAATATCGGGGGTATTTGGCCAAAAATTTGGCCGGAAGTAGTTACGGGAAGGGCTCGTAACCAGCTCTTGCATATATTCTGCAAGCTGGGCCTTATTGTTTCTCCAAGTAAAGTAAGTGTAGCTATGGGTAAAGCCAATCTTCGCAAGCATATGCATAATCTTGGGCCGTGTAAAGGCTTCAGCTAAGAAAATAATATCGGGGTGTTTCTCATGCACTTTTGCAATAAGCCACTCCCAAAACCTGAATGGCTTAGTGTGAGGGTTGTCTACCCTGAAGATGGTAATTCCTTGCTTGATCCAATACATTACTACATCCAGCAACTCATTCCAGAGGTTTTGCCAGTCTTCATTCTCAAAGTAAAAAGGAAGTATATCCTGGTATTTCTTGGGCGGATTTTCAGCATATTGAACGGTGCCATCGGGTCGCCATTTGAACCATTTAGGGTGTAGTTTTACATAAGGATGATCCGGTGCGCACTGCAGAGCGAAATCCATTGCTACTTCCATGCCCATACCTTTGGCGCTCTTCACAAATGATTTGAAATCCTGGAGGGTACCTAAGGCCGGGTTAATATCCCGATGACCACCTAATTTAGATCCAATAGCCCATGGAGAGCCTACATCTTCTGCACCTGCGGTAGTGGCGTTGTTTTTACCCTTGCGGTTCACTTCGCCTATAGGGTGAATAGGGGGGAAATAAATAACGTCAAAACCCATTTCAGCCACGTATGGCAATCGTTGAGCCGCATCAGCAAAGGTGCCGTGCTCTCCAGATACGAAGGATGCGCTTCTCGGAAAGAACTCATACCACGCGCTGAAAGCTGCTTTCTCCCGGTCTACCCAAATAGGATACAGTGGACTTTGTGTTACAAATGTCTGATAGGGATGGTGCAGAAAAATATCCTTGAGCTGTTTGGACATGGCCATTTCTGTGGCTTCCTGATACTTCGTTGCGTCTGCGAAAAGGGTTTTGCACTGCTTCAGGAAAGCCTTTGTCTTGGTATCCTTGGCAGCTACCGAATCCAGGTATTGAATTCCATCAAGCAATTCCACATTGACATATTGTCCTCCCTTCACCTTTCGGCCCAACTCATGCTGCCAGTTAAGAGCATAATCTACCCAAGCTTCAATGTACCATTCATACTTTCCTTGTTTTGGCACTTTGAAACCACCAATCCATGCGTCATTCACCAGTGCTACTAGGGGTATTTTCTCCCAGCTTTTCTCGGATTTGTGCTTTATATGAATCCATGCATTTACCACATCATGGCCATCAGTATAAATATCGGCAGTAACTTTAACCAAGTCGCCTGCGATCCGTTTCATTGCATAATCACCTCCATTCACAACGGGTGTTACATTCTCTATCACAACGCGGTTGCGCATTTCATCCATAGTAATTGTACTAAATACACTTTAGTGGGCTAAATTAGCCAAAAAGGGATGACATACAATGGTGTAAACCTTGTGGAAAGTACTTCTCTCAATCCTTTCTGTTGAAAAGAAACTAATGCCTATAGGCGGGTATTTATCAGCACATGATCCAAAGTAGTAGAATAAGTTTTGGCATTGACTTGCCGAAAGCTTTAGATTCTGTATAATGCCCGACAGAGCACATTAAAATAGCTGGCCTTGCTCTATATTAGGTGTCCGCCCGAGGTGCTTATATGCCAACTCTGTAACTTGCCTACCGCGTGGAGTGCGCATGATGAAGCCCTCCTGAATGAGGAAAGGTTCATACACCTCTTCGATGGTACCAGAGTCTTCGCCTACTGCTGTGGCAATGGTGGTAAGGCCCACAGGGCCACCGCGAAATTTGTCAATGATGGTAGCCAATATCTTATTGTCCATTTCATCGAGTCCGTGTGTATCTACATCAAGCGCTTCCAAGGACATATGGGCAATTTCCATATCAATTACTCCAGAGCCTTTTACTTGGGCAAAGTCACGCACCCTTCTGAGAAGGGCATTGGCAATTCTGGGCGTACCTCTAGACCGACGTGCTATTTCGTAAGCGGCTTTATTTTCAACTGGGATGTTCAGAATTGAAGCGCTGCGTTTCACAATGTTGGCAAGCACATCGGCTGTATAGTATTGCAACCTTGAATTTATCCCAAACCTAGCCCTGAGCGGAGATGTAAGCAAACCCGAACGCGTGGTAGCGCCCACAAGTGTAAAAGGATTCAAGCTTATCTCAACAGATCGGGCATTTGCCCCGGTGTCAATTAATAAGTCGATTTTATAATCTTCCATCGCAGAGTAGAGGTACTCCTCCACCACGGGTGAAAGACGGTGAATTTCGTCAATAAACAATACGTCATTCTCCTCGAGATTTGTGAGTAGACCAGCAAGGTCGCCTGGCTTATCGAGCACTGGTCCTGATGTGACCCTGAAGCCTACGCCAAGTTCTTGAGAAATAATATGCGCCAATGTGGTTTTACCCAAACCTGGAGGGCCATGAAGTAGCACATGGTCCAAGGACTCACCTCGGTTTCTCGCTGCCGTAACGAATACACGCAAATTATCCAGGACTTTGTCCTGACCGGCAAAATCTTCGAAGGTCCTTGGTCTCAGAACCCTATCAATATCGGCCTCAGAAAAAGATGATTGGTCTCTAATATCAAAATCACTGTCCATTGCACCCAAAGGTATGTAAGTATAGGGTTAGTTGAAACAAGAAGGGCCCGTTTTTACACAGGCCCTTTTAAACAAAACTCCAGTTTCTTAATGGTCTTCTTCTCCAACTTCCAAGGGCACATTCTGCGGCACATAATCATTCTCTTTGCCTGGCTTAGAGTAATCATAAGGCCAACGATGTACTTCAGGAATGGCGCCGGGCCAGTTGCCATGCATATGTTCTACAGGTGTAGTCCACTCAAGTGTATTTGACTTCCAAGGATTCTGAACTGCTTTCTGACCTCTATATGCGCTCCAGAAAAAATTGATGATGAAAATAGCCTGCGCAAAAGCCGCCATAATGGCGAAATAAGTGATGAGGATATTCAAGTCTACCAAACCATCAAACATAGGATACTCTGTATACTCATAGTAGCGCCTGGGCGCTCCTGCCATACCCACAAAGTGCATAGGGAAGAAGACTCCATATCCGCCTACGATTGTTAGCCAGAAGTGCACATAACCCAATTTGGTGTTCATCATTCTACCGAACATCTTTGGAAACCAGTGATAAACCCCTGCGAACATTCCAAATATAGCAGACAGGCCCATTACTACGTGGAAGTGGGCTACAACGAAGTAGGTATCGTGAACATTGATATCCAAGGCGGAATCTGCAAGGATAATTCCAGTAAGACCTCCTGTTACAAAAGTGGAGACCAATCCAATGGAAAACAGCATGGCTGGAGTAAGCACGAGGTTCCCTTTCCATAATGTGGTTATATAGTTGAATGCTTTTACAGCAGATGGAATGGCAATGAGCAAGGTTGTAAATACGAAAACAGAACCGAGGAAAGGATTCATTCCAGACATAAACATATGGTGGCCCCAAACAATGAATGAAAGGAAGCCAATTGCCAGTATGGAACCAATCATGGCCCGGTAACCGAAAATTGGTTTTCTTGAATTGGTTGCAATGATCTCTGATGTAATTCCGAGCGCCGGGAGCAGTACTATATATACTTCAGGGTGCCCAAGAAACCAGAAAAGGTGTTCGTAAAGAACCGGACTCCCTCCTACTGGATCAAGTGCTTCGCCTCCGATGTATATATCGCTCAGGTAAAAACTGGTGCCCATGGACCGGTCCATAATCAACAGTAAAACAGCAGCAAACAATACCGGAAATGAGAGAACCCCAAGAACTGCCGTTACAAAGAATGCCCATATCGTAAGCGGCAATCTCGTCATCTTCATTCCTTTGGTACGGAGATTCAGTATGGTTACTATGTAATTAAGACTTCCGAGGAGTGATGAGGCCACAAAAATTGCCATACTGACCAACCACAAGGTCATACCGAGCCCAGAAGAAGGCATGGCCTGAGGAAGTGCGCTCAAAGGTGGATAAACTGTCCAACCGCCACCGGCAGCTCCCGTTTCCACAAAAAGAGACGCGAGCATGATAATGGTGGAAATAAAGAAAAACCAATACGACAGCATATTCAAGAAACCGGACGCCATGTCGCGTGCACCAATCTGCAGCGGAATAAGCAGGTTGCTAAAGGTACCACTCAGACCACCTGTAAGCACGAAGAACACCATGATGGTACCGTGAATAGTAACAAGTGAGAGGTACATATTTCTGTCAAGAACACCATCTGGTGCCCAAGTATCACCCAGGAAAAAATTCAGAATTCCAAAACTTTCACCTGGCCATGCGAGCTGAAGCCTAAAGAAGACTGAAAGCATCATGGCTACAACAGCCATAAAAATAGCCGTAACAAGAAACTGCTTGCTGATCATCTTATGATCTTGAGAGAAAATATACTTCGAAACGAAGCTCTCCTCATGGTGGTGGTGTACGTGCTCTGCAGTATGAGCGTGACTTGTAGCTCCCATTGTACTTACTTTTTACAGGTTATTTACAGCAACTTTGCTTTCTTCATCATTTACTTCAGCTTCACTTGGTACCATTGTAGTATCCACAGGAGCTACAATAGTGTCTGCTGGAGCATTCTCCGCAGGTACCTCCACAAAGGTTTTTTGCTGGGCCAGCCACTGCTGGTACTTTTCTTCGGTTTCTACTACAATTACCATCTGCATGTTGTAGTGGGATGCGCCACATACTTTGTTGCACATTAGAACATAGTTAAAATCCGGATCATTGAGTTTGGCCCGCATTTCGGCGGTGGTAATTGTTGGCACAAATTTGAACTGGGTGGTCATGCCTGGTACAGCGTTCATCTGCGCCCTGAAGTGGGGCATGTATGCGCTGTGGATCACATCACGAGATTTAATCTGAAAATTGACTTCTCTGCCTTTCGGAATATAAAATTCACCTTTCACTATAATGTCATCCTTCGCAGTACCGAAGTCGCGGTTGCTCTCTATGAAATTCATCACACTGGATCTCTGCCTTGTACGCATTCCAATTTTCTCCTTCAATTCCTTCACTCTGCTATCAGGCAATACTTCTTCAGCAATTGACTTTTCCATTTGAGCAATCTCAGCATTCAATTCTTCAATCTTGGCTTGCACACCTTCGACGGTAATCAGTCCGAGTGGATTCTCTCCGGTTATCATGGTAAAGCTGGATTCACCCAAAGCGTCATCTACACCGCCATAACGCGCTGTCCAGTCAAATTGTTTGCTGTAAAGCTCGATGGAAATTGCATCTTCTGCAGGATCTCCCATAATTTTATTCCACGTGATGAGTCCGTAAACAATAATGAAGACCAATACGATAGATGGAATGATGGTCCATACCAACTCAAGGGTGTTGTTATGAGATAGAAAAAGAGCTTTCCTTTTTGCATCGTAGGCATACTTCCAAGAGAAATAGAACAGCAGGAAATTCACGATAAAAAATGCAGGGATGAGTATTAGCCAGTTTATATTGAACAAACGGTCCGTCTTAACACCGTGTTCTGAGGCTGGTTCGGGCAATAATATGTCCCAATAAGCCACCAGCTCCCAGATAAAAAATGCAAACATTGCGATCATGAAAATCAATAGCAAGTTGGCATTCACCCTCGTGGCAGTCGGTGAAATGTCCTCTTCTCGCTTCTTGTTCAGTTCTGAAGTAATCTGGTAAACCTTGGCCAGTTGGGCTAAGCCAACAATGGCAAGAACAATAACCAGTATCAATAACAACTTCTCCATGATATTTTGTCTGTTCTAAAAGTTCATTAAATGCTGTGGTGCAAACTCTCCTCTAGGAAAGGTGAGTTCTTTGGTGTAAGAGGAGCCTTGGCAAGTGCTGCAAACACCCTGTTTATAAACAATCCTGTAAATCCAAGTAGAATACCAATCTCGATAAGGCCAAAGTGCCAATGTTCAAAAAGTACGCCAGGGGTAATCAGCATGTATGTGTCAACGTAATGACCCAAGAAAATAATGGTACCGATGGTAATCAGGAACTTGGGGTTTCTCTTCGCGTCTCTCGACATGAGAACAACCATAGGCGCCATAAAGTTGATGATGAACATGCCAAAGAAGGGAACTTTGTAATGCTCTATCCTGGTAATGAAATAAGTTACTTCTTCAGGAATATTGGAATACCAAATGAGCATAAACTGTGAGAACCAAAGGTATGACCACAGGAAACTCAGTGCGAACACCCACTTGCCCACATCGTGAATGTGGCTGGAGTTTAAATCCTTTAGGTAACCCTTGGAGATAAGGAAAAGGGTAAGTATTGAAATAATATTCATTGCTGCCACCCACATTCCTGAGAACACATACCAACCATAGAGGGTGCTGAACCAGTGGGTGTCAATAGACATCAGCCAATCCCATGAAAGGGTGGAAGAAAAAACAGCAAAGAGCACCAAATAGACGGCACCGCGGCGATAGCCTTTGAAATGGAGTTCTGTGCCTCCAATCTCATCTTCGGCAAGTGAACGTTTTCTGAACCAGCGGGCAAAGAAAATAAAAGTAGCGAGGTACACGAGCGTGCGCACCCAAAAGAAAGGGGTGTTCAAATAAGAAGATTTATTGGCAATGAGTACATCGTAACTGGCATCGTTCAATGTCACAGCTACGCCTGCTTCATCTGCCTCAGCCTTGGTTTTAAAATACTGAGGGTGTTCAGTGCCAACAGTAGCTTCAGCGACATACTCTGAAACTGTACCCTCATCCATCCAATGGTATATATGATTCAGATGAAATGTAGATGCCAGAAAAACGATAACCAATGCTGCAGAAGCCCATGGTATAAAAGAGAAAATGCTTTCTATAACCCTTCTGAGCATTACCGCCCAAGCCGTTTCTGTTGCAAAATGGAGGGCGTAAAAGAAGAGTGCACCGAGCGAAATGGCAAGGAAATAAAAGCCATTGATCATAATGTTTGACCAAAATCTACCGTGGTGGTCGCTGTGGTCAGTTATGAATCCTGCCACTACCGAGATGATACCTATTGCAATGAGTACATAAGTTATCAGTTTGGCTCTATTTGAGAAAACGAAGTTCATCTTCAGTGCTTTAAGTTTTGTTAGTTCGTTTGTATAGTGATGCTATATCGTTTGTATAGGGTTTTTATTTCTTCTGAAGAACCTTTACGTACGAGATTACCTGCCACCTTTCTTCTTTGGTAAGTTGAGATGCGTGTGAACCCATTACTCCCTTTCCATATGTAAGCGTGTGAAACATCTTTCCTTCCGGCAATTCTTTGAGTGCTCCGTTGTAGGCGCCAGGCGCAGGATGACCGCCCTTCTCCACTACTAGACCATTGCCTGCACCTTCCTTGCCATGGCATTGAACACAAAAGTTCTCATAGATCAATTTTCCTTTCGCAATCACCTCTTCAGTTTCAATGAGAGGTGTGGCAATCATTGTAGCGGATAGTTCGTAACCTTCTTGTGTATTTGGAATGGTGTAAGGCATATCGTTCAATGCATTGTCCGTATATGCAATGGTTCCGGCTACTGGCTTTCGTGCAGAAATGGAGTTCATCTTTTCCAAATCGAGCGTGTCCTTCACTTCACCATAATCCACATATGCTTCAACGGCTGGGCTTCTATACATGTCAGGAGTATACTCATAGCCAGGACTTTGAGAATTTTTGATGCATCCTGACATAGCAGTAAGAGCAACTCCTGCTATGACAAGCCTAACTGCAAATAAATTCGATTGTATCTTCATAACTTGCTCAGTTGCTTTTCATTAATTTCTATCGCACCTACAGATTTCAGCATCTCGCTTAGCTCAGCAGATTGCATTCCCGGATTCTCAGCATCGGTAATCTCCATGACGAACTTATCGTCTGTAGTGCGCGGGTCAGGATTCACAGCTGGCATCCCCGGGAGGGTACCATTGCGCAACAAGTAAGTAATTGCCATCCCGTGCGCTGCGCAAAGAACTGTGAACTCGAAAGTAACTGGAATGAATGAAGGCAAATTCTGAAGCAATGAAAAACTCGGTTTGCCACCGATGTTCATTGGCCAGTCATATATCATGAAATACCACATTCCCAGAAGTGCAAGGCTAAGACCCATGGTCCCAAACATAAAGGATACAATTCCCATGCGGGTTCTCTTCACGCCAATTACGGGATCGAGCCCGTGAATAGGGAATGGTGAGTACACATCTTTAATCTGAAACCCTTTTGCTACCAGTACCTTTGCAGCTTCTAGCAGACGGTGGTCATCGTCGAACATGGCATGTACCACCTTAGTCATATGTGTCGCTTTGGCCATCAGTGATCTTCTTTTTTATATTTCTCACCTGATACTTTCAGGATGGTTTTCAATTCATTGAGTGCAAGTACTGGGAAGAATCTTGCAAAGAGTAGGAACAAGGTGAAAAATATACCTATCGTCCCAAGGAATATTCCTATGTCAACCCATGTAGGATAGAACATGGACCAGCTTGAAGGTACATAGTCACGGTGTAGTGAGGTCACGATGATAACGAACCGCTCGAACCACATTCCAATATTCACTACGATAGATAGTATAAAGGTAGCCGTGAGGTTTGTTCTTATCTTCTTGAACCAGAAAAGCTGAGGGCTAATTACGTTGCATATCATCATACTCCAATAGGCCCACAAGTACGGTCCGCTGAAGCGATTGATAAAGGCGTATGATTCATACTCCACGCCGCTGTACCAGGAAATAAAGAGCTCAGTGAGATAAGCGACCCCCACAATGGAACCAGTGACGATAATTACAATATTCATGTACTCCACATGCTTGATGGTGATATAATTTTCAAGTTTCATCACCTTGCGCATAATAAGCAATAGGGTAAGCACCATGGCGAAACCAGAAAATACTGCTCCTGATACAAAATAAGGAGGGAAAATTGTAGTGTGCCATCCTGGAATTACGCTCGTGGCAAAGTCCATTGATACAATGGAGTGTACAGAGAAAACCAGTGGAGTTGCCAAACCTGCTAAAACAAGGGAGACTTCTTCAAACCTCGTCCAATTCTTTGCCCTTCCGGACCAGCCAAAGCTGAGCAGTCCATAAATCTTTTTGGTGAGCGGATTGGTCATTCGGTCGCGAATGGTTGCAAAGTCAGGTATCAAGCCTATGTACCAAAACACAAGAGATACGCTAAAGTAGGTGCTGATTGCGAAAACGTCCCAAAGCAGCGGTGAGTTAAAGTTCACCCAAAGTGAACCGAAAGTGTTGGGAAGTGGAAGTACCCAATATGCCACCCAAATGCGGCCCATGTGTATCCCTGGAAAGAGGGCAGCCATCATTACCGCGAATATGGTCATCGCCTCCGCAGAGCGGTTGATGGCCATTCTCCACTTTTGACGGAACAGTAGCAACACTGCAGAGATCAACGTACCGGCGTGGCCAATACCTACCCACCACACAAAGTTGGTGATGTCCCATGCCCAACCAACTGTTTTATTCAATCCCCACACACCAATACCAGTAGAGATGAGATATACTATACATCCCAAGCCCCACAAGCTAATCAAACCGGTAATCGTGATAAGCAGATACCAGGCTTTTGGAGCTTTGTTTTCTATAGGAGAAATTACATCCACTGTAATATCATGGTAGTTCTTGTCTCCCAGTATCAGCGGTTGTCTTATCGCGGCTTCTTTATGCATGATTGGACTATTTCAGTGTTCTTAAACGTTGCGCACTTTCACTTTATAACTCACATTTGGTTTTACGCCTACCTCTGCGAGTGCGTGGTACGTACGATCGTTATTTTCATGCGCCCTCACCTTACTCTGAGAGTCATTGAGATCGCCAAAGGTGATCGCATCAGTAGGGCACGCTTCTGCACACGCTGTTATGATGCTACCGTCGTTTACTGCTTCTCCCTTCATTTTAGCTGCAAGCTTGCCTCCTTGTATTCTTTGCACGCACATGCTGCATTTCTCCATCACTCCGCGAGCGCGTACGGTTACATCAGGATTGAGAACCATACGGGCCATTTCATCCTGGGCTGGATTAACCTCAGTGAATTTGGCGTACGCTTTATAATTGAACCAGTTGAACCTTCGCACTTTGTAAGGACAGT
The DNA here is from genome assembly GCA_041749535.1 of Cryomorpha sp. Lineage (GTDB taxonomy): Bacteria > Bacteroidota > Bacteroidia > Flavobacteriales_D > Cryomorphaceae > JBBQZU01. The sequence goes on along the minus strand of JBGTBE010000066.1, from coordinate 17,146 downwards.
TGTTCGCACAATAACGTGTGCCTATGCAGCGGTTGTAGGTCATTTGGTTAAGGCCTTCATTGCTGTGGGTTGTAGCGGCCACAGGGCATACCGTTTCGCAAGGTGCATGGTTGCAATGCTGGCACATCATCGGCATGTGCACGGTTGATGGGTTGTCAAACTCCGCGATCTCCATTTCACGATAGGCTTGTATTACGCCAACCCCTTCAGCGGTTGCCTTCTCCAGGCTTTGTTCGGAAGTGTAATAGCGGTCTATTCTCAACCAATGCATATCACGGCCTCTTCGAACCTCATCCTTGCCTACCACTGGAACATTGTTCTCAGAATGACATGATGTAACACAGGCTCCGCAACCAATACAGGTGCTGAGGTCTATTGACATTCCCCATCGGTGACCTACGCCCTCCACAGGGTGGGCATTCCAGATGTCTACATCATTCACATCCTTCTTGGTAGCCAATCCATCTTCGTGAACAGCGAGCAGGTGGAGTGGATTGTACACGCTTCTCGGCGATGATTTCAGAATGGCAAACGTGGTTTCGCGCACTACAGAGTCACGGCCCATCAAGGTGTGGTGGGTCTGTGTGGCGGCAATAGGAAAGGTGGCTCCCGTGGCCTCTATCTTGGCTCCATGGCTATGGTACATCATCACGCCATCCTTCATCTCTACCATTGGATAGGCATTCACACCAATTGGTCTCAGCTTGCCATCCTGGTCCAGGTCATAACCTCCATAATTCTTGGTGCGGAATGCTGCACGTCCAATGTTCTCTTGATTTGCCCCACGGCCATATCCCAAAGCAACTGCAACTGACCCACGCTTCTGGCCTGGTTGAGCAATTACAGGGAGTTCAATGGTTTTTCCACCTACGGTCAGCTTTGCAACTGACGCGGGCAGTTCTTGCCCATAGTGCATGTTGAAGCCAAACTGTTCTACATCTGCTGGATTCATCGCGATGTAGTTGTCCCACGTAATTTTAGAAATTGGGTCTGGCAGCTCTTGAAGCCATGGGTTTGTGGCATGGGTGCCATCTCCTATTCCCACTTTCGTATAAAGTATTATTTCAAATCCTTCAGATGTGCCACTTCCCTTGCCAATGCTGGCAGCTGCTGCTTGCAGACTTTCAGGGTTTACAGTAGGTTCGATAATACTTCCTCCTTCTGCGACACTCAATGAACCATTGCGGAGGGCATTAAACCACAAATCATCAAAGAGCAATTCTTCACCTCCCATTGAGGTAGCATAATTCTGCCAAACATCCTTGATATAATCGTGATATGAAACATCATTGCCGCTCCAGCGAAGAAGACTTTCCTGGGCTTGGCGCGTGTTGTAAAGTTGTGAAATGGTAGGCTGTGCAAGCGCGTAATGGCCCGTTTTAGGGTAGTAGTCATTCCATGACTCCAGGTAGTGATGGTCTGGGCAAATAAACTTACAGCGGCTTGCTGTCTCATCTGCCCAAGACGACATTGAAACGGTGAGACTCACCTTGTCAAGTCCTTGAATAAATGCATCAGCATTTGGCAAAGAATAGGCTGGATTCACTCCGTAAACGATCAGTGCACCAATAGTTCCGGCATTCATATCACTCACTAAATTCAGCACATCGGAATCGTTACCTTGCTTTACAAAGGTTTCTGCTTCAGTAGAAATGATGGTTCCATAATTGCCAAGAAGTGCGTTAATGGCATTCACCACAATTTGTACATGAGGATCATTGCAACCAGCAATCACCAAAGACGCGCCCCGATTAGAATATAAACTATCTGCTGCTTTTGCGATGGCTTCCGTGGGCAACCCTTCTGTGGTCACACTATATGTTGCTGCGCCAGTGCGCTTCGCTATTTCATTGTAAAGTGCAAGAACCAGGGAAGCCTCCTGAGATGGGAGAATGGCCGCACGGTGATCGGCATTTGAGCCTGTAAGGGAAAGGGTGCTTTCAAAATGAAAATGCTTACTCATCCACTCAGCGTCCGGATTTCTATTCTTTAGGTAGTCGGGAAGGTACTGGGTGTTGAGCAACCAGTTGTTCATGAAATCAGCAGAAATACTCACAATGGTCTTCGCCTGTGAGAAATCATAATCAGGAATCATTGATTTGCCGAAGCTCATTTCATTGGCTTTGCGAATACCATAATTTGACACAGCATCATAGGACACTACACGAACCTGATCTGCTCCGTAGCGCAACCTGAAATCTACTATGGCCCTTGAAGTACTCGGACTGATGATGGTGCCCGTGAGCAGGGCAATGGTGCCACCGCTTGCTGAAATAGATGCGAGCTGAGATTTAATAGCGTCGTCAACTTCAGTCCATGTAGACTCTGCGCCTTCAGCTACAGGGTTTTTCAATCTGGTGCCATCGTACAAGGAAAGCACAGAAGAGTTCATCCTTGCAGTGATTGAACCCTTATTAATACCATTCTTCTTATTTCCCTTCAGGAAAATAGGCCTTCCCTCACGGGTCTTTACCAATATACTTCCGTAATCAGTGCCATCAAAGAATGTAGATGCGTAATATGTAGGCACTCCTGGAGTAATCGACTCAGGTTTATTTACATAGGGGATTGACTTAATAACGGGTGTTTCGCAAGCTGCCAATGTAGCTGCGGTAACTCCGAATCCGAGAAATTTCAGGAAGTCACGTCTGTTCGTCGATGACTCATTGAGGTCTGTTCCAGCGAGAAACTCCTCTACCGAAGCACTTTCAGGGGTAAATTCATTCTTAGCTGCTTCCTGAAACCCAGGGGTTTCATGAAGTTCTTCAAGACCTACCCAATATTTTTTGTTTGAAGCCATTGTATTTTACTACTTGGTTTAATAGTGACATTTAGCACATTCCCAACCTCCGAGTTCGCGCGCTGTGATGGTTCCATCTTCGAGGTATTTCTTAAGCTCTTCTTTGTTGTGGTCAACAAGCCGCTTATGAACTTCGTCGTAATAGCCATTGTTCTCCATTTTTACTTCTGTGCGGTTGTGACAATCTATACACCATCCCATGGTAAGGGGTGCAAATTGCCCTGCAACAGTGTAATCCTTTTGTATTTCTCCATGACACTCCTGACATTCTATCTGACCTACTACATAATGCTGTGCATGGTTGAAGTAAGCATGGTCTGGAAGGTTGTGCACTTTTACCCATTCTATTGGGTTTTCTTCTCCTGTAAATGCCATTTCGTCGGGATTCCAACCCACAGCAGCGTATATTTTTTGGATTTCTGCAGTGCCTTCTTCTGTGCGGCCCTGATTGATCCCTTTATGGCAATTCATACAAATATTGGCTGAAGGTATTCCGGCGTGCTTGCTCTTTGTAGCACTGTGGTGACAATATACACAGGCGATTCCATTCTCTCCGGCGTGGAGGGTGTGGTTAAATTTAATAGGCTGCTCTGGCGTATATCCTGTGTAAACACCAACACCCAAAAGGGCATCCCAGCCAAGTGTAACCATGTATACCACCACAAGAATTCCACCGATTGAAACAAAAACCTTGTTCTCAAACAGCCAATTTCTGGATTGCTGACCGAAAGTGAGTTCTTCTTCAACTTCGAGCCCCTGCGCTTCTCGCATGGAGTTGTTGAGCCTTCCCAGTGAAGACCTAACTCCCCAAAGAGAAAACACTAAAATGAGAAGGATAAAGAGTACAATGAGAAGCCAGGTGGTAGACAATCCTCCATCAACAGGCGCTCCCGCAGGTACATCAATAGGTGTACCCACTGGTGGGGCTGGTGGAACCCAATTGTCAATGTAATCAAGGATGGCCGTAATATCAGCATCATTTACTGCTTGGGCAGCCATGATACCAGCCTTAGGTTGCCATGTGGCTACGAGGGTTTTTACATAAGAGTCGCCGGTGGCGATGGCTGCATTTGGGTTCTTAATCCAAAGGTAAAGTAGCTCTTCCTTACCAGCCCATCTTTCCCGCACACCTTTGAGTGCCGGGCCCGTAAGGTTCTGGTCTACTTTGTGGCAGGAGGCACAGTTTGCCTTGAAAAGCTTCTCGCCATCCTGCGCTGCGACATCACTTATCCCTATCCCACCTGCTACTAGCAGCGCTATGCTTAACGTTTTTAGAACCAGCAGAAGTTCCTTTGGAGTTCGAATCATACCTCGCTTGATTTTCGGATATTCCGACGCTTGAATTTTGGCGCAAATTTAATAGAAACCTTATTTCATGGCCGTTTATTCAACTGAAATTCATGCCGCTGACAGCAATTTATAATCATTCTAAACAAAATATATCTACCTGCTTTACAGCACATTATCAGAATATTCAAAACCGTCTACGTTCGATCAAAATCGGAACCATACGATTTGCACTATGTTTGCAGTCATCTTGAAAAGGTATTCTATGTGGAAAAATAATCTTCTTCTTTTCGCTGCAGCTCTGATTTGTAGCGCAGTGACAGCACAAAATGAAGATTGGAGATTGTACGCCCCAGATGGCAAGCAGACTGTTATTGGAACAGCTTCATCGCAGAAAGATGGGAACATTCGTTTTGTTCAGGATTCTCGCATAGCCCTTATGGATTCTCTGAAAAAAGCCAACCCGACGCCTATGGACGGCTTCAGGGTTCAGATTTTTTTCGGTTCAAGAAATGAAGCCAATAAGGCAAGGGCTGATTTTTTACGGATCAATCCCGAAGTGGGCGCTTATGTTACCTATTTGGCGCCAAACTTTAGGTTGAGGGTAGGAGATTTCAGAACACGCACCGAGGCTGAGAAATTCAAAAGGGAAATTTTACAAGTTTACCCCGGTTCATACATCGTGGCTGATCAAATTGCGCTTCCTCACCTCGGCAAGGGCAAATTATAAACCAGCATTCTTGTATTGTAAAAAGAGAGGCTGAGACGCTTACAGCGTTTGCTTCACTTCTACTTCTTCGAATGCTTCTACGATGTCGCCCACTTTCACGTCATTGAACTTATCAATGTTCAGACCACATTCGTACCCTTTCGACACTTCCTTCACATCGTCCTTAAAGCGCTTCAAGCTGCCGAGATGTCCGGTGTACACCACGATTCCATCGCGGATAATTCTCACTTTGGAGTTGCGGTTTAGCTTGCCATCGGTTACGAAACAACCTGCAATGGTGCCTACTTTGGTTATTTTGAAAGTCTCCCTAATCTCGGCATTACCGGTAATTTGCTCTTCGATTTTCGCGTCGAGCATTCCTTCCATTGCGTCTTTTACATCTTCAATAGCTGCATAGATTACAGAATAGATCTTAATCTGAATCTGCTCTTTCTCAGCGATACGCCTTGCACTTGCGGAAGGTCGCACCTGGAAACCTATTATGATAGCATCTGAAGCGGTAGCGAGCAGTACATCGCTTTCTGTTATCTGACCCACCGCTTTGTGAATCACATTGACCTGAATTTTCTCCGTAGAGAGTTTTTGGAGCGAATCGGTTAGCGCCTCTACAGACCCGTCCACATCTCCTTTCAGGATAATGTTGAGTTCTTTGAAATCGCCAAGTTTTATACGTCGTCCAATTTCGTCGAGGGTAATATGTTTTTTGGTTCTTACGCCTTGCTCTCGCTGCAGCTGTTCACGACGGGCTGCAAGATTTCGCGCTTCGCGCTCATCTTCCATCACATTGAACTTATCGCCTGCATTAGGGGCGCCATTGAGTCCCAGCATCGAGACCGGCTGGGCTGGACCTGCAGCTTTTATCTCCTGACCACGTTCGTTGAACATGGCTTTCACCTTACCCGTATAGTGGCCGGCAAGCACGACATCGCCCACCTTCAACGTTCCACCTTCCACAAGCATTGTACACACATATCCCCGCCCTTTGTCAAGGGAAGATTCAATGATAGTTCCCACTGCGAGTTTATTGGGATTGGCTTTTAGGTCAAGAATATCGGCTTCGAGAAGTACCTTCTCCAGAAGTTCTTCCACATTGGTACCTTGCTTTGCAGAAATCTCCTGACTCTGAAACTTGCCACCCCAATCTTCAACAAGTATATTCATTCCCGCCAGTTGCTCCTTGATCTTCTCAGGGTTGGCTCCGTTCTTATCAATCTTATTAATTGCAAATACCATAGGTATTCCTGCTGCCTGTGCATGGTTGATGGCTTCCCGGGTTTGAGGCATTACCTCATCATCAGCGGCAACCACAATAATGGCAAGGTCAGTGACCTGTGCACCCCTTGCACGCATGGCTGTAAATGCCTCGTGACCAGGAGTATCAAGGAAAGTTATTTGACGGCCATTGTTGAGCATTACATTGTATGCACCAATGTGCTGGGTTATTCCTCCAGCTTCTCCTGCTATTACATTCTCCTTTCGCACATAGTCGAGGAGTGATGTCTTACCGTGGTCTACGTGACCCATTACTGTTACAATGGGTGCCCGAACCAAAAGGTCTTCTTCACGGTCTTCCAAAACCGGGATGGCTTCCTGCACTTCAGCAGAAGTGAATTCGACTTCAAAGTCAAATTCTTCAGCTACAATGGCAATGGTTTCTGCATCGATTCGCTGGTTTATGCTGGCGATGATGCCTAAGTCCATGCACTTTTTGATTACATCAATAGGCTGCACATTCATCAGCGAAGCCAAATCGGAAACGGTAACGAATTCGGTAAGGCGCAATATTCTAGACTGTGCTTCGGCTTCCTGTTGTCTTGAAGCTGCGTCTCTGCTGTGCTCATCGCGCTTCGCCCTTCTTTGCTTGGCACCTTTGCTCTTGTTGCCTCCGCTCATTTTTGCGAGGGTTTCCTTAAGCTCACGGTCTATATCTTCCTTGCTTACTTCCTTTACTATTCCACCTCTCGCTATCTGACCTTTCTTTGGTCCACCCTTTTGGTCTTTGCCTCGATTGTCTTGCTGCTGGGGTTTAGGAGCTCCTGCCTTGGGAGCAATGCGTTTGCGTTTGCGTTTACCTTGCTGGGTTTCAGTATCGGGGTTGGTGCTTACTACAGGTTTGGCAACCTTCTGAGGTTTCTCAGGTAGTGCAATTTTGCCGACTACTGTCAAGCCGGATAACTTGTTGTAAACGGTTTTGTAGGTTTCCCGCTCTACTTCTTCAGTCGCTTTGGGCTTTTCTTGCACCACAGGCTTCTCTTGCTCCGGGGTATTCTCAACCGGGGCTTCTTTCTCTTTCTCTACTGCATTTGCCGTCTCTGCCTTCTGCTTAGGTTCCTCAGTTTTGCTTTCTACAATAGGTTCTTTCTTCTCTTCTTTTTTCGGAGGTTCAGCCTTTGCCGGTGCCGGCTTCTTGGTTTTTTCCAGGTCTATTTTGCCAACTACCGAAACACCCACTTTCTTCGCTACGGTAGGTTTGATAATGTCCTCATCAGTTCCCTGTACATTCTTTATCAACACTTCCTCGCCCGCATCTTCATCAGCACGGGGAGTTTCTGCAGGGCGTTCTCTTTCCAGGGTAATCGTCTCTCTCTTGGTGCCTGACATACCAACAAGCTTGGACTTCTCCTTGATCTGTTTAGACCCTTGAAATTCACCTATGAGAAGTTCGTAAGACTCGTTGTCGATCTTGGTATTGGGATTGTTTTCTACTGCAACCCCTTTCGAAGTCAAAAATTCAACCAGCGTACCTACTGCTACGTTGAATTCTTTGGCCGCTTTGCTGAGTCGTACTGGTGAGGATGTTCCTGGCATATTAAATTTTCACTTCCGGCTGCGAAAGTACTAAATAAGCGTTAAAGGTTATTATTCCAACTCTTCTCTGAGTATTTTTAGGATTTCTGCTACAGTTTCTTCTTCCAGATCAGTTCTAGAAACAAGCTCTTCCTTAGTCAGTTCCAACACACTGCGTGCTGTATCGAGGCCTACTGACTTAAGTTCGTCAATAATCCAGCCTTCAATTTCATCTGCAAATTCTTCCAAATCCACATCTTCATCGCCTGCATCGCTTTCGCGGTACACATCGAGTTCGTATCCTGTGAGCTTGCCAGCCAGCTTTATATTGTGGCCTCCTTTGCCAATGGCGAGAGAAACCTGATCTGGTTTGAGGAAAACCTCAGCTTTCTTGCTCTCTTCATTCAGCTTTATATTCGTGATTTTGGCAGGGCTGAGCGCGCGCTGTATAAGCAGTTGCGTATTAGAAGTGTAGTTTATTACATCTATATTCTCATTTTTAAGCTCGCGCACGATGCTGTGAATCCTAGATCCCTTCATACCTACACAAGCACCCACAGGGTCTATGCGGTCGTCATATGATTCTACTGCAACTTTGGCCCTTTCACCAGGCACACGAACTATTTTCTTAATAGTGATCAATCCATCAAAAACTTCGGGAACTTCCATTTCGAACAATCGCTCCAAGAACTCTGGAGCCGTGCGCGACAGAATAACCACAGGGTTGTTGTTGCGCATCTCTACCTTAGCTACCACAGCCCGCACAGCATCGCCCTTTTTAAAATAATCGGATGGTATTTGTTCCTGCTTTGGCAAAATGAGTTCATTGCCTTCATCGTCAAGAAGCAGCACTTCGCGCTTCCAAACCTGATACACCTCTCCAGTGATGATATCGCCAACGCGCTGACTGTACTTTTTGTACAAACTGTCTTTTTCGAGTTCCAAAATGCGGGAAACGAGATTCTGACGCATGGCGAGAATACTTCGGCGGCCAAAAAATTCAAGCTTAAGCTCCTCGCTCACTTCTTCGCCCACTTCAAAGTCTGGCTCTATTTTTATCGCGCTGGTATAGGCTATCTGTCGGTTGTCATCTTCCACTTCTCCATCTGGAACAATCTCACGGTTTCGCCAAATTTCAAGGTCACCTTCATCGGGGTTTATGATGATGTCGAAATTGTCGTCATTGCCGTAACGCTTTATCAGCATATTGCGAAACACATCCTCGAGGATGCGCATCATGGTTTCGCGGTCGATGTTCTTGAATTCCTTGAATTCAGCGAACGAATCGAACAGATTGATATCGCTCATGGTGGTTTATTTGAAGTTGATGATTATTTTGGCTTGTTTTATTTCCGGGTAACTCAACTGATGGTTTTCTTCTATCAGTTCCTTTTTCTTCTTTCCTTCCACCCGCTCTTTGCGAACGGTGTGAAGTGTAATTCCGCTTTCATCTGCAGCTGTCACAGTACCTTCTATCTCAGTACCATTCGTGCGCATAATTTTTAGATCGCGGCCTAAATTCTTGATGTACTGCTTAAAATGCCGCAGGGGTTTGTCAAGCCCGGGCGATGAAACCTGCAATGAAAAGTCCTCGGCCTCACGGTCCAGGTTGTGCTCTATTTGCCTGCTTATATCCACACAATCTGATATAGACACAGGCCCGCTGCTCTCCAATTCTACAACAATACCATTGCCGGGCTTTATTTCCAGACTGAGAATATAATACTCAGTACCTTCAATCTTTTCGGCAATAAGCTGGCGTATTTTCTTTTCGGTGATCAAAGTAATAAGAATAAAAAGAGGGGCTCCGGCCCCTCATAATCTTGCTTTTCAGCGCTGCAAATGTATGCATATTTTTGAAATTGAGAAATGTGATTTACTTGGGGCCTTCAAGCACATTGTCTTCAACCACCCTTACCCTCTGCCCATTGCTATACTCAACTGACCTGAGCAGATTGCCCCTGGGCGAATATTCGTAACTGATACCATCGCGCTTGTTGTTGCGGTATGTCTCCTTAAGCTGCACCGCCCCTCCTTGACGATGGTACATAAGGCTCGTGCCTTCCAGCATACCCTCTTTGTAGCTTGCTTCCCGCATTTTGCCTCCCTCCTGAAAATAATACGTCCATTGCCCATTTGGTTTCCCTTCTAAAAAAACGCCCTGCATCTCGGGTATACCATCCGCCGAATACTTGGCATATGGTCCATTCAGAATGCCGTTTTTGTAATAGGCATCTTCTTCAAGCCTGCCTTCTTCGTTCCAGTGTTTCCAGTTGCCATTCTTGGCATTGTTCAACCAATATCCTGTGTAGCTGGGGCTCCCATCCGGGAACCATCCTTTCCATGCACCATCTATGAGCCCTGCCTTAAAATAGCCTTCATCTTTGGGACTTCCATTTTCATACCAGGACTTCCACAAGCCTTCTTCTTTTCCCATGGTGTACATTCCTTCCTGCAGTTTATTGCCGTTTTCGAACCAAGTGGTCCAGATAGAATCTTTCGCATCTTCTCGGTAATTGCCCCTTCTCCATAGGGTTCCATCCGAATAGAAATACTCCCACACCCCATTCATTCTCCCATGCTCCCATCTGCCGCTTGTTTGTACCACACCGCTGCTATACCAGTACGTCCAGTCTCCATGGCGCTTATCATTGATGAATTCGCCTTGCATTTCCATATGTCCGCTATCGCGATAGAAAGTCCACTGGCCATCCTTCATCCCCATGTTGAAATGCCCGTTGGTTGATGCTTCTTCATTGTCAAAAAAATCTTGAAATGGACCGTTCAATGTATCGTTGGTGAATGTGGTGATCTTCCATTTCTTACCCGATTCAAGGAAATAGGTCCAGGTGCCCTCCTTGAGTCCTTCTTTGTAATTGCCATCTGTGCGAGTGGCGCCTCCAGGCCACCATGTTTCCGAGTGTCCGGTGAGTTTTCCATCAGTATAGGTCTCACGGGTGCTCAATTTTCCATTGTCAAAATACTCCTCAAGGTACCCGCTTCCATTTGATATCGTTTGCTCACCCTTTGGATTCCATGCATTCAGCAAGTGGGGTGCGGCTTTCCCATCATACTTCTCTTGGTATCGCTTCACTGAGTCGGGGTACCAATAGGTCCAAATACCTGCCTTTGCACCCTCCTTGTAGTATCCTTCTTCTTTGGGGTTGCCGCTTTCGAACCAGGCACTGTGAAGACTGTCTGCCTCGTCCCACTTAAAGTGGCCTTTGGTTTCCAGCACACCCGTCTCATAGTAGCTAAACGAAGGTCCATGGAGCCTGCCAAGCAAATAGTGTAGTTCTTCTCTCAACTGACCTGTGGGGTAGTAATGCTTCCAGACACCATGCTCTAAACCTGCCTGATACGTGCCTTCCGTGCGTTTTGATTTTTGGCCCTTGTCCCAATATTCCACATATGGTTGCACCTGTGAATGAGCCACAGAAATGTAAAAGAATGCTAAAAACGCGGGTAACAACCTTCGCTGAAGGCGTGCCCAACCATAATAAGATTCCAATATTTTCACGTTGTCGAAGTTGAATGAATATAATTCTCGAAAGACAAGACACTCATGGTTTTTCTACACATTCTTCTGTTCAATTTTATAAGAATTTGAAGCAATTCAAACCGCATTTCTAACGCCTAAGAACCCTATTATATTCTACTTTGTGCCATTGTGGCAAATGAACAACCTCAAATAAACGATGTTAAGGCAGTACAAATCAAAACAAACGAAGTACTATGACAAATCTTATGAAGCCTTTTTCAATTCTTGCCCTTGCTGCAGGAATGTTCGTTTTCACTGCTTGCAATGACGATGATGAAGAAACCACACCACCTCCAGCCGGACCAACACAAACCATTGCTCAGATAGTTGCTGCCAACCCAAATTATTCCATCCTTGGCGAAGCACTCACTGCAACTGGTCTCCTAACTACTTTTGAAGGTGCCGGAACTTTTACTGTTTTCGCGCCAGACAATGATGCTTTTAACGCGCTCTTTGATGAGCTAGGTATTCTTGACGAAAATACCGACGGTTCCAGGGTGGATGATTTAGCTGGGATTTTAGGTGCAGACGCAGTTTCTGATATTTTGTTGTACCACGTGCTTGGTGCTGAAATTGCCGCTGCAGCAGTACCAGTGAAGACTTATGTAACTACACTCTCTGAATCAGGTCCTGACAACACTGCCCTCTCTCTTCTCGTTGAGAAAAGAACCACAGGCGTGATTTTGAACAACAGTTCAGATGTAGAATCTGCTGATATATTTGCCACCAATGGGGTAATCCATGGAATCAATGAAGTATTGCTGCTTCCAAATGTTGTAGATCATGCAGTGAACAATTCAGATTTTTCTGAGCTTGTTGGTGCCCTTCTTGCTACCGACTTGGTTCCCACCCTTGAGTTGGATGGTCCCTACACAGTCTTTGCTCCTGTAAATCAGGCCTTCGATGATATTAGCGATATAGTAGCATCATTGACGATTCCTCAATTGACCACCGTGCTTACCTACCACGTTGTTGGTGGAAACATTCAGTCTACCGATCTGGTTGCTGGTGACGTAACGGCCTTGAATGGTCAGAGTTTCACCGTAGGATTGGGAGCTACGGTGACAATCACTGATGTGTCCGAAGGAATCTCTACTGTTATAGCAACAGATGTGCAAGGAACAAATGGTGTAATCCATGTACTTGACAGCGTATTGATTCCAGAATTGTAATGAATACCATGCTCATTTTGAAATACGGCCCGCCATAAGGCGGGCCGTATTAATTTTAGCCCATGCAAAAGAAAATACTGATCACGGGAGGCTCTGGCCTGGTAGGAACTGCGCTAACTGAAATGCTCCTGCAACAAGGATTTGAAGTGGCCATCCTTTCCCGAAAAGCGGAAACGGATGGAAAGGTGCGCAGGTATGAATGGGACTACAAGAGAAAACATGCAGATCCTGCCGCTTTTGAAGGAATTCATGCGATCATACATCTTGCGGGTGCTGGCATAGCCGATAAACGCTGGACAACAGCGCGCAAACAGGAAATAATAAACAGCAGGGTAGAAACAGCTCAGCTCTTGCGCGATATGGTAAAGAAAACCGGCCAAACCCCACAAGTATTTATCTCCGCAAGCGGAATAAACTACTATGGCAGCATCACCTCAGACTACATTTTTCGCGAAAGCGACCCACCTGCCCATAGCTTTATAGGGCAGTGCTGTGTGCAATGGGAACAAGCTGCCGACGCATTTTCATCGCTTTGCAGGGTGGTAAAATTGCGCACGGGTGTTGTCCTGAGCGCGAAGGGTGGGGCACTCGAAAAGATTGCTGCCCCTGTGAAATACGGTTTCGGCGCTGCATTGGGCAGCGGCAGGCAGTACGTTCCCTGGATTCATATTCAAGACCTGTGCAGGTTGTATGCTGAGTGCATTAAAAACAATCTTTATCAAGGTGCCTACAACGCCGTAGCACCGATGCATCTCTCCAATGCTGAACTCACTAAGAAGGTGGCAAAGGCATTGGACAAACCCCTATGGCTGCCCAATGTGCCGGCCTTTGCATTGAAAATTGCCCTGGGCGAACTTTCTGAAATTGTATTGGAAGGCAGCAGGGCTTCGGCTGAAAAGCTCAGCAGTGCAGGTTTCGTGTTTAAATATGCAGATGTTGATGCTGCGTTGGGGGAGATATATTCCTAAGATTCTGATTGAAGAATCAGATATAGGTTAGACATCGAACGAAGTAAAAAGTACTTCGGAAAAAGATGAAATGAATACCAAAATGGAACATTGAATTTCCGCAACTTTCGGGTTTTCTTTTCTCCCTTCCTTCCCTACATTTGCTTTGATGAAGCCCTTAGACACACAGAATTTCGAACGCATTGCCCGGGCCATAGAATACATAGGCCATAATTTTCGTGCACAGCCAACCCTTGATGATGTGGCTTCACATATACACATGAGCCCGTACCACTTTCAGCGGCTTTTTAGTGAATGGGCGGGGGTGAGCCCAAAAAAGTTCCTGCAGTACATCAGCATCCAACATGCAAAAAGCATGCTTCGTGCAACACAGGCCACCTTGTTTGATACCGCCTTTGATACCGGACTATCGGGTACCGGCAGGTTGCACGATCTTTTTGTAAACATCGAGGGTATGACCCCGGGAGAATACAAGAACGGCGGTGCTGAATTGCGCATCGTATTCTCCTGTTATGATAGTCCTTTCGGGAATGTGGGCATCGCTTCCACCGAACGCGGCATCTGCTATATGGCTTTCACAGAAAGTGAAACAGCAGCGCTGGCTGATTTACTGAGGCATTTCCCTAATGCAAGGATAATGATTGGGGAAACCGATTTCCACATTCGGGCTATGCGCATTTTTACAGAAAGTGAAACTGGCCCGCTTCCGCTTCATATAAAAGGCACAGATTTTCAACTTAAAGTCTGGGAAGCGCTGCTCAAAATTCCAATGGGGCGCCTCTCTTCGTATGGTACCATCGCCAATGAAATCAATACACCAAATGCATCCCGTGCCGTAGGCACCGCCATAGGTAAAAACCCCATCGCTTATCTCATTCCATGTCACCGCGTGATTCAAGCGGGAGGAATGATAGGCGGATACCGATGGGGCACCAACAGAAAAGTAGCCATGATTGGTTGGGAAGCAGCGCAGGTATTGCACATTGAAAATACGAACCTATTGCAATCGGATAATTGGTAATTCACGTAAATCATCCCTTCAATATCTCACTAAACGTCAGAATCTATGAAACCATCAGAAGTCAACGCATCCATTCAAATTGCAAAACCCTCAATCGAAGTATTCGAAGTATTCGAAGCCATTGTAGACCCGGCTCAAATGACCAACTATTTTATTTCCAAAAGCTCCGGAAGGATGGAATCCGGAGCCCGTCTGATATGGGAATTTCCCGAATTTGAAGGAGAAAACCCTGTGCGCGTTGGGGAAATCGTACCCGGAAAATTCATAGGGTTTTACTGGGATGTAGAGGGTGTAGAAACTTATACGGAGATTACATTGACGGCCGTGAATAACAACGCCACGGTAGTCCGTATATCCGAAAAAGGCACACAACCTGATGATGCAAAAGCCCTGAAATTTATAAAGGGCAACACCGAGGGCTGGGCCAATTTTCTGGCGTGCCTAAAAGCCTGGCTCGAGCATGGCATCAACCTGCGCAAAGGGGCTTTTGATTTTTTGATAGCGTGCCACTGAATTTAATATTCCGATCGAAGCAATCCGCTTTCAGCTTATTCAAACCCTTTTTAGTTTCCCGTTAGTTTCCATTCCGAATGTTTTTGATCCGTTGAAAAATAAAATACAGGAAGGGAAATTTAGGTATTGGAAAATTTCAAATTGGTTTTACCTTCAAACCAATCATTAAAACTGGAAAATAAGGAGCGATAATTGAACTCAGGTCGTATTCTCGCCAGGTGCCTTCCCAGATAAAGTACATTCTTGGCTCTATTGATTTATGAGAGGTTGCAATATGAGGTAGGTCTTTCGAATGCGCTTGATTTCCATCAAATATTTTGAATCCAATGAAAATCCCATTATCCGGAAGTTCAATCATTAAGTCTTTAACATCTACTCGAAAATTCCTCGTAGCCTTGTGGACAATAATAGAATCAGAAAACAATAACATACCAGGAAGACCTTGTTCAGTTACTTCAAATGCAAATACATTAAATTCAAATCCTTTATATAATTTACGGAAAGAAATAATAATTTCTTCAATCCTAACCCGCCTATCGGTACCATCGATTTTTACAGTTAAAATCGACGTCCTGCCACCTACGAATGAAGCATCCTTTTTAAGTTTATGGAAGCCGATTTCAAAAGACTCGTTACTCGCACCTATGTCAACGTGATTCAGAAGGACACTGCTGGATTTTAAATTAATCGTATCTTTTAAATTCAAAAAATCGATTTTCTTCGAAAAATATCCCAAATAGCTGATCGTAGATTCTTTTTCTTTGACTCTTTCCTTTGGAAATCGCCCATCAGCATCTGCATAGAAGGTATCAATGGGAGTGGAAATGTGTGCAAATGCGAGTGGGGCTTTGCTCAAAGAATCACATACCACAATAAGCCCGTTCTGGCAAAATGCAAGAGCATTACATAGCATGGCTAAGATGACTAAAACACACCGCATCTTCAGAAATTAGGGATGAAAGATAGGAAGCTAAATGGGTTTTACTTTCAAACCTACTTTAAAATTCGGTACGCGAAATTCGTCAAGAAGTAGGTCATAATCAAAAATATGCCAGGTGTTTTTATAAAACAAATAAGACTTATTCTCCCTCAATTGATAGGTGATTTGCACGCCTGGAAATTCTTTTGACTTCCCACTCTGATCAGGCCAATTAAATCCAACAAAAACTCCCTTTTCAGGAAGCTGTTGATTCCATTTTTCTACATTGATTCTTTGAAGACTTTTTGATGATGTAGCTATGATGGTATCTGATTTGATCAATACCCCGGGTGAGCCGTTGTCAGCTACTTCAAAAAGAAATATTTCGAAGGTATACCCTTTATATATTTTCTTAAAGGCAACCATGATATCTGAAATTAAACCACCTCCTGATTCAGAAGAAACATGCACTGCAAAAATGTGAACGAACTGTCCTCTTGATCTAGAATTGGTTTTAAACTTATGATAACCAACTTCGTACGGTTTCAAATTGCCATGAATTACTACTTCTGGTAGTGAATGGTTTTCCCTGACAAGAAAAATACTCCTGTCTACCTGAAACTCTGCAACTACTCTGGATTGGTAACCCAGATAACGGATGATCAATCTTCTACCTTCAACACTCTTTCTGGATAAACTTCCATGCTCATCACAGTAGAAGATCTCTCCTTCTGCATCTATTTGAGCAAATGGCAAGTAATTTCCGGTCAACGAATCTTGTACCACAATGTATTCTGTTTGGGCATTTGCTACCATGCAAAACAAACCGAACAAGAGCGCCAACCAATTCTTCATGAGGATGGTGAAAATAAGAAAATGCCAGCGCTACATACAATCAATATCCAATCTGAAGCAAAGGCACTAAATTGGTTTTACCTTCAAACCAATCATTAAAACTGGAAAATAAGGAGCGATAAGAGAACTCAGGTCGTATTCTCTCCAGTTGCCATCCCAGTTATAATACATTCTTGGCACTATTGATTTATTAGAGACTGCAAGATGAGGTGAGTCCGAATACGCTTGATTTTCATCAAATGCTTTTATTCCTATGAAAATTCCTTTCTCAGGAAGTTCCATTCTTAAGTCCTGTTTGTCAATCCTCAAAGTATTCTTAACCTTACGGACTACAATTGTATCAGAATGTAAAAGCATACCGGGCACACCTTGCTTAGTTACTTCGAATAAATATACATGAAATTGATATCCTTTATCACATCTGTCCAAGACGTTTAATAGTCTGAGATAAAAAAATGGAGTTGGCCCGGAAAAATCCGGTATGTTTAAAGTGCGAACAAAAAACAGCCAACTCCGGTATGAAGATCACGTTATTTGCCCAGATATTCCAAAA
>JBGTBE010000065.1:0-1879 GCA_041749535.1 Cryomorpha sp. | reverse complement strand
GTATCGCGACTAAATACCCGAACGCAGATAGGAGAATGGACTCGATTTGAAGGGGAGGGTGGAAATATTAAAGACGAACCCTCGATAATCTTCCCGGTTTCGGTGAAGAATAATACGTTGTTTGTGGGGAAGAAGATGTTCTTGTTCAACCGAGCTGGTTTCTGTTGGGACGGAGAAGATGAAAACGGAATATTTACGTCGTGCATTGACAAGATATTGCCGTCATTGGCGGAATCAAAACTGACGTTCGATTCCGTATATGTGTGTGACATTACGTATAAAAGGGCGGGCTCCGTCAGGCATCGGTATTACCTTAGTGCACCATATAAAATCGTGCTGAGGCACGAAGTGCTTGAACCATCGCGGGAAGTTTTTGTCGCGGAAAAATTGGTTCGGTTTGAAGAACAGTGATCCCTGGAATTCAAATCTTCTCATTATATTGCATGACTTGAACTTTAACAGTGCTGAAAGAAACAATATTAAAATTTCTAAAAATGGATAGCCTGGTAGACAATGTCACCGGCTACGTCGAGGCTCGTATCGAGCTGCTCAAAATTGAAATAAAAGAGGAGGTCGCGAAAGGACTTGCGAAGGCTCTGGTGGCGGTAATCATGATTGCTGTGTTCACCCTTTTCGTGTTGTTGATAAGCGTAGCTGCTGCCTATAAGGCAAGCGAGTCGCTGGGGATGTTTGGAGGATTTGCCATTGTTGCTTCATTCTATTTGTTTGTAGGGCTTATAGTTTTCCTGTTTCGGAATCCAATCACTGAACTACTGGAAAAGAAGTTGGAGGAAAGAATGAAGAAAAAGAAGAAATAATCATTATGGATTTGCTTGAGTCAAATGATCCAAAGGCGGAGCTGTTAAAAAAGTCTGCGATGTATCGACAGGACCTTGAGGCAGAGGTAAAAACCATTTCCGAGCGGTCAGAAAGGATCATCACAAATGCGCTGATAATCGGGGGAACATTGGCTGTTGCGTATTTGTTGGTTCGTCAATTTTCAGGTTCTTCCTTTAAGAAAAACTCCAAAGGCCTTAAAGCTATGGATACCTCAAAGGCCGAAACGAATACTTCGGTAGATGGGTCTTCGTCACCGGGGATTGCATCACAAATCGGATCCGCACTGGCAAGTCACGTAGCGGTTTTTCTACTGACAATTGCCAAGGAAAAGCTTTCGGAATATTTACAAGCTCAGTTTGAGAAGGAAAAGTAAGTGCAATGAGCATCCTTAAAACTTTTCGTGCACGTTACCGGCAAGGCAAAAAATCAATTGCTGTGTTGGTTGATCCCGATAAGGCCGAGGATAAATCAAAGCTTTTGCAACTCATCAACCTGGCAAGTGAGAATTGTGTCGACTATTTTTTTGTTGGTGGAAGTCTGATTACTACATCCAACCTGTCGTTGGTCGTAAATCTGATTAAGGAAAATGTTACAATTCCTGTTATACTTTTTCCAGGGAATTCAATGCAAGTAGAGCCGTCTGCAGACGCCTTACTTTTTTTATCACTCATATCCGGAAGGAACCCTGAATTGCTTATCGGACAGCATGTCGTTGCGGCACCCATAATCAAAAATTCTAGACTTGAAGTAATTCCCACTGGATACTTGCTTATTAATTCAGGCCGCACCACCTCGGTTGCATACATCAGTAACACTACACCTATTCCTGACGATAAATATTCCTTGGCGGCGTGTACGGCTATGGCAGGTGAAATGCTTGGACTACAGTCAATTTATCTGGATGCAGGAAGTGGAGCTGATAAAGAGATTAGCGCCAAAATGATAGCAACCGTCCGTAAGGCCGTTGGAGTCCCGCTGATCGTGGGAGGAGGAATTAATACCAGTCAGAAGGCAGTAAACGCACTTGAAGCTGGGGCTG
>JBGTBE010000064.1:0-25039 GCA_041749535.1 Cryomorpha sp. | reverse complement strand
AATTTTTGGAATATCTGGGCAAATAACGTGATCTTCATACCGGAGTTGGCTGTTTTTTGTTCGCACTTTAAACATACCGGATTTTTCCGGGCCAACTCCATTTTTTTATCTCAGACTATTAAACGTCTTGGACAGATGTGTGGATAAATCTGTAAATATGATGAAAAAGGAACCAAAAAAAATTTGGGATTATATCCTAATCTACTTTCCGGATATATGGCAATACCTGGTAATAATTGTAGTTTTTATTATCGCGATGCTCATATTTATGTGAATGATTATTGCGGCAACTTCTTCATCAAGAACCCATAGGCAAAGGTGCCCATAGTAGCTGCGATAATTACCACAATAAATACCAGATATCCGTATCCCAGGTTTACAAACATAGGCCCGGGACAAGCACCCGTAAGCGCCCAGCACAGGCCGGTGATATTGGCAAATGGCTGCCTTGCAGGACAGCCACTTGAAGCGTGCAAATTGTCAAATAAATCAAAGGGTCAATCCTTCGACTCCGCTCAGGGCTAGTCTTTAATGCAACGCACAGAGGCTCCACCAGCCCGGAAGCTAGCGTATGTATAGGATCCGCTACTGTAGAAGTACAGGCGCCTGGCGGAAGTACCGGCTAACGTACTGCTCAAGTAGTATCCTTTGGAATCAACTTCGAGGAGCACACCATTTTGTGCACTCCGGGTTCCTGCTACGGTAAATTTAAGCGGAGATGCAAAGGCACCTTCACTATTATTGTTGCTCCAGCTTACACGCTCTACGTTATATTCAAACTCTGTAGGTAAGCGGAATCCTAATGGACATGGGTTATTGACGCTAAGCACACCTTGCCACAGATTGTCGTTATGAGGGCTGCGCCAATCAAAAGGAACGCTTGGTGGAATGATAAAATGGCCATGTTCAGGCTGGTCGGTAGTGCTTAAGGTGGTTGTGGTTGCTGAATTGCGACACTGATGGCCATCTGATCTTCTTCCCCATTGGTATATATCACCATAAGCGGCGGCATCAGTGCTGGATGTGGCCGCCTGCGTCGCACCTAAATTTCTGTCCATCCATATTTTACCTGTTACCGGATTTGTAACTTCTACTAAGGCTGTTGGTCCGTTGCCGCAAAACACGCTTCCCGCTGGGTAACTTGTCTCAATGATGGTGACCGCAATGATATTCGATACTGCAATACATCCTTGCGGATTTTGTGGATTAACCTGATCGAGGTTCAATCCGGGCCCGTAGGCTATATGCACCACGCGGTATGTACCTTGGCTAAGGGCATCGAATGAGAATACCCCGGTGGTATTGATAGCAAGCACTTGCGTACCCGAACCATTGAGCAACACCCAGCGTTTGTTTGGGCCTACATCGCCTGTAACTGAAAAGCTCAGGCTGCCGCCGCTCAAAGCGGTGGCTCCATTGGCTGAAATAGCGCCGCTGCTCACTTCAAGGGTGGAAATGGCTATTGTATTGCTGATGCTATTACAGGAAGGTAGTTGAGAAGGCTCGCTAACCCCAATAAACTCCTGGGCAGTGGTGAGGCTTACATGCGCCACCAGGTAATTCCCGGGTGGGTAGCTATTCATGGTAAATAACCCCGAGGTATTACTCGCCACAACATTCAAGCTACCAAACTCCACAAGCACAAATCGGCCCGCCCCTACATTTCCACTCACGTTGAGCTGTATGGTTTTAAGCCCTTCTGTAAGACAGAGATTTTGGGTAGCGCTACCAGTGCTCAGCGTACCACCGGCTACGTTGCATTTCGCATCACCTGAAGGAAGGGTGATGAGCTGCACAGGGCTTTGCTCACAGTTTTCAGGGTTGCGGGCGTATACGATTGCGGGTAGTTTTTCAGCGGGTATGTGAAAGCCACTTGCTTTGCCTTGCACCGCCTCATCATTGATTATGTACTCCACTTCCTTAAGGTCTCTTCTGCCTTCTGCCGAGAGAAGCACACCGCCACCTGCGCCGGAATAGGGCGCTTTGTTGAGCACCAGCCTTTCGGCAAATGGGCGCACAGTAAGTTGCTGCACGGGAGCGTATTGGTAGGCATTGCAGGCTTCGTCCCAATATGAGGCCCGGTAATATCCGTCCATGCCAGTGTAAGCTGGGGCTGGCATGCCGTCGGTCAGGTCAGACAAGGTCCACTCTTTTCCGTCGGGCGAATATTCCCATACCACGCGGGTATTCGGGGCGTTTTTCAAGGCAAATTGCACCGGTTCGTCTTCGCAAACGGTATGTTGTGTTACTTGTGCATTTGCGGAAGCGCACACCCAGGCCAACGCGACCAGCAGAGCAGTTCTTAGTACGTTTTGCATAGCTTCAGGGATGTTTTAGAACCGTTTTCAAATGCGATGATAAAGAAGTAGATGCCGTTGGACAGGTTATCGGTTTTCACGTTTAGTTCGGCCAGGCCTAGCGCATCAACGCGCTGTATCACCTTGCCGGAAATGTCGTGTATGGAGATGGCCTCCATGCCCGCCGTGGCCTTTACCTGCACCCCATCCGAGAAGGGGTTGGGGAATGCAACTGCCTGTGGGATGTCTGCTTCAATTGCAGTTGGAGCAACCACCTGACTCTGTGCGGTAGGGCACGGCCGGGCCCCTTGCTTCAAGTCGAAATAGATCGTGGATTGGGCGAAGGCATCGCTGCCTGTGAGGGCTGCTGCAACAAGCAGAGCGGTCGGAAGAAGGTATCTCGTATACTTCATAACCCTTGAAATTGGTTAGATTGGTCTTTAATGGCTGCCGGGTATTTCAGCCGAGAGCTAAAAATATGTGAATTTGGAGACATCGGCAACTGTAGTGATTAAATTCATCGAAACTTAACATGGCATCAGTCACAGGTGTTGCAGGCCTGTGTCATTCAGGACACGTTTTGCGGTGTTTTTTTAAGGTGTGGGGGTTGAGGTGCAGGGTTTCGGCCACATCACTATTTCGCGAAAGCGCTCTCCCCACCTGCGCAGACGTATGTAGCCGTTTAGTGCGGCAGCTTGCGCAAAATGAAGCCGTAGGCATAGGTGCCCAGCGTGGCTGCGATAATTACCACAATAAATACCAGATATCCGTATCCCAGATTTACAAACATAGGCCCCGGACAAGCACCGGTAAGCGCCCAGCCCATACCGAATGTGGTGCCGCCGATAATATACCGCATCCACGTTTTTTCTTTGGGTGGAAAATTAATTTCCTGCCCTTTGATATCCTTAATTTTAAATTTCTTTATCAGTGCAATTGCGAGTGCACCGATCATCACCGCAGTGCCAATAATCCCATACATATGGAAACTTTGAAACCTGAACATTTCCTGAATTCTAAACCATGAAATGGCTTCTGACTTGGTCATAACAATACCGAAGAGAATGCCTGCCAGAATGTATTTGAGTGCTTTCATTGATGGAGCTTATGACGTTAAAATATGAGTGGAAAAAGTACATGCGTGGTAAAGAGTCCGCCGATAAAAAAACCTATCACTGCAACCAGTGAAGGTAATTCCAGTGCGCTGATGCCTGATATTGCATGTCCGGAAGTGCAGCCGCCTGCGTATCGCGATCCGAAACCTACCAGAAAACCACCAGCGACAAGCAAAATCCATCCCTGAACGCTGAGCAGCGCTTCCCAAGAGAAAATATCTGTAAATTGTAATCCTTCAGGCGCTGCTATGCCAAGCGTTGCAAGGTCGCTTATCGTTGCTTCCGAAATTTGCACTGCTTCATTTCCCGAAAGGAAGGTGGCAGAGATAAAACCACCAATGATGCTGCCCACAAGAAAAAGCAGATTTCATATTTGCATACGCCAGTCAAAGTTGAACAATTCGCTTTGCTTACTGCCCCCTGCCATCGCGCAAATGGTTCGGAAATTGGATGAAAATCCAAACGATTTGCCGAAGTAAATCAGCAGAATCATCACAAAAGCTATCACTGCGCCCGAGGTATACCACGGCCACGGATTTGAGATCATTTCCCACATAAAAAGTTCCTGAATTTTAAGATTATTGAGTTTGCAACAAATTATTTGATGGTAGTGGGGCAAACGTACGCTGTTACAGGCGCGCCAGCTTCTTTAATCGCTTTGAATCCACCCTGCACATTTACCACATTCTCATATCCGCGCGCCTTCAGTATCGAAGCAGCAATCATGCTTCGGTAACCACCGGAGGTAAAAGGACTTAATGCAGCTGAGCAAGTTTAAGTATTTAGTGTAAATCTTACTCTATACCCTTCCACCATTCGGTGAATTCTTGGGTGCTGTCTCGCAAAAGCACCTCCTGACCGATGATGGGAATAACCAGATTCGCGCGGATAGCCAGGTTATTTGCGGTAAGCAGTACCAGGGGCTCATCCCATGCGTGGTTGCCCAATACAAATTTCGCAGAATGCACGGGCATTATTCGTGTAGCATTGAGTTCCGCAGCAGCGCGAAGAAATTCATCGGGCATCAGATGTATGTGTTTCCAGCTTTTATTGTATTGTCCATTCTCCAGAATTACGAGATCGAACGGACCGAAAGTTCTTCCGATTTCAGCAAAATGGGTGTCGTAGCCGCTGTCGCCACCAATGAAAATGCGCAATTGCGGTGTTTGAAGCACATATGATGCCCACAGGGTTTGATTGCGTTTGAACAACCTTCCGGAAAAATGCCTTGAGGTTACCGTGTGCACCACGAAGTCATTTTCGAGAGCCATCCGATCTCCCCAGTCATTTTCAAAAATCACATCACTTTTATATCCCCAATGCTCCAGATGGGCGCCCACGCCAAGACCACAAATAACTTTCTTCACCTTTGGGCGCAGGGCTGCAACGGTTTTGTAATCCAAATGATCGTAGTGATCATGGGTGATGAAGAGCAGGTCTATTTCGGGCATATCATCGATGGTGTACCTGTCGGTGCCCTTGAATGCTTTGGTGGTAAAGGAGAGTGGTGAGGCGCTGCCGCTGAAAACAGGATCCACCAAAATGCGCACCCCATCTATCTGCATAAAGTAGGAAGAGTGCCCAAACCAAACCAATATGTCTTTATCTGCAGAGAGTGACAGGAGGTCCGTTTTCGTAGAGGGAATGATGTCAACTGGTGAGGACCGTTTGCTTTTTCCAAAAATAAATTCCCACATCACACTCACATAGTTTGCGCCGTCAGTAAGGTCGGGCGTAGGACTCAGGTTCTGAAAGGCGCCCTCTTTGTAGTTGGGTGATTTAAGTATGCGTTCGAGGCGTTCGCCTGTTGGGTGTTTTCCAAATACAGGACTGTTTAGGTATACAATGGTACCCATAAGAATTGCGATGATTATGGTTAGTGAAATGAGAATACGCTTCATAAAAGATTGTGCTGACTGGCAGTATGGCACATAGGGTTCGATTGGTGCTTGAAACGGCATGTCACCAAATTACCTGCCATTAAGGAATACCTGACAAACTTGCACATTCGCTTGTTGTGGGCGGCTGGTTTTCGAATGGTACATCTTGAATGGATTCTATGAAGTGAGGTGATTCTACCGGTATTTAGGGCTTAACTTTTCAGAGATTGAATGTAAGAGAGCACTTCGTAACGCTCACTCAATAACGCACCGTTGGCTCAATATATACCAAAAGGTTATATGCTTTGACGCAATTTTGAAGGGATTTTATTCCCATCAAGTGATCAACTATGAAAACCACAACTGTATTCACACTATTTGCGATTATACTTTCCCTGCAGGCACGAGCGCAATATGAGTATGAATGGACAGCACAAATTGGCGGCAGCAATGTGGACTATGCCTATGCCATTGCTTTAGACACCGAAGGCAGTGTTGTCTCCGGCGGAGAGTTTTTATTCACTGTAGATTTTGACCCAAGTGAAGGGGGCGAAGCACCTATCACCGGGGTTGGACTCCAGAATGGTTTTATCAGCAAACTCAATACAGACGGGGAGTATCTTTGGGCCAAATCAATCGGCGGTGGTCGAAACCGGGTACTCGATGTGCACACTGATGATGAGAACAATGTGTACGCCTGTGGATGGTTTAAGGAAACCGTTGATTTCCTTCCTGGAGATGAAGAATGGTTGTTGACTTCCAACGGTCAGTTTAATGCTTTTCTTGCTAAATATAGCCCTGCAGGTGATTTGCTCTGGGCCTTTTCCCTTGGTGGAACCTATAGAGATTATATGCAAGCCATAACGGTGGATACTGATGGCAACATCATTGTAAGTGGATTCTTTACCAATACCGTAGATTTTGACCCGGGTGCTGGTGTGGCCGAACTAATTACCAATGACGGCATCACCAGTTGGGATGCTTTTGTAGCCAAATATGACAGCGATGGCAACTACATCTGGGCGCGTCAATTCGCTGGTGATGGATTGCAAGAGGTCGTTTCTGTTTCTGTCAATAGTGATGGAGACCTTATTGCGGGCGAGTATTTTTCTGGAACCATTGATTGCGATCCCGGGGCGGGTGAATTAATTTTTGAAAATGGTAGCCTCACAGATTGGCAAGGTTTCATAATGAAACTAAACAGTGAGGGAGCACTCGTTTGGGGCAAAAGCATTGGTGGGCCGGCCAATGATCAGGTTTGGGGAATTGGGTTGGACGAGTCCGACAATGTTTACGCCACAGGTGGCTTTGCACTTACGGTTGACTTTGACCCTGGTGCCGGAGTGTTCGAAATGACCACTCCGCTAGGCTGGGCCGACGTATTTATTTTGAAGTTGAACACAAACGGGGATTTCATATGGTCCAAAGCATTCGAAGGAGGTCAAAGCGCAAGCGCATATGCAATTTCGGTATCTGAGGAGCTGATTTACATTACCGGATACGCCACGGGAGCCTGCGACTTCGATCCAGGCGAAGGTGTTGTCGAATTGGACGACCATTTGGGTACCGACATATTTATCGCGGTGCTGGATACCGATGGCCAATACCAATGGGCCGATCGCATAGGTGCCTTTGAAAATGATTTTGGCAATGCCATCGTGACCGATGGTCAAAATATCTTTGTATCCGGCAATTTTCGACACAACTACGCCACTTTCGGCGAACAGTATTTCTTCTCTCAAGGCCATGACGATGTGTTCGTGACGAAGATCAAACCAAGCATCACGGCATCCTCAGATGTAAAGCCCAAAGATGGGATCTTGGCTTACCCCAATCCTGCTAAAGATTTTGTGTACATCAAAGATTCAGAAGGCAGTTTGGAAGTGATTCTCCTTGATCTATCAGGAAAAGTATTGATAAGAGAAATTTTGAGCAGTGGTGAGGCATTGGATGTCTCGAAAATCGCTGCGGGACTGTACACACTTGTTGTTCGCAGTTCAGAAGCTTTTGAAACAGTGAAAATTTCAGTTGTTGACTGAGAATATTTCTGAGCGCAGAATTGCCATTATAGCCCATACTGAAAGTCCGAATATTTTTTACATCACTTAAATTAATTTTATGATTAAGCCCTCGAAGTCCCTGAGTCGAATTACACTGATTGTGCTTTTATTGACAACCATCACATCCGCAGCCCAAAACTCCGGATGGGACTGGGCGGTATCTGCCGGTGAAAATGAGCTGGATATAGGTCGCGCGGTGGAGACCGATCAAAACGGCAATGTGTATGTTGCAGGCAATTTCAACAGCAGCACCATTTCGTTTGGCGATTTTACATTGAACAGCACTGGTTTTACAAATCTCTACCTTGTAAAATACGATGGAGCGGGCAATGTATTATGGGCAAGGGCTTCGGAAGGTTCCGGAAGCATTTCCTGCCATGATATGGCAATCGATCCTGATGGCAACGTGTATATCGCTGGCTATTTTGGAAGTCTGTCACTCATTTTCGATGACATCACATTGGTTACACAAGGTTCTGATGACGCCTTCCTGGCGAAGTACAGCCCCGACGGCGATGTGATGTATGCACTTGGTGTAGGAAAATCGGGTGGAGACAAATTTCATGGTATTGAATGCACAGCTGAAGGTGATGTGTATGTAACAGGTTTTTACAACAGCACTTCTCTGGATTTTGGTTCAATCACAATCAATAACTCAAACAGCGGACTTAATACGTTCCTCGCAAAATACGATTCGGAGGGCAATGCACTCTGGGCAATGGATATTGGTGGTGATGGAGCAGATTGGGGACGAGATGTTGCCGTAGGCAGCAATGGTGAAGTGTACTTCACCGGTCATTACCAGAGCAGTACATTTTCCATAGGCAATCTTCAACTTACCAATGTATTTAGCGAGGATGTATTCACTGCAAAATTCGACCCTGAGGGGAATGTGCTTTGGGCAAAGAGCGGAGTCGGAAACGGCTCAGCTTCACTCTGCATTGCACTTGGCATTGCGGTTGATGATGCGGACAACGCATACATCACCGGTTCCTTCTACGGAGATGGGATTGGTTTTGGAAGCACAATGCTCACCAATACCAGTGAATCCTCTTACAACGATTTCTTTATTGCGAAGTATGACGAGGATGGCAACGAAATATGGGCAAAAAGCGCAGGTGGTCCACTTCAGGAAGAAGGCAGGGATATTTCTATGGTTCCCAATGGTAATATTCGCGCCACAGGGCATCACATCAGTCCAATGAGCACCTTTGGAAATTCAACAATTACCAGCGCAGGTTCCACAGATATTTTCGTGGTGGAATACGCACCCGATGGGGAACTGAATTGGGTACTTTCGGCGGGAAGCACGGGGCAGGATCAACCTGAAGATATGGCGACCAATCTCGCCGGGGAGACTTACATTACAGGTTTTTTCGATAGCAATGTGCTGACCTTTGGCAGCACTGAATTGTACCATGAAGGCGAGTGGGATGCTTTCATAGCCAAAATTGGAAATACAGTGGGTGTGAATGAAAATTGGGGGCCAGCTGAGTTTCAAATTTATCCTAACCCTATACAGAGCCACAAGTCATTTCAAGCAAACCTTCAATTAAACGACGCCACCCTTATTTTCCAAAATTTGCTGGGCGAGAAGGTTCATGAATATCACCACCTCAGAGGCAGTGCTATTGATGCCCTGCCAAAAGACATTCCAGCAGGAATTTATGTTGTTCAGGTGGTCGAAGAAGGTCAACTAAAAGCACGCTCCAAGGTGGTCATTGTTGATTAATTATACAGATTGGGATAAATGGCTTTGTACAAATCCTAAGATTTTAAGGATACGAAATTGCTGTTTGAATCAACCCTGAAAACGGGAATCCGATGCCTTCTGCATTGTAGAGTTGGCAGTTGATCCCGAAGGTCACCTTCGCAAACTTTACATCGGGCTGTGTGGGCTCGGTGTATGGAGATATATCAAGCAGCTCAACAGTTGCATCGTTCTGGATATATCCTTCATTTGAATATTGATTGCCATTGGCATCCGTAAACTCCAGGATCATCATGGCAGCGCTATCCGCAAGCTGTATGGTATTGACATCTACAGACTTTATATTTATCAAAGCCCCACACTCTACCATTCCAATTGGAGTTGTAACCACTTTCATGCATGCTTCTGACTGGCATCCCTGGTAGTCCGTCATGAGCACACAAATTTCATTTGTATTTGATATTTCCTGTGCAAAGAGTTGATTAAAATTTCCAGTAAAATATGTTGTATCCCCAACCGTCCATTCATATAGAATTGAATCTACATTGAATGTAGGCCCCGGATCTGCGATATAGGTGAAAGGTGAATTCGAATTGAAGATATTTCCATAGCAAGGTTCGTTCTCCCCGTCAAATACCATTGTTCTCTCCGCAGACATTTCGACCATTTGACATGAAGGTACGATATCCTCAAAGGTCAATGTGAATAGGCCCGCAGAAAGCACAGTAAAACTAACTGAGTCCACCGGTTGGGTATTGATTGGCGCACCATTTAAAAACCAAAATCCGCTGTTGAAAAATGGAGCAGTAGTTGCGGTAACTTGCAAGGCAGTTGCGGTTCCTTGAGTTCCCATGCTGTATGTCCAATCCCATAAGTAAGCGTACAAATCATCATCTTCTTCGAAGCTATACCCAGGTGGTGATTGTATGATCAACCTAAAACCCGGGCCGCAGGGAGTGCAGGACGGATCCGATACTGTGCTCGTGAAAACCATCCCTGAATCCTGAAGTTCAAAATCTGCTGTTTGAATCAGTCCCATTTCCCCTGGTGAAATGGAATAGGATTCTCCATTGAAATCGAAAACAGAAGTGAAGGCAGGGTCGGAAGTATTTCCTTTGGGAAGTTCATCCTTTTGGCAGGAAACCAATCCTACCGCAATCAACAATACTATGATACGGGTTACTTTCATATTACCTGAAAATATAATAGGTGCGCAAAAAGACACCATAAGCTTGGTGGGATGATGTATCCCAATTTTGGAAGGAGTAATTCACTCCGCCATCCAGTTTCCATTTCTCACTTGCGTGAAATGTATAGCCACCTGACAGGAAATAAATAAAACCAGGTGCACCTGTGCTGTACAAATACCCACTTTCAGATGAATTTGCAGATGGATTCACATCGGCAAATGAAACCAACTCCTGATTTGCATTTACTATAAAGGAAGAGGTGATTCCGATGAACAGGTCGCTTCTACCTCCAATATTGCGGGATACCGAAACGGGAATAATCAGCAGGTCAATAGTCTGCGTACTTAAGGTTACAGAAGTCTCATACCGGTCAAAACCATAGCTTTCCGATGTGGTTTCCTGTATCCAATTGAGTCTTCCTGAGTGCTGATAACCAATACCTGCAGAATATCTCCAGCGTGTGCGTTGCAAAGTGGCATTCACACCCATAAAGGGTGATGTGTTCAAAATACTGTTTTGCTCAAGGCCAAAAAACAAACCGAACGTTAAAGCTCCGGGCAAATCCGAAGGATTAAATTCCCGATTCATAATGGATTTTTCTTCTTCGGGAGTATCAATTGTGCTGTTTGTTATAGGGTTCATAAACGAAAGTTCCGCTGCCATCAATTCATTCTCGGGTATCGATTGAGGAGAAAAGACAGATTGGACATCGGAACGGACATTTAAATTGGCTGAGGATGATGCAGGTGCTGAAGTATTTTCCAATACTGCCAGACTCAATTCACCTGGCTTATCAGCTTTCCGGGTTTGGGTTTCCGATTTATTCTCAGCTGATGAATGGCTCAACGTTTCGATTGACTTTGAACCAGTGAGTTTATCAGCTGTATTTGTAATCTCAGCTTTTTCAGCAGCCTTTTCCCACCCTCTTGCGGCATTTTGTTCATGGGCATCACCTTCATAAGCTGTTTGGGCCGAAATCTCATTTTCTTTCATTTTTTGAATGGATGATATATCGCCATTTTCCAAGGATGGATTTACCTGCAATCCGTTTGTTGATAAGGAATTGTTTACAGATGCAGCACTGTTCACGGATGCAGCACTGTTTACAGATGCAACACTGTTTATAGATTCAGCATAGTTCACAGAATCAGCACCATGCGCTGAGTTGGAAGATTCTATTTCGTCTGTCAGTCCCTTCTCAGTTTCTTCGGTTTTGGTTTGATTTCCGGCACTTCGTTGAAGTGAATCAGTAACTTTCACAGGGGCATCCGATAAAAAGTAGTACCCTGCCACCACTGCCATAAGCAGCACAAAAACGGATAGCAGAAAACGTATTCCCGGCTTCCAAATTTTCTTTTTGGCCAAGGTCTCAAAGGATTCCCAATCGCTCTCGAAGGTTGGTTCTTCGGCTCCGCTGAAATGATCCTTAAATAGCTTGTCTATATCCGACTCTTTCATACTATTTCAATTATTCGGTAATCGTCCATGGCAATCAGCATTTTTTTCAATTGGGTTCGGGCTTCGCTGAGATGCCATTTGCTGGTGCCTTCAGCAATTTTGAGCAAACCCGCTATTTCCTTATGGCTATAGCCTTCGATGGCATAGAGGTTAAAAACCGTCCGGGTTCGATCGGGAAGTGAATCGACAATGCGTTGCAATGCCGCTTTGCGTGTGCCTTCGCCATTCTCGCTGGTAGCGGTAATCCTGTACGAAGCGTGATCTGCGATATTCACCACTTCCTCGTCTGTTCTGTTCTTTCTTTTGTAATCCATTACTTTCCTCACCAGGATTTTTTTCAGCCAGGCTTCTATCTTCTGCTCTCTGCTCTCGTCGAATTTGCCAATCTTTTCAATGGCAGTCAGCACAGAAATATTGACCAGACTCATTGCCTCATTTCTGTCCCTGACATAGCGAATGGCGACCCCAAGCATCCAGGGTGAGCAATCCTGATAGAAGGCTTTTACAGCCTCCTTACTTCCCTTTTTGCAGCCAGCGATTACATCTGTACCTATTGCCATATTTTAATAAGTGCGGTGGGATTGATCCCACCGCCTTCACCTATTTAAAATTTGTCGCTAAAGTAAGGCTTACCGCTGCAACACCATTTTTTGTACGCCCGAATTCGATTTGCCCTGGTATTGAACCAGGTAAATTCCATCTGCCAATCGCGATACATCCATTTTGATCATGCCGAGTGTACCACCTGCCGATAGGTTTCTTTCAAGTACAATCTTTCCTGATAAATCGGTCACTACTACTCTTCCATTGTCCTGAAATGGCATATCAATCTGGAGATTCACATCACCGGTAGTTGGATTGGGGAAGAGATTTATCTCGAGATTAAACGCTGTATTACTGGTTGAAAGTACGCCCTGGGGAGCGCCAACTACAAACTCAAAAGTGCCTGACTTAGCTAAGCCGGATTGAGTATGATGGCCATTGTAGCCAATAATACCGCTACCGCTGGGATCTACCAAAGTGCCTACTTGCATGCAAATCGAATCAGCGCAGAGGGTGTTATACACCGTTAAGCACACGTAATATATCGAGTCCTGATCGCCAAAAGTGTGGGTTGGATAAGGGTCTGTGCTGGTAGTACCATCACCAAAATCCCAAAGATACTCGAGGTTCTCCCCCACCGAGCTGTTCACAAAATAGAGCACATTGTCGGCAATGCTGTCGACCATCGGGAAGAACAGCGCACTGCAATATACATTGCTGCCCACCATCACGTAGGTATTGGCAGAATAGGATTCACCACTGCTTGTAGCCACCGTGAGGTACACATCGTGATAGCCTTGAGATTGAAAAACATGGGTTACTTCAGGAGTCGTGTAAGTCACCCCTTCTATTTCCCAAAGATAGGTTTCGGCTATGGCCGAAAAATTTGACATAAAATACCACTGGGTGGAAGCCTCGTCCATAGGAACTCCACCAATATAAAGCACCGGTTCGTTTCCACTGCCAGCATTGCAGTATATATCCACTACCTGCCCATCAACCGTAGAGAATACAAATGGCTCATAAAGCCCTGGACATGCTTCCGACACCACATATGCAGAGTCGACCATCTGGTTTTGTGACAACTCAAATTCATAATTCCCAACACCATCAGTATATGTAATAGCGATGGTATCAGGCGGGGCAATGGGTGTGGTAGGCACCACAATACTCACTTGTACATAGGCAACCACCGAATTGCCCTCGTAAACCGTTCCCGAGAAGTTGACTGTTTGACTTATTGCAAGTAATGGCAGAAACGCCATTGCAAAACATAATTGTAAATTTCTTTTCATGATGAGTGATTTTTTAAGACACACGTAACCGATGGATGAAAGGTTGGGTAGTTTTTAGTTTTTGGTGATGGTTTTTTTAGTGTCCTCTCATGAAATAGCTTGAAGAGAACAATGCTACTGTACAAAACCGAATTGTGCTTCCAATGGTACCCTTACAATCCCTATTTTTGAAACCATGGAAAGCACCATCACAAAGGCCCATATTACCGACGCTCCAGCGCTGAGCGCATTGGTAAACTCCGCCTACCGGGGCGATTCATCGCGTGCAGGCTGGACCACCGAAGCCGACCTCCTGGATGGCACCCGCACGGATGCTGCAGCCATTGCCGAAGCCATTGAAACGCCCGGCACCACCATACTGAAATACGAAGAAGCAGGTGCAATACGCGGATGTGTGGAGCTGAAAATAGCAGGCAGTAAACTCTACCTTGGCATGCTTACGGTAAGTCCTGAAATGCAGGGAATAGGAACAGGAAAAAAATTGCTCCAGGCTTCCGAGTCATTCGCCACAGCGCAGGGTTGTGAAATTGTATATATGACCGTGATTTCTGTGCGAAGGGAACTTATAGACTGGTACGTGCGAATGGGCTATGCACCCACCGGTGAAAGAAAACCATTTGCCTTCAACGATGTACGTTTTGGCCTTCCGAAAATGAAATTGGAATTTGCAGTCCTGGAAAAGAAGCTCTGATTACCGCAGTAGATCACCGCTCAGCCTGAGCAGTTGTGTCTCGGTAACCTTGGCTTCGTATTCTACCTGAAAAAGCCTGAACTCAGCATCTACAAGGTTGCGCTGCGCCTCGCGGAGTTCAAGGGCGGTAATGCTTCCTATCTGCATTCGCTCACGGGCTATGTCGAGGTTCTCCTGTGCCACGAGTAAATTTTTCTGCTCTATGCTTATCAGCTGTGTGCTCATGGTATAGGCGGTGTACAGCTGGTACAGTTCGGTTTTAAGCCTGAGTTGTGTCTGCTCCAGAGACTCTGTTCTGCTTTCAATGGCCAGGCTGGCCACCTTGCTTTGCCTCTGTTTGTTGAAGCCATCAAAAAGGCTCCATGTTGCGGCAAATCCATAGGTGAATCCCGAAAGCTCATTGGATCTTAAAATGCCAATCTCATTCTCTGCCCGGAGGTAATTGTAACTTCCCTGAAATCCTATGGAAGGTGAATAGTTGGCGCGCGCATCCTTTTTCTGGATTTCGGCTAAGGCCAATTCATTTCTCGCAAGGAGAAGCTCCCTACTTTGCAAGTCAATTTTCTGGGCAAGGTCTTCGTAGGTCAGGTCGGTGCGATATTCTATGCGGTCTGCAATGTCGAAGTCCACATCAGGGGCACGGCCCATCAGTTCGTTGAGCAATGCTTTGGCATTTATAAAAGTGAACTGTTGCCTTACCAGTGCCGAACTGTCAGCGTTTATATCCACCGATGCCAGCAGCACTTCCAGGCCCGAACCCGAACCTAAACGCTCCCTGTCGGTGGCGAGCTGCTTGCGCTCAGCGCTCAGCTCAATGGCGGTTTCTATAGACTCAATTTGCTTTGCAATCTGCACTGCTTCGTAGTAAGTAGCAATTACAGAAGCAAGTGTAAATTCTATTTCGGCCTGGGCGCGCAATGCTCCTTGTATTTCAAAAGTTTCCAGTCTTTCCTTGTTGGTGATGGCGCGCAGTCCCTCAAAGAGGGTCCAATCGAGAAGCACATTGCCCGCAAGCAGGTTGTTCTTCACTCCTTCGCCTTCCCTCACTTCTCCACTGAAAAATTCCTGCCTGGTGTTGTTCAGGTCATACGTTCTTCCTATGCTTCCATCTATGGTGGGTAGCAGGCCCGCATTGCCCGGCGTATTTTCGGCAGCGGCAATTTGGGCATCGTATGCCGAGATGCGAATGTTGTAGTTGTTCTCCAAAGCAATGCGCATAGCATCCTCTACGGTGAGCAATTCCTGCGCAGACAAGGTCTCCGAAAAAATCAGAAGCAATCCTGCAAAAAGATATTTAGTATGAGCCATCATCGTAAACAGATTTTTTGCGGGATAAATACGTGTAAAGCGCCGGAATCACATATAGGGTAAGAACCAGAGAATATATTAAGCCTCCAATAATTGCGATACCCATAGACACCCTGCTGGTGGAACCCGAACCCAATGCAAGCGCAATGGGTAAGGCACCCAAGATGGTTGCCAGGCTGGTCATCAAAATAGGCCGCAAGCGGCTGGCAGAAGCTTCCATAATGGCATCTCTCACGCCCTTACCCGCGGAGCGCTGTTGGTTGGCAAACTCCACAATCAGTATCCCGTTTTTGGTCACAATGCCCACGAGTACAATGATGCCAATCTGCGAGAAAATGTTGAGTGTAGAACCAGTAAGCCAGAGGGCGAGTATGGCGCCGGCCAGTGCCAGCGGTACGGTAAACATAATGATAAGCGGATCGATAAAACTTTCGAATTGTGCCGCGAGTGTGAGGTACACCAGCACGAGCGCCAGCAGAAAGGCGAAGAGCAATGTGCTGGAGCTTTCGGCAAATTCTTTGGATGGCCCGGCAAGGTCCGTGGTGTACTTTTCGTCGAGCACTTCGGCAGCGATTCTCTGCATCTCCTCTATGCCCTCACCCAGTGAAACCCCTTCGGCGGGATTGGCTGAAAAAGTGGCAGAAACGTACCTGTCGTAGCGGTAGAGTTGTGGGGGACTGCTTATTTCTTCGAGCTTTACCAGGTTCTCCATCTGCACCATTTCACCCCGCTCATTGCGCACAAATGCTGAGCGAAGGTCAAGGGGTTCATTGCGGTTCTCCCTGTCCGCTTGCCCAATTACCTGGTACTGCCTTCCATTCAGTATAAAATACCCTATGCGCTGATCGCTGAAATAGAGTTGCAATGTCTCGGCAATATCAATTACCGACACGCCCAGGGCCCGCGCCCTGTCCCTGTCTATCTCTACTTTTATTTCGGGCTTGTTGAATTTCATGTCTACATCCACTGCCTGAAATTTGCTGCTTGACTGTGCCTTTTCCAAAAACTCCGGGATAGATAATTTGAGCTGCTCCAGGGTATTGGCTTTGATAACAAACTGCACAGGAAGCCCTCCCCTGCGGTCGCCAATGGTTTGCTCCTGCACAATGATCACCCTTGCATCGGTAAGGTCGCTGAGCTCCTTGCCCAAAGTGTTGGCAATCTCCATTTGAGAGCGTTCACGGGTGGAAGGCGGAGTGAGGGTAACGCGCACAAAACCTGTATTGGCTGCAAGCACCGCCCGAAATCCCGGTGCAGTAACGGATAGAATAGACTCCGTTTCCGGAAGGGCTTCCACCCTGTGTATGACCTCTGTGAGAAAATTATTCATGTACTCAAAGGATGATCCTTCCGGCGCGGTGGCAATCACCTGTATGCGGCTCTTGTCTTCCATGGGTGCCAGTTCTGACTGAAGGTCGGAGCCAAAGACGAAAATAAGTGCCGTGGAAAAGAGCATCAGCAACAGCGCAACCCACCTGTACTTCATAAAGGAGTTCAGTGTGTGGTTGTACTTATTGGTCAACCCGGTAAAGAAGCGCTCAGTTTTTCGGTACATGCGGTTGTCGTTCGAGCCTTTCTTCATCATCCGCGAGCTCATCATGGGTGTAAGTGTAAGCGACACGAATGAGGATACTACCACTGATCCGGCCACAACCACTCCAAATTCACGAAACAACCGGCCCGAAATTCCTTCGAGAAACATAATGGGAAGGAATACGGCTACGAGGGTTACCGTGGTGGAAATTACCGCAAATACTATTTCCTGTGAGCCTTTGAAGGCTGCTTCGCGGGGCTTCATGCCCTGTTCAATTTTCTGGTATATATTTTCTAAAACCACAATGGCATCATCCACCACCAAGCCGGTGGAAAGCACGATGCCCAGCAAGGTGAGTACATTTATGGAAAACCCGGAAAGGTACATGATGAAGAAGGAGCTCATCAGCGAAATGGGAATCGCTATAACCGGAATCAGGGTGCTGCGCCAATTGCGCAGGAAGAGAAAGATTACGATCACCACGAGTACAAAAGCGATGATGATGGTTTCCTGCACTTCTGTGATGGCATTTCGTATTTGCACAGTGGTATCGAGGGCTATGCCCAGAACCAGGTCTTCAGGCAGGTCTTTTTTTATGATTTCGAGCCTGCGGTAAAATTCATCGGCTATGGCCACGTAATTCGCTCCGGGTTGCGGTGAAATGGCCACACCAATCATTGGAATGGCATCATTGCCGCGAAGGAGTGTGCGTTCATTCTCAGCAGCCAATACCGCTTCGCCAATGTCGCGAAAGCGCACCACATTGCCTTCATCTTCCCGAAGCATAAGGTTATTGAATGCCTCTGCGGTGTTGAGCCTGCCCTCGGTTCTGATGGTCAGCTCGGTATTCTGTCCTTCAATACGCCCGGTGGGCAGTTCCACATTTTCGCGGGTGAGGGCATTGCGCACATCAGTTGGTGTTACACCCCGCGCAGCCATGCGCGCAGGGTCCATCTTGAGGCGCATGGCGTACTTCTTCTCCCCCCAGATGCGCACATCGCTCACCCCATCAATTGTTTGCAGGCGCTCCTTGAAATAGTTGTTTCCCAATTCAGAAAGACTCAGCAAGTCGCGTGTGCTGCTCTGCACGGTGAGCGAAAGAATAGCACCTGCATTTGCATCGCTCTTACTCACTACGGGTGGCTCGCAATCGGGTGGCAAGTTGCGCTGGGCGCGGCTCACCCTGTCGCGAACATCATTGGCCGCAGCTTCAAGGTCTATGTCCAAACCGAACTCTACAGTTATATTGCTACGTCCGTCGCTG
This sequence comes from Cryomorpha sp., assembly GCA_041749535.1. Classification (GTDB taxonomy): domain Bacteria; phylum Bacteroidota; class Bacteroidia; order Flavobacteriales_D; family Cryomorphaceae; genus JBBQZU01. Next base: position 6,693 of record JBGTBE010000064.1, on the reverse strand, counting down.
CTGGTGCTCACTATGGAGCGTATGCCGTCAATTCCGTTGATGGACTCCTCCAGGGGCTCTGTAATCTGCGAAATAATTACATCAGAATTTGCCCCTGTATAGGTGGTAGAAACCGAGATAACCGGAGGATCTACACTGGGGTAGTCGCGCACACCTACTGAGAAGAATCCAATGATTCCAAACAACAATATGGTGATTGAAAATACAGTAGCCAGTACAGGCCTCCTGATGCTTATTGAAGGCAGGCTCATGGTGTTTCTGTATTTGTGGCAGAGGTACCCTCAACTTTCACGTTCACTGGCATATTGGGTTTTAAGCGCATAAGTCCGCTCGTTATCACTGTATCGCCGGGAGAGAGTCCTTGCTGAATTTCAATCTCCATGGCGTTTCGCTGACCGGTTATTACTGCTTGTTCTGCCACTACTCCATTTCTTTTCAGGAGTACTTTAGCACCATCCAAAACAGGGATAAGCGCAACCGTGGGGATGTAGATTGTTTCAACTGCGGCGCTGAGGGGCACGCTCACATTGGCAAAAGCACCGGGCGTGAGTTCTCCCTTGGTGTTGGGGTAGCTGGCGCGAAAACGCAGGGTACGGTTTGTGGCATCAATGCGCGGTTCACGTGCATACACCTTTGCAGTGAGAGTATCCTTCAGTCCCTGAACTGAAAAGCTTACCAAATCTCCCGTCTTCAAAGAGGCAATATGCCTTTCGGGAATGGAAAACTCAAGCTTCACAGGACTCACACTTTGCAAGGTGGTGATGATGTCGCTTGGGGCCAATGCTGCACCCAGGCTGAAATACCTGAGGCCAACAATCCCCGAGAAGGGAGCCCGTATTTCGGTTTTATCCAGTTGTGCCTTTAGCAATGCGACCTGTGCATCCAGTACGTTGAGTCCATTCAATGAGCGATCGTATTCTTCCTGGCTAATGGCTTTGATGCCGAGCAACTGACCTTGCCTGTCTTCTATGTCTACAGCGAGCTCGCGCTCATACTCCAGCCTGTTGAGCTGTGCCTTCAATTCGTCGTCATTTATTTTTACAAGGAGCTGCCCCTTAGCTACCGGAGCGCCTTCTTCAAAAGCAATCTTCACTATGCGGCCCGAAATCTCGCTCACTATATTCACCTGTTCGTCGGCGAGGATGGTGCCAGTAGTTTGTATAACATTTTGCGAAATGGCGGCCGACGCAATGATTCCACTCACCTCAATGGTATCGGCAATAGCACCATTTCCAGGGGCCTTACTCCCCGACTCCGCTGAGGTGCATGCGCCCAATAGGGCAATAAAAAGTATGAGTAGAATTTTGCGCATGGGTTTATTTTTTAGACTGCATAAGTTTTTTGTAATCAAACATTACCTGATCCTTGGGTATATCCTTCATATTGTGCCGTATGGCCATTGATATACGTATAAATGCTTCACGGTCGGCCTCGCTCACACCCCGAAATGATTCGTTGTTGAGCGTCTCAAAAGCCGCATTGATTCTGGGAATGATTTCCCTGCCCTTGTCCATAATTTTAAGGGTAACTGTACGCCGGTCTTCTTTGTGTATGCAGCGGGTTATCACATCTTTTTCCACGAGATAGTCTATCATGCGGCTCATGGTTACCTTATCAACTTCTATGGCTTCGGCCAAATCTTTTTGGGTGTAGCCTGCATCGCTTTTCCCAATAAGCACAAGGAGGTAAAAATGCCGGTCTATTGCCACATCGGAAAGCAGGTGGGTGAGCGCACCAAAATAGTCTTTGGTAATGTAATGAAGAACCCTTGAAAAGGGAATGCTATTGTTCTTTGGCATAGAAGCGCGAAGGTAGTGCGGTATAGTAAACAACCGAAATGGTTAACATTGTTTACCATTTGTGAAAATTTATTTCACTTTCAGCGCTATCGCCTTATGGCATACACCAATTCGTCGAGGTATTCCCCATTCTTAAATACCGTTTTTTCAAACCGGGCCTCGAGTGTGAAACCGGTCTTTTCGAGCACCCGTTGCGAGGCGGTATTCGTGCCAAAAGGCCGTGCGTATACGCGGTTTATGTCGTAGGTACGAAAGGCAAATTCGACCATTTCATGGATGGCAGCAGTTACAATACCCCGCCCCCAATACGCCTCGCCCAACCAGTATCCCAGCTCTGCGTTCCTGCGCATGATATCATGCTGAGGGTGCACCCCTATTCCGCCCACTGCTTCACCATCCACATCAATGGCGAAAATATGGATGGGTGTGTCCCTGCACGCCATTTCTATAAACGCCTTTCCATGCGCTTCGGTGTATGGATGTGGAAAAGCATCGGTCATAAACTTCGCAATTGCGGGGTTATTGGCATGCGCTACCAGGCTCTTCAAATCAGAAGTATTCCAGGGACGAAGGGTGAAAACAGCTGGCATTTTTTTGGAGATTGGAATAGTATTGGCACTTCAAATCAAGCGAATTTAATTTAATTTGGGTGTACAGGTTGGCACTTGAATTAACAGTCAGTTCGAGTGTCCCGCTTCTTCAGCGGGATGTATCGAGAACCGAAGCCAGATCACCTTCTCGATACAATTTTTGACTCGTCCCTCGTCAAAAATCACTCGAAGTGACCGACATTTCTGTTGATACGGATTTTGAATTTCCGATTAGCTAACACAAAGTCAGTTCGAGTGTCCCGCTTCTTCAGCGGGATATATCGAGAACCGAAGCCAGATCACCTTTATCCCTACCACGGAAATTCATTTGCTAAGCATGTAAGGATTTGTAGCTTTGCCTCCATCAATCAACCCTATGGGAAACACCCTCCTTCTCAGAATTTTTGCCCTTTCCTTTCTTGCACTGATTGTGGCCCGGCAGCCCGTAATGGCGCAGAATGTAGCCCAGGGCGATACATGTCGGGAAATGGACATTTCGGACATAATCCGCAAATGGAGGAAACAGGAGTTGGTGGTCACCACCCCAAAGAAAAATTCGCTGATACTCATCCCTTCGGTAAGCTCCAACCCTGCTACGAGTTTAGCGTTCGGCATAGCCGGCCAATACGCCTTTGTGGGCAAAGAGCCGGAAAGCCTGTACTCTGCCATAAATGGCAGTATGACCTACACGTTGAAAAACCAGTTTCTCTTTCAGGTGAAGAACAACATATACCTGAAGAACAACCGCCTGTTTCTATCAGGTGATTGGAGAATTTACTTGTTTTCACAACCAACGTATGGACTGGGCACTACAGCCCCGGAGGGGGGTGCGCTGGATTACCAATTCAATCTGAATTCCACAGAGTTTACCTTCGATTCCCTCACCCAACCCATGGAGTTCAACCATTACAGGTTTCACCAAACCATCTCCTGGAGTGTGCGGGAGTATTTCTATCTGGGATTTGGGTATCACCTGGATTTGATGGACAATATTCACGACATTAAACTCGACACCATCAGCGCCAATCCATTGTATACGAGTCACTATTTGTATTCTGAATTTTACGATTTCAATACTGAGAATTACCTCATCTCAGGCCTTAGTTTCAATGTCACCTACGACTCCCGCGACAATATGGTGAACCCCTACAAAGGCATTTATGCAAACCTCAATTACCGCATCAACCCGGAATTTTTGGGAAGCAGACATACCGCCAACCTCACCACCCTCGAATTCAGAAGTTACCACAACCTATCGGAGAATACACCCCGGCATTTGCTGGCCTTCTGGGTTATGGGAAGTTTTAGCGATAAGGGTAAAATCCCCTATCTCATTCTCCCTGCCCTGGCCTACGATCAGCGGGGAAGGGCGGGCAGAGGGTACACACAGGGAAGGTACAGGGGAAACAACCTTGTATATACCGAAGCCGAATACCGTTTCCCCATATCGCAATGCACCAGCGTACTTGGGGGTGTGGTCTTCGCCAACATCACCACTGCTTCCAATCCTTTCTCCGAAGAAAAGCTCTTTGAAGCCGTGGCACCCGGCTATGGGTTTGGGCTCAGGGTAAAGGTGGATAAACAATCCAGAACCAACCTTCAGGTTGATTTTGGTTTTGGAAAACAGAGCGGTGGCATTTATTTTGGCGCTTCGGAGACGTTTTAACTTCTCAGCCATCTACGCAGCCATCATACAGAAGTGCGCAACGGGGGAATGGCGTAGCCAGGAAGGCCGCACAAGAAGGCGGCAATTTTATCTTGCCCTGCAAGGGGCTTCACTTTAATTTTTCGGATTTCGACTTTCTCATTCCTTGCCTGACAGCTGGTTAGAGATTCGTTGCTCCTAACGGTTAGGAACGCATATGGCCTGCTTGCTGCCCGCGCAGGTTGATCCGGAAGGTGGTATGTGGCTGGTACCATGGTATTGGCACAAAAGCTATATTTGGGTGCGCATCAGCACCTCGCACTTAAGCGATATAAACGACATAAGTCGCGAAGGAGTGTCGTTTATACAGATGTTAGGCACAACTTAAAAAATGAAATCAAGAAAAACACCTTTACGCCAATTCGCATTCGAAACTAAATACCTAGGCGATAACGAAGAATTTCTAGAGACCTTATCATCTCATATCGGACACGTTGTGATTGAGTTTAATTTGCTCGAAGAGAGATTAACTGGTCTGATCTGTCAATTTTTTATAGATGATATCGATGCAGTTGGTCTTATAGTTACTCAAAATATGAATTATTCTGCTAAGATTGATTTGTTTAATCGCTACGTTCTTTACATAGAAGACAGATCTTCTAAAGCAATACCCATGCACGAGAAACTTGTCGAACAGCTCAAGGAATCTGGTCGATTAAGAAATTTAGTTGTTCATGCAGATTGGAGTCACTCTGACCTCGACGGATTTGCGTTTGTTAGGATGAGAATCAAAGATGGAAAAATGGATCAAGAGTTCATTCAGTTGGACGAAGACTCACTCATCTACGTCAGGAATACGATAATTGAAACTTATAATGCATTTGACGACTATGAAGAAGAGCTATTTAAAGCGAGAAGATTGTAAAAAGATGAATGCTGTGCCTAACATCACCTAAGAAAACATGCGGGATCTCGTTAAATTGAAGAAGCTTACTTTCAACCTAAATCACAGCAAAATGGCCATTAACGTGTTCCAAAGACCGCACGCTTCTTAGCCTGAGCGTTGTACTTAATATGAAAAAAATTGCCCTAACATATATTCTGAGTGCTTGTTTGACATCTATTTTTGGACAAGTTTTACCTAATACTCCAATTACTCCTCCACCAGAAAATTCAAATAAAGACTCTATTTGTGACGTATATGAACGACTTGCAGAACAAGATTTTGAAAATGGAGAATTTAACTGGGGTTCTATTGGATTAAGTTTTGGTTATTTAGAATTTGAGAATTTTGACGCTCAATTCAACCAATTTTTTGAAAATTATTTAACCTCAAAACATAATCTTAGAACTATAAATTACGGCTGTTTGTCATTCAGCCACGAAGAATGTTACAACAACATTTTAGATTCGTTAATTTTAGATAAGCTCGGTCAAGATTTCTTTGAAAAGGAACTGAAAACAGCAAAAAAAATATACTCAGAGTGGAAAGATCTAAAAATGAAGACCCAAGATATTTTCGACTGGTCTAAAACATATTACGTAGTCGATAGCCCTGTGAAACTAAATGGAAATGATAAGGAGCTAGAAATCTATCCCATTCAATTAAACGCTCATTCAATTGAACTTGAAATTGATACCAATGGCATTATAACTTCTGCTTCTATTCTTAAAGAAACTCCACTTGAGAGAATTTACGACAATGACCTTGTTAAAGAGCTAAACAAAAAATATGAATGGGTACCAGCATTTTTATATGGAATAAAAGTAAAAAGTACATACTGGATTGATAGAAAAAATAAATACTAAACACTACGATGGTAGCTGATGCACAACCCCCTTCACCACTAAAACCGACCTTACCTAAGCCCGTTTAACCGGGCTTTATTTTTGTATTGAGCATTGTGTTTTCTAAAATGTTAAGCCTGGATTCAGGCTTAGAATACGTCGTATTTGGACAAATAAATTGAGCAATTGCTTTTCGGCACGTTGGGCTACAGTTTTCGCACTGTTTTCGGTGAACTTCAGGTACTTTTTAAGGTTATATGCCATGGCTGCTGCCAGCATACATTTGTTGGCGATTGCAATTCCGTGGGTGTTGATTTTGCGAAGCCCCATAAATTGGGTCAGTGTACCGCTTCGCTGGGCATGCGCCTTGCGGAACTTAATGATGTTTGATGCCCTGCCCCAAGTCTCGTAGTTTCTCAAATTTAGTTTACTTCATTAACAATGAATGCACCTTACTTCTGCACCGGGAGGATTCCCGGGTAAACCTTCACCATACATCAAAGATTAAATTGAACAGAATTATATTTTGGTGCCGAAAAGCGTTTGCCCAGCGGAGTGGGCACCATGGTATTGGCACAAAAGCTATATTTGGGTGCGCATCAGCACCTCGTATATAAGCGTTATAAACGACATAAGTCGCGAAGGAGTGTCGTTTATACAGATGTTGTGCACAAGCAAAAGAACGAACAAGAAATTTTAGTGAACTATATTAAATGAAAAGGTTTCTACTGATCACATCTGTCCAAGACGTTTAATAGTCTGAGATAAAAAAATGGAGTTGGCCCGGAAAAATCCGGTATGTTTAAAGTGCGAACAAAAAACAGCCAACTCCGGTATGAAGATCACGTTATTTGCCCAGATATTCCAAAAA
>JBGTBE010000063.1:0-28118 GCA_041749535.1 Cryomorpha sp. | reverse complement strand
TTCCTCCGGCTATTCCGCCTTGTGTGGTTGCTTCTAACCTTATTACAGTAACCAAAGTACCATGTGGCATACAGATGGACATTGCGCCAAACCCAAGCAACGGGCAGTCGTGGATCACTTTCAGTATTGAAAATGATACATATTCCACCGTTGAAGTTTTTGATATGAATGGTCGCCTTGTGAAAGTTCTTTTTAGTGGAATGACTGCTGCCAATTCCACCCAAAGGCTTGAAATTGACGGGTCCATGCTTCCCAATGGTGTCTACATCTACAAGCTTACAACACCGGAAATGGTAATACAGGAGAAATTCTTGCTCGCGAAATAATCATGGGGCTCTTTGGCCGAATCATCATTGAACAACCTGGAGATATTATCTGAACTCAACTTCTTTCACGAGTCCGGGTAGTATCTCCCGGTTTATTCTGTCGGCTATTTTTTCCTTTTGGAAACTGAGCTCCTGCCGAAGAGATGCTGAGTCAATGCTGATGGTAAGTTTACCCTTGTGCAATTTCACACCGCGTGTGAGCCGGGCTACGGAAGTGCCCATCATCTTTTCCCAATGGGTGATAACCGCCGATGCGTAGTAGCCATCTTCGAGTCCGTAGGCCCGAAGCATTCGCTCAATAAGGATATTCAGCGGCTCTTCGTTCTTGTTTCGACTCATAGACTTCTCCTTTATTTACTTCAAAAATCCGCAAGCTTCCGCTGATGCGTTCAAAAATAGATGCGATGCGTTCAGCATTTGTGTCAGTGATAAACAATTGCCCAAAGTTGCCTTCGCCCACCAACTTCATGAGATGCTGCACCCTCACATCATCAATCTTGTCAAAAATATCATCGAGCAGCAGCAAAGGAATCTTTCCGGTTATTTCCCTGATCAGATCGAATTGGGCCAACTTCAACGCTATTAAAAAAGTTTTCTGCTGTCCCTGGCTTCCAAATTTTTTGAGCGGATGCCCGTCAATTCTGAACTTCAAATCGTCCTTGTGTGCTCCGAGATTGGTGTAAGAAGTGCGCCTGTCTTTATCTGTATGCTGTTCGAGCAGTGTTGAGAAATTGTCATCTTCAAGATCGGAGCGGTACTGAATCTCCACTTGCTCCGCCTGCCCGCTTATGGCCGAGTAGTGTTTTTGAAACACCGGACGCAGCAATGCGACAAATTTCTGCCTTTCGGCAAAAAGCTTCTCAGCGAGCGAAATAAGTTCTGCACTCCATATTTCCAGGTTGTCGGCATCGAAGGTTCTGTTCTCCCAAAAATACCTAAGCAGCATATTGCGTTGCTTCAGCACCCTGTTGTAGTCCACCAGGTGGTCAAGGTAAGCCCGGTTGTACTGTGAGATAATGCTGTCCATAAACTTGCGCCTTACCTCACTGCCTTCACTGATCAAATCCTTGTCGTAAGGAGAGATTACTACCGCTGGATACCGGCCTATGTGATCTGCCAGGCGATCGTACTCTTCCTTATTGCGGCGAAAAACCTTCTTGTTGCCCCGCTTCACGCCGCAATAGATTTTGTCCGTGCCGCCACTGTTCTCAAAGTGACCTTCAATCACAAAAAAATCTTCGCCATGACGTATGTTCTGACTGTCCACCGGGTTGAAGTAACTCCTGCAATTGCTCAGATAATGCACGGCATCTATCAGGTTGGTTTTGCCTTGCCCATTCAGCCCTGTAAAGATGTTTGCGCCCGCGTCGAACTCGAGCGAAGCTTCAGTGTAGTTCTTAAAATTCAGAAGGTTTATGCCGGTTAAAATCATAGTTCTTTGCAAAAATACCATTTCCCGACAGGAAAGACCTGTTATGGAAAGCAAAAAAGTCTATTTTTGCACTCCGAATTTATAAACACCCAGCATGTCGAAGAAGACAAAAAAAGCAGACGGCTCAATCGTAGATGTACAGCAGGTATATTCTAAAACCGAGCAAATTGTTGATGACAACAAGAATATCATACTCATTATTGCCGGTATCCTTGTGGTGCTGTTTGCCGGATACTTCGCCGTAACACGCCTGTATCTTGAGCCAAAAAACCAAGAAGGCATGGACCTGATTTGGAAAGCTGAGTATTGGTTTGAAATTGATTCTCTCGACAAAGCACTCTACGGTGATGAGTCGTACTACGGCTTTGAATACATAGCCAGCGAGTACAGCTCGACCGATGCAGGTATGCTCGCAGCCTACTACGCCGGAATCATCAACCTTCAGCAAGGTGAGTTCGAAAGGGCAATTGCCTATCTGAAAGCCGCTGATCTCGATGACAACATAGCCGGTGCAGTAGCCAAAGGTTCCATTGGTGATGCATATGTAGAACTGGGCAATTATAGTGAGGCACTCTCCTACTTCGAAAAGGCAGCATCGCACTCTGACAACTCACTTACTGCCCCTATATACCTAATGAAAGCGGCGCTGATCTACGAAGACCAGGCTAAATTTGATGAAGCTTTGGCCAACTATAAAAAAATCAAGACCGACTATCCCACGAGCAATGAGGCCAAGAATGTGGACTCTTACATAGCGCGAGTAGGCGGTTGATGCCATGGCAACGTCTGGTATTAATCTTTCGCATATAGATTTATCTAAAACCCCTTCCGGGGCGCCATACCGCATAGGCATTCTATTTTCAGAATGGAACAGTCATATTACAAACAGTCTGCTCCTAGGCGCCCAAAAAGCACTCGCTGAGCTAGGTACCCTTCCGGAAAATATACACGCACAAGAAGTTCCCGGAAGCTATGAGCTCCCCACAGCGGCATTGTGGATGGCCAAAACGGGTAAGTACCACGCCATCATTGCTATCGGTTCCGTGATTCAGGGTGAAACCCGCCACTTCGATTTTGTATGCCAGGCAGTGGCCCAAGGTGTGAAGGATGTGAGTATCAAAACCGGCGTTCCCGTAATTTTCTGCGTACTGACCGACGACACAGAACAGCAAGCCATAGACCGCTCAGGTGGTAAGCATGGCAACAAAGGCGTAGAAGCCGCTGTAGCTGCTGTGAAAATGGCATTTTTGAGGGGAGTAATTGGGGGGTAGTTTTCCACAGTTTTTGGGTTTTGGAGAGGTAACATGTCAAACTCTTTCATGAGAGGACAATCCGTCTAGAAACAAAAAACCATAATCCCCACGGCTGCCACAGTCAGGGCAAAACACACCCACAATCCCAAAAATTCATTACTTTCATCGGCACAACCATTTTGCTATGGAAGCAACGGAAACAGTCTCCACAACTGATTTTATCTCACTCGCCGCCAGGTTTGTAAACAATACGGGTCGCCATGTTTTTCTCACAGGAAAAGCAGGCACTGGTAAAACAACCTTCCTGCACAATTTGGCCAAAGCCACGCACAAAAACTTTTTGATTGTGGCTCCAACGGGAATTGCAGCCCTCAATGCAGGTGGAGTAACCATTCACTCGCAATTTCTACTACCACTCGGTACTTTTCTCCCCGCTGACCGCCATGATTATTCGGTGCCGGGACCTTTTTACACCAGGGAAGATATGGCCCGCAGGCACCCCCTGAACAGCGTGCGAAAGCAGGTACTTCGAAGCATTGACCTGCTGATAATTGATGAAGTGAGCATGCTCCGAGCCGATGTGCTGGATGCTGTGGATTACAGGCTCAAAGGAGTAAAGGGCAACCGCACGAAAAGTTTTGGTGGTGTGCAGCTACTTATGATTGGTGATTTGCATCAGCTGCCGCCTATTGTGAAAGAGCAGGAATGGGCTGTGATGAAAAAGTACTACACATCTCCACTCTTTTTTGAGGCACTCGCGCTCAAGCAGGAAGGCTACTCGCACATTGAGCTCGACAAGATTTTTAGGCAAAGCGACCCGGTTTTTATTGGTTTGCTGAACAACCTGCGCAATGATTGCTGCACACGTGAAGATATCGACGCACTGAATAAACACTATAGGCCCGACTACAAATCTGAGGATGGAGCCATAACACTCACTACCCACAACGCGCAAGCGGAACAGATCAACAATGCACAGCTCTCAGCGCTGAAAGCCAAAGAACGAAAATTTAAAGCAACGATAAAAGGTGATTTTCCAGAATCACTATTTCCCGTAAGTGAAACTCTCCTATTTAAGGAAGGTGCCAGGGTAATGTTCGTAAAGAATGACTCCGCTGAAGGGCGTTACTTCAACGGAAAACTGGCAACGGTTAAATATATGGGTGAGGATTCCATATTCGTAACCGACGACGATGGCAAACCCATCACTGTGCAACCCACCACGTGGGAGAACAAACGCTACGCACTTAGTGAAGGAACCAAAGAACTCGAAGAAGACATAATAGGAACTTTCAGTCAGTTTCCACTAAAGCTGGCCTGGGCCATCACAGTGCACAAAAGCCAGGGTCTTACTTTCGATAAAGCGATCATTGATGTAGGGCGGGCATTTGCTCCCGGTCAGGTATATGTGGCCCTTTCGAGACTGCGTTCCATCGATGGGCTTATTCTGCGCACCCCTATTCATCAAGGAGCCATATCAAGCGACCCGAATGTGGTGAGCTTCTCTGCAGGCAGGCAAGTGCGGGAAGCACTTCAGACCAATTTACAGGAAGCCCAGCGTGCATTCCTCAGACATACCCTTCGGGAAACATTTGACTTTACCGAAATAATGGATCAGATAAAGCAGGTGCGAAATAAGATGGGCGGTATCATGAACTTTGAAGACGCTGAAATGCGGGTGGCCCTGCACAAGCTCAACGAGATGCTCCTTTCAGAAAATGAGAATACTTCCAGATTTCAATCCCAGATAGACCGCCTACTACACGAAGGAAATTACGAAGTGCTGAAAGAACGGATTCAAAAGGGCACCGCCTACTATATCGATTTCCTAACCCGCTGTCAAGTACATCTGCTTAGGCACATCGCCGAAGTGGGCACACTTTCAAAAGTAAAAACCTACCTCACCGCACTCGATGAAATAGACCAACTCGTTCACAGCCGTATGGCACATATTCTTAAAGCTGGCATGCTAGCTACTTGTATTGCCGAAGACCGGGAAGTGGGCAAAGACATCTCGGCGAGTGAGAAGCTGGGGCTGCTTCGCAAGGAACTATTGGCCAAGGTGGAGGCATACATGAAAGAGAACCCGAAAAATCTATCAAATAAAACCGGTAAAAAGCGAAAATCCCCAAACATTTTCAGAGAACCCGGCATACCGAAAGAGAAGAAAGCCAAGAAGGAGAAAGGGGAAACGTACCGTATCAGCTTAGAACTCCTACAGAAAGGAATGACCATAGAGGAAGTAGCGAAAGACCGGAAGTTGGCGGCGAGCACCATAGAAGGACATACAGCAAAATTAATAGGAGAAGGAAAACTCAACCACACCCCTTACCTGAATGGGAAGGAGAAGGAAGAAATTCTGGATGCAATAGCTTCAAATAAAGATGCTGACCTGAACAAACTTATCTCACTCTTGGGAAATAAGTATTCCTATTCGAAATTGAGAATTGGAATGGCGGTGCATGCCTTGGAAAAGGCAGATAAAAATAAGGAGGGCTGATGTAAATCAGCATTACTTTACCACATGGACTGAGTATGGATCAATGGAATTGGCTTGCAACCATTGCACACGCCCTTCTTCCGACAAGTTATTCCAATAATGCGCATACTCCCACCGGGAAGTAGATGTATATCCGTTTATACATTTCAATCCCAGCTGTTGGGAAGCCAACATGGCATCTATCTGACATGCAAAAGGAATATCAATGGAATCAGGTTCGTACGATATGACGCTCTCCTTGGGCAATGTTTTGATTTTCGCAACGATCCTGTCTACCCTTTGATTAGACGATGCCTTCATGGTTCTGTATCTATTTTCTGGGAATACATAATTGTCAACAGCAAAAACCAGGACCAGGCCGATGAGAAATAGAATGGGGTATCGCGGGTTCAATTTACTGAAAATGAACCGATAGATATATGCCACAGCCAGAGAAACAAACAATAGTTCGATGCCGATAATCCTGTGTATGGCGCGCATGGAACTGAAGCCAGGTAGGTGGTACAGGGTTTCGTATAGCGTAAAGTTGTCTATTCTGAGAAATATAAAAAATGTAATCAAGCCAACGATGAACAGGATCTTCGTATTTTTCTCTAGTCTTTTCCAATGTACCACTGCCACTCCCACAGCAATAAGGGTGCAGATAACTGCGATAAACCCAGGGAAGATCTGATGGTCGAAATACACAGGATTGGCGCGCAGGGAACTGCTCTCCAATGGTTTCCACAATAATGAGCCCGTCTTGCTGTACAAAAATGATTTTAGCTCAGGGATGGTGTAGAGCACCTGATCGAAAGGTGTGGGATATACCATTTTACTCCGTTCTACATAGGGTTCGAGCAGGATATAGAGCAATACAGCATTCGCCAAGAAGCCGAGCACCACTTGGGCCCACCATCGCAGCTTGACAAGTTGTGTCGAAAATTTTCTTCGGTGAATTATGATAAGGATAGAGAATCCAATGAACAGCGAAACCATCATCATAAAGCCGAGATAAATTCCAGTATAAAACTGGCCTGTAAGGCACAACAGACAAAGGAAAAGATGCCGGGGGCTTAAAGTCTCCCCAAACTTTAATAATAAAAGAAATCCCAATGGAACAAAGTACCGTGAGAAAAGCTGGGCATGCGTCATCTGCGACTGTAGGGCCATGGAGAAGGCGAAGACCAATGCCCCAGCCATAGCGGCGTAAGGGTTTCTCAAAAGCCACTTCAGAAAATACCAACAGCAGATGTAGTTCAAATAAAATACCAGGAGAAACCAGAGTTGAAAAGAAGTAAGGACATCGAAGCCCATGATCCTAAAAATACTGTAAAGTGGAACCGCACCAAGGAGATTCTCTGAATAAGAAATCACATCCTTATCCGGCCACATAAATGGTGCATTCCAATACTCATTGGTTTGAAAAGTTAAGAACTGAAAACCGTGCTCGAGTATGTACGCACAAAGTCGCGCATCACCGAGATCTCCCGGAAAGTACCCGAAGGAGAATCCAACAGTTAAATAGTTCGCTAAAATGAGGCCAATGGCGCCGACGCACAGGGCGACAATGGGAATACTCCTCGAAGAAAATCTTTTCGTTTGTAACAAATTCATGCTTAAGCTTCACACTGCCCATGAAAACCAGTGTACTTGCATAGGTACGAAATTCAAATTTTATAGCGCAATGGCTGGATTATTGCGATTCTAACCATAGGTTTCCCCAAAAGCTGGACATTTCAAAATTAGAATTAAAATTTTCTTTAATAGCTCTTAGCATTCTACTTTCAGAAATCTTCCGAGAATTAAATCAGGCATATTGAATATCCCCTAAAACAACCCCGAACTCAAATACCTGTCGCCGCGGTCGCAGACGATAAAAACGATGCAACCCTCTTCCAGGTCTCTGGCTACTTCGAGCGCAGCTACAAGCGCCCCTCCACTGCTCATACCACTAAATATGGCCTCTTCACGGGCCAATCTGCGGGCCATGTCTGCAGCATCAGCTTCGCTTACATCTATGGTGCGGTCTACCCGGGCAGCTTCAAAAATCTCCGGCAAAAACTCCGGACTCCATCTCCTGATGCCGGGTATTTTTGAGCCTTCGGTAGGTTGGGTACCTACAATCTGTATGTCCGGATTTTTCTCTTTCAGAAACCTCGAGACGCCCATAATGGTTCCGGTAGTGCCCATGGCTGATACAAAGTGGGTAACCTGCTGCTTGGTGTCTCTCCAAATCTCAGGGCCTGTGGTTCGGTAGTGCATACCCCAGTTGTCGGGATTGGCAAATTGGTTCAATATAAAATATCCCTCCTCGCGGGCCATTCTTTCGGCCACAGTGCGCGAGTACTCAATGGTTCCTTCAGCCGAAGTGAGAATTACCTCTGCGCCATATGCTTTCATGGTGAGCACGCGTTCTTCTGTGCTGTTCTCCGGCATGATGAGCGTCATGTTGAGTCCAAGCAGGCGTGCTATCATGGCGAGGGCTATGCCCGTGTTGCCGCTGGTAGCTTCTACAAGTCTGTCGCCGGCCTTCACATCGCCACGTGCTATTGCACCGGTGAGCATGCCATATGCGGCGCGGTCTTTGACGCTTCCACCAGGATTGTCACCTTCCAGCTTGCCGTAAATTTTTACACGCGGGTGCTGCCAGATATGCTGCAGTTCTACTATGGGTGTATTACCTATGAGGTCAACAAGGGTCATGCTCACTTAAATTCTATGGTATCTGTATTGCCGTTACTGTCGGTAAGGGCGGCTTTGTAATACACTTTGGTATGGGGGGGCACACTGCGCGTGAGCCACACATTTCCGCCTATTACTGAGTGTGCACCTATTACGGTTTGGCCTCCCAGGATGGTGGCTCCTGCATAAATCACCACATGGTCTTCAATGGTAGGGTGGCGCTTCACTTCTGCATCGGCCTTATCCACGCTGAGACCACCAAGTGTTACACCTTGGTAAATCTTCACATGGGCTCCAATATGACTCGTCTCCCCAATTACCACACCGGTGCCGTGGTCAATGCAAAACGACCGGTCTATGGTAGCGCCCGGGTGTATATCAATACCTGTTTTGCTGTGCGCCCTTTCGGCAATGATGCGGGGTATCAATTGCACCCCCATTTGCCGCAAGGCATGCGCCACGCGATATGCTGCAATTGCATAAAAACCAGGGTAGCTCCGCACCACTTCGGTAACTGAGCGTGCAGCAGGGTCACCATCAAACATCGCCTGTGCATCGCTGGCAATAAGATCTCGAATAATTGGTAACTCCTCAAAAAAACGGTCTGTTTGTGAATGGGTATCCGAGTTGCCACGTTCTGGATTCCTTGCCAAAATTTCCCGGAGTGAGAGGCGCAGATGGCCCACATGAAGCTCAAAAGCCTCGAAGGAAGAAAATTCCTTTTTCTCAAAATCAGGGAATAGCACGCCGAGCAGGTCTTCATAAAAATCAGCAACAGCCGAAGGTGAAGGGCAGCTGGGGCAGCTTTGATTTATCTTGTAAAGCTCATTCAGAAATTCATTTTCCATAAGGGGAGTTTTATGGTTTGTGCTGGATATTACGGCCTTGTATGCAAGAAGTTTACAATATCTCGACAGAATGTGTTATAATTACCTCACCGCTTAGGGTAGCGCTCACCGAGCAGTACTTTTCCATGGAAAGTGACACCGCTCTTTTCACTTTCTCAAGTTCCAAAATACCGCTTAGCTTAAAATGGGCATGGATGGATGTAAATGGTCGCGGTGCTCCTTCGTCTGCCCGATCGCCGCTCACTTCTATGCTGAAAGTGTGAATTTCCTGTCTTTGCTTCTCTAATATATGGACTGCATCAAATGCGCTACATGTGCCAACCGCACTGAGCAACAGCTCCATAGGTCTCATTCCTTTCTTCTCAACACTTCCATCAGCGATCAACGTATTGCCATTCTCATTTTGTACTTCAAATCTAAGGTCTTTGTCCACTCGGCTAATCGATACGCTCATTCGCATAAAGCAATGTTTAAGGGCTTTCGTTTCAAATGTAGGAACAATGATTCACCTATTTTGCTTTGTGCCTACCCATCGTTCTAGATTTTGCCCCGGCAGGCATTACTTTTCTCTTTTTCTCGTGAAAGGCTCCTTTAAAAGTAGGGTCGGCAGCTTTGCGGCGCGTGTCGAGCTCACGTAGTATTTCCTGACGTTCGCCTGGCAGGTCATCGCCCATGGTGAGCGCTACGGGCCATGGTTGCTCCGCAATGGTGCTTTCCACCTGAGAGATCATATCGAGCAGAATAAACTTCTCTGCTTCGTTGGCAAAAGTGATTGCAAGGCCTTCGTGGCCTATGCGTGCCGTGCGCCCCACACGGTGCAGGTAGTCTTCATGACCTGCAGGCAGTTCGAGGTTCACCACCGGTGATACTGCTTCGATGTCAATACCACGGGAAGTGACATCGGTAGTAACAAGCACCCTTACTTCCCCACTTCTGAAAAGCTCAAGGGCATTGATCCTGGAGTTTTGACCCTTGTTGGCATGTATTACCCTCACCTCTCCTACTTTCTGTCTCTCGAGATAGGTGGCAGCCCGGGTAGCAGAGTCTTTGGTGCTGCAAAAAACCATCACCCTGGGCCATGTATTTGTTTGTAAAAGATGAATAAGGAGAATAAGCTTAGAGCGAAAATTTGGTGTGGCATACCACTCCTGCCTGAGTTTCTCCACAGGTTTTCCATGGGCCACACTTTCCACCCGTGTAGGAAATTCCAGGAATTCCGCGGCAAGTCGTTCCACCCTTTCGGGAAATGTCGCTGAGAAGAGCAGATTCTGACGTTTTACAGGAATAATTTCCAAAACTCTTCGGAGCTGTGGCATGAAACCCATTTCCATCATACGATCGGCTTCATCGAGAACCAGGGTGCGCATCTCCTTCATGTGAATGTGCCCGCGGGAGTATAGATCTAGCAAGCGCCCAGGCGTAGCTACGATAATGTCTACCCCTGCGTCGAGTTTCGTAGCTTGTTCTTTAGGTCCTATACCTCCATAAAGACATATGGATCGAATATCAGTGCCTGATGTAAGTTTAGTAAGTACTTGGTGTATCTGGATGACCAATTCTTTGGCAGGGCCTAAAATGATGGCTTGAACATGGCCGCTGCGGGCGTATTTCACCTTCATGACCACAGGCAGCAGGTAGGCCAGTGTTTTGCCACTCCCGGTTTCGGCTACTCCCAGCACATCTTGTCCTGACATGGCTGGTACAATTGCAGCGACTTGAATTTCTGTAGGTTCGGTAAGCCCCATAACAGACAGTGCACTGGTAAACTGCTTTGTAATACGAAGCGCTTCGAACCCTTTTTCCATGGCACCAAAGTTAAGTTTTCAATAAGAATCACTGCCTGAATGAACAGATGAGTTTTGCTGTGAACTGAAATGCTTACTTTCGTGGTCTATTAACTACCTGCCCTGAAAATTGAATATTCCTTATTAGTGGATGAGCTTTACGACGACATAAGGCCTTACCGCGATCATGAAGTGCCTGCTGCAATGCAGAGGCTCGCCGAGCACCCTTCGTTTCATCAGGTGCTTAAATTCGTGAATCCCGAAATTGACAGCACTGACATTCACAATCTTCTGCAGGGTGTTCATACCATTGATGATTTCCAAAAAATTGTGGCCCATCAAGCCGTTCGAACCCTGGTAGATGGAACCAGTAAATCCCTCACCTTCGAAGGATTCGATAACACAAGGCCTGACGCATCACACCTATTTATATCCAATCACCGGGACATCATCCTGGACTCAGCAATTCTCAATATGCTCTTGCTCGAGCAGGGGTTTCCAACCACAGAAACTGCCATTGGCAGCAACCTTCTTTCCAGTGAACTTATCACAGACCTTACCAGGCTGAACAAGAATTTTGTAGTGAAGAGAAATACTGTCGCTAGGGAATTTTATGACAATAGCCTGAGGCTCTCTGGTTACATCAAGCACACCATTGCAGAGCGACATGCGGGCATTTGGATTGCCCAGCGTGAGGGGCGTACCAAGAATGGATTGGACAAAACACAACCGGGGCTTCTCAAAATGCTAAGTATTGGGTGTGATGAACCCTTGAGATTTTGTTTCAGGTCACTTCGTATTACTCCAGTGGCTATCTCTTATGAATATGATCCCTGTGATGTACTGAAAATCAGGGAACTCAAGGCTATATCCAGAGATGAGCGCTACGAGAAGGGGCCTGATGAAGACTACAAAAGTATCATCACAGGTCTCACAGGATATAAAGGAAGAATTCACCTGGGAGTTGGTAAAACCATAGACCGTGAACTCGATATTCTGGCCGAATATCAGAACATCAATGATAAACTTCGGCTCTTAGGCGAAATTATTGACCGGCAGATATACAGTCTCTACAAACTTTGGCCTACCAACTACATGGCCAATGACCTACTAAATGGCACCTGTATTTACAAAGAGGAATACACCGACGCAGAGATGCAGGCCTTCGAGAAACATATAAAATCAAGGCTTCAACAGGCCAACCTGAACAGTGATGAAGACCTGAACTTCTTGCTGATGATGTACGCCAACCCTGTAGAGAATGCCAAAACGGTGGCTGTCTAGGCCTTTCTTTCAGAAGATTCTATAATTGTAAACTTTAGACCGAAGGGATCAAGCTCTGCAATCAGCATATCAAACCACGCCGCACCATATAATTCATAAAAAGGAATGAAATTGATGTTGCGTTCCTGCAAGCCTTTGTGCGGGAAAAGCGCATTCAATAACTTTTCAAGTCGATTAAAATGAATATCTAAAGCGCGTCGTTCTGCACGTACCATCTTATTGGCAAGACTGTCCAAAACTTTTTCTGCCCGAATTCTAGCACTCTCAGCGCTTCTGCTCAAGTTTGGGTCAATAGAAAGCATTTTTTCTCTGGCAGACTTGAATGCAGAAGCAAGCACTTCTTTCTCCCCATCAAGATCCAGGACATGGCCAGCATATTTTTGCAGCAATTTGCTCTCCAGATCAGCAGATGCGTGGAATAAGTCTGCGGCTTTAAATTCCAATTGAGCCAGCCGGTTCCGATCGGCATCACTCACCATCATCACAGAATTCCGAAGCATCAGCACTGGAAAGGTGATATCGAATTGTGCGAACACCTCCTTGAGTTGAAACCAATAAGCCAACTCCCCTCCGCCACCGATATAAGCGAGATTGGGAAGAATAAGTTCCTGGTATACTGGGCGCATTACCACATTTGGACTTATGCATTCCGGATGCTCACTAAGTAACTTACGCATAGAAGCTTCGCCAAACTTTTCGCCAGATACAGATAGTGTGAACTCTCCATCTTCTGTTGGGTCAATACGTTCTCTTCTCTCATGTTCGAGATAGAAAAGGTTGATTTCTCTCGATGAAGCCTGCAGCGTATAGTGTTCAGAGAGCCGGGCGTTGGTTTGGGCCATTGCCCTATTAGAAACTCTTTCAAACAATTCCCGCTCAAAAACAGTGCTTGCTATAGATTTAAGATCTGCATCATCTCCATCAATGATGAGTAGCCCATACTTCCCAAAAAGCGTGTGCACAAGCCATCGCGTAGCATCGGCAACGGTATCGTGGCCAAGGTATGCCGTTCGAAACATGTCTAACAATTCGCCAGAACGGTAGCCTATGCCCAAATGGGTAGTGAACAGCTCTGCAACTTCTTCCAAACCCTCGGTGCGCATGCGGCCTACTGCTCCTTTTTGCGTGGTGGTCCACTCTATTTTGCCTTCGGGCAGCAATATGTGGTTGGCCTCGGCAAGGTCATGGTCTTCGGTGGCCATCCAAAATACAGGAACAAACTGAAAATCAGGATGGGCTTCAGAGAGCAACTGGCACGTTTTTATGGCCGTCACTATTTTATAGATGAAATACAATGGACCTGTGAAGAGACATACTTGATGCCCGGTAGTAATAGTAAAGGAATTGGATTGGGAGAGCAACTGAAGGCTTTCAGATTTAAGTCCAGCCATGCGATACTGTGCTGTCAATGCTCTATGGAGTGCAGCTCTATGGTGGTAGTTTATACTCTTCTCTTTGATTTGGGATGCAAATGAATCAATATGCTGATGTCGGTTATAGAAAGGATCTAGTTGCTCATTTCCAGAAAGGTAGTCAATGACAATTTTCCCAAAGTAGCCGGTCTGTTCGTACCCAATTCTAGAACTGGAAAAATCAAACTTGGTTTCAGAAGGTTTTATCATTCGACAAAAATAAGGTTTTGATTGTTCCCTCTTCAATTGCCACAAACATCCAAAAAGCGTTACCTTGGCGGGTCGAACCTAATGAAGAATATTATGAGAATAATGAGGTCTTTTTTAATTTGTGCGCTGCTCACTTCAGTTGGCGCTATAGTACACGCCCAAGATGGCAACACCATCAAAATTAATCCTGAAAGTGGATACGATTTCACTTTGGTTAAAACAATCGAATCTACACCAGTTCAAGACCAATTCCGCACAGGTACGTGTTGGAGTTTCAGCGCGCTCGCATTTCTGGAAAGCGAGCTGATAAGGACCGGAAAAGGAGAACACAATCTCAGTGAAATGTTTGTAGTGAACCACACATACAAGGACAAGGCAGACAGATATATACGCATGCATGGAAACACCAATTTTGGTGCGGGTGGCGCTTTTGCAGATGCAGCCCATGTGTGGGAAAAATATGGGATGGTACCTGAAGAAGTGTATAGTGGCTTAAATTATGGTAGCGAAGAGCACAATCATTCAGAATTGGATGCCATTCTGAAATCATATGCCGATGCGGTTATTGAAAACCGACAAAAAGGCATTGCCCCACGCTGGAAAGAAGGATACAATGCAGTGGTTGACTCCTATCTGGGTGAATTGCCAGATGAGTTTACCTACAGAGGAAAAAAATACACCCCTCAATCATATGCAAGTGAGCTTGACCTCGATATGGATGACTATATATCGGTAACGAGTTACACCCACCACCCTTTCTACGAGACCTTTATGCTTGAAATTCCTGACAATTGGCTCCACCTCGAAAGCTACAATGTTCCATTGGACGACATGATGGCAATTATGGACCATGCCGTAATGAATGGATACTCCTTTGCCTGGGGTGCCGATGTTTCTGAAAAAGGGTTTGCATTTCGCGAAGGACTTGCCATATTGCCTGAAGATGCATCAAAGATTGATGTGCAAGGTAAAGACAACCAACAATTCAATGATGCAGGTGCAGTAAAAGTGAGCAATGCCTTTAAATCGCCGGTGAAGCAGAAAGATGTGAGCCAGGACATGAGACAAGAACAATTCGACGACTGGCAAACTACCGACGATCATGGAATGCAGGTAACAGGCATCTACAAAGATCAACATGGGGATAAGTACTATTTGGTAAAAAACTCATGGGGAACCAAATACAATGATCTGGGCGGGTATTTTATGGCAAGCGAGGCATATGTGAGGTTGAAAACCATGAATATCTACATTCACAAGGATGCATTGCCAAAAGAACTGGCGCGCAAATTAAGCTTATGACCAAGCTTATTGGCGCAGCTCATTGCATAGATGATAAGAATTCTTAACAGGACTATCACAGCGTAAGGAGCGGCTTTTACTTTCCCTACCTTT
Source organism: Cryomorpha sp. (assembly GCA_041749535.1). Lineage (GTDB taxonomy): Bacteria > Bacteroidota > Bacteroidia > Flavobacteriales_D > Cryomorphaceae > JBBQZU01. Next base: position 13,010 of record JBGTBE010000063.1, on the reverse strand, counting down.
GCAACCGTGAAAGTGATAAGTCAATTTCTGGTATTGCTGGTTCGCTTGTACCAGTATACATTGTCACCACTCCTGGGAAGCAATTGCAGACATAGCCCTTCATGCTCAAACTATACCATTGAAGCAATCAGGGTATGGGGACCCTTTAAAGGCATCTGGCTTGGAATAAAACGAATAAGCAGATGCAATCCCTGGGGAAGTCAAGGATGGGATCCTGTGCCGGAAAAACAAAAATCAATAAATAAAAAACATGAATAGGTTAAAGAAGGATATTCTACTGAGCTCCATAGTTATACTCTTGGTGGCTTGCGGAGGCAAGAGTGAGAATAGAAAAATTCAAGAAGCTACTGCGGTGCATCTAGCTTTTATGGACAGGTACGATTCTCTTTACCATACATTGATTGATGAAAAGGAGAGAATTGACAGCAACCTTCAAGGTATTGAAAGTGGTGACAGTCGCCGTACAGCATATGAATCCATGCAGCGGAGTATAGATAAAAGTTTGAGCTTGCTCAATGGATGGGAAAGCGCAGTTGTTGGCGTACCAGGCCTTAAGCGTGAACACCACCACCATGGTGAGGAGGACCATCACCACAACAATGAAGATGAGATACTCCGTAGCATGAGCGACGCTGAGATACTGGAACTTCAGAAGGCGTATTCTGTAAAACTCGATGAATTGACAAAAGAAATTACTTCTCTACTAGATGCGATCAAACAGTATGATGCACATTAGTAATTCCTTGAACGCTTCCAGGTTCTGATAAATTGAAACCAATGATACAACTGCCCCACCGCCCAAGGAGAAACCGAAAGTCGCCCGTAATGCGCGCCTTGGTGCGAGAAACCAATCTTGGACCCGAGCATCTGATAGCTCCACTGTTTATTGTGAATGATCCCAATGCCACCAACCCAATAAAATCTCTCCCAGGGCAAGCACAGCTAGGGCTCAATCCCCTACTTCATGAGATTGAAGAATCTATGAATCTGGGAGTTCAGAGCTTTGTACTCTTTCCCGCAGTTGAAGATCATCTAAAAGACAAAACCGGGACCTATGGTTTTAAATCCGACAATTTTTACCTGGAAGCAGTGAGAGCTGTAAAGCAACGATTCCCTGAAGCCCACCTAATCAGCGATGTAGCCCTTGACCCATATAGTTCTGACGGCCATGATGGTTATGTAGAGCAAGGGAGAATTGACAATGACAAAACGCTGCCATTGCTTGCCAGACAGGCATTGGCGCAAGCTGAAGCTGGTTTTGATATGATTGGTCCTAGTGATATGATGGATGGAAGAGTGGGCTACTTGCGCAATGCTTTGGATCAAAATGGCTATACCGATGTGTCCATCATGTCATACACTGCGAAATACGCAAGTGCTTTTTACGGCCCATTCAGGGAGGCTCTGGACTCTGCACCTAAAAGTGGGAACAAAAAAACCTATCAGATGGATCCTGCAAATAGCCGTGAGGCATTGCGTGAAGCCATGCATGATGAAGAGGAAGGAGCAGATGTCCTTATGGTGAAACCCGCTTTGTGTTATCTGGATGTCATACAGACTCTAAGTATGAATTCTGTACTTCCTGTCGCTGCATACAACGTGAGCGGCGAGTATGCAATGCTTAAAGCAGCCGCAGCGAATGGCTGGCTGGATGAAAATATGGCGATGACCGAAATGCTCATCTCCATAAGGAGGGCTGGCGCCAACATGATTCTCACTTATTTTGCCAAAGCCTACGCAAAACTGGTTAATTCGGGGTATGCTTACCATTGATATACACACCCACATCCTACCTGAGAATATTCCTAACTTCAAGGAGAGATTTGGATACGGAGGATTTATCAACCTGGAGCACCATAAGCCTTGCTGTGCAAGGATGATGATTGACAATAAGTTCTTCAGAGAAGTAGAAGATAACTGTTGGGATGCCGAGGCAAGGATGCGGGAGTGTGATGTGCACCATATAGATGTGCAGGTTCTCAGCACTGTGCCCGTGATGTTCAGCTACTGGGCCAAACCACAAGACTGCTTGGAAGTATCCAAATTTTTAAATGATCATATTGCACAAATTGTACACCGGTACCCACGTCGGTTTATAGGCCTAGGTACTATACCAATGCAAGACCCTGACCTGGCTATTACTGAATTAGAACGATGCAAATCACTTGGTCTCGCAGGTGTAGAAATTGGTTCACATGTTAACGATTGGAATTTAAATGAACCCGCGCTTTTTGCTGTTTTTGAAGCATGTCAAGATTTAGGTATGGCAGTTTTTGTCCATCCCTGGGACATGATGGGAAGTAAAAAAATGCCCAAATATTGGCTGCCATGGCTGGTAGGTATGCCGGCAGAGACATCACTTGCCATATGTTCTATGATATTTGGTGGGATCTTTGAAAGACTTCCGAGCTTGAAAGTAGCATTTGCACATGGTGGAGGATCATTTCCCGCAACAATTGGAAGAATAGAGCACGGTTTCGCTGTTCGACCTGATCTCTGTGCAGTCGATAATGCCATCCATCCAAAACACTATTTAGGTAAATTCTGGATTGATTCACTCGTACATGACCTGAGCATGCTTAACTATGTTGTCGACCTTTTTGGCCCAAAACGAGTGGCTTTAGGTTCCGACTATCCTTTTCCACTCGGTGAGCTAAAACCAGGGAAATTGATTAAAGAATCTGGTTTAAGCGCTGATATTCAGGATGATTTATTAAATGGAGCTGCACTGGATTGGCTCAGTCTTAGTAAATCAGGTTTCGAAAGAAAATAAACAAAAGTGAGTTGGCATTGTTTCTCTTTGCCGATGAATGAGTGTTTCGTATAAATTCCTGATATCTTGATTTTAAGCGCTTAATAACGAGAATCCAAAGTTTATTTATACTTTTACATCGACTAATTTGGACATTGATAATGTCATTGTCTTGATGAATGCTTTGACAAGTCCAAATCTTTGCTTTACTTTTGCATCAACTATGAATCTAAATTAAAAACGAGAATTGAGATGAAATTTACAATTTTTACTTTTTTTGCGGCTATATGTTTGTTCCTTTCTACAGGAGCATCAGGCCAGACTCCATGTGAAGTAGACGGCGGAACGCTTACTACACAATCACCTACCTCCTTTTGCAAAAGCGATGGAGCAGACGATTTCTTTGAATTGAACGTTGAGGGTGCCGAAGGTGAGTTCTCAGCATTCGTAGTGACATACGCCAATGGTCAAATATTCATGATCAGCGAATCAAATACATTTAATCTAGAAGGAATTCCGGGTAATGGTATTTGTCTTTTCTGGCATATTAGCTGGAATGGCGAGCTTAGCGGTGTGGTTATTGGCGGAAATGCGGGTAACATCATGGGATGCTATGATCTGTCAAATCCAATTACAGTAGTTGAGTGGTTCTCAAATGGTGGTGATATATCTACAGACGATGAAACTACCTTCTGCGTAGGCGATGGCATAGATGATATTGTAACCGTAACCCTTACCGGAACTAACGGAGCCAATGGCCAAAACACTGCCTGGGTGGTTACTGATAGCGACCTAAACATCCTGAACATCACTGAATCTAACGTATTCAACTTCGAAGGTGCTGAGCCCGGAGATTGCATAATATGGCATCTGGGATGGGTGGGAACACTCAACGGCGCTGAGATAGGAGCAAATGCTGCTGATCTTACCGGCGATTGCTTCGACCTTTCTAACCCTATCACTGTAACACGCGAAGATTGCGAGCCTGTGTGCGACGCTGACGGCGGTACCATCTCTACCATGTCTCCTACAACCACTTTCTGCAAAAGCGATGGAGAATCTAACGTGTTCGTTATTGACCTCGAAGGCGCAGTTGGTGAAAATGGTGTGTACGTAGTGACTTTCCTTGATGGTGAAATTATCCTCATCTCTGAGTCAAACACATTCGACCTTGAAGGTATACCAGGCAACGGAACTTGTCAGTTCTGGCACCTGAGCTGGACCGGCGAACTTACCGGTGCTGTAGTAGGTGGAAACGCGGCTGACCTTATGGGTGAATGCTTCGACCTTTCAAATCCTATTGAAGTAGTGGAGCAATTTGCAAACGGTGGCGAAATTTCTACAACTGCAACGGGCGCAATATGCACAGGTTCTTCTATCCCAGTAAGTATAAGCAACGCTGGAGGTGCAAATGGGCAAAATGTAGTTTGGGTTGTAACTTCAGAGGACCTAACCATACTGAATATTACAGCTACTGTTCCAAATTTCATGATGCCTGGAACCTACCTTCTTTGGAGATTGGGTTATGTAGGTGCACTGAATGGAGCTGATATAGGATCGAATGCTGCTGACCTTACTGGTGATTGTTTTGATTTATCAAATCCACTCACGGTTGTTGTAGCTGATTGCGCAGGTCCTGGTTTCCCAATCTATGAATACAACGTGGAGATTTCATCGTCTCCAAATCCAACATCTGGTAGCAGCATGGTTTTCCTTACTGCCAACTTTGGTGGTCGTTCTACACTCGAAGTGTATGATATGACAGGTAAAAATATCGCTCTGTTGCTGAACCAAGAAATTCAATCTGGTCAAGAATACCGCATGGAGTTCAACGCCAGTGGCTTGCCAAATGGCGTGTACATTTACCGTCTGACGACTGAGAACGGTGTCTATGTGCACAAGTTTATGGTAGCAAAGTAAGAGATTGTAAACAATGATTGTGTGAACCCCGGCAGATTCTGCCGGGGTTTCTTTTTAGCAGCAAGATAAGTTTATCTATTTTTTGTGGCAATTGAGCGAATTATATCATAACTTGGTGCACGTTTTAGACAATTTTGTGATTCAGAGTTTGAATTCAGAATGTTGAAACAAACCTTTAACCAAACCAAATAACTATGAAGATGCACTTTACAAAATGGATTGGGGTCTGTAGCACCTTTCTCCTCTTACTTGTTCTTTCGATAACTTCAGAAAGAGCAAATGCCCAAGTAAACATTAACCAGGGCTTTGAAGTCGGCACCACATTACCCACTGGTTGGGTAGGTACCAGCTGGTCGAGCACCACTACCTTGCCTTGTACAGCTCTAAGAAGTGTGAGGGCTAACCTATGGAGTTCAGGTCAACAAAGGAATATTGCTCCTCCGGCTTGGCTTTCAAATGGGAATGATGTAGACATCTCTTTTGACTACAAAGTCATTAATTTTAGTGCCCCCAATGCTGCCACACCTCCAGGATGGGGTGAGTTCAGGTTGGAATATTCCGTTGATGGAGGAACCACCTACTCTACGTACTATACTATCAATGATGGCAATCATGTACAATCTACAAGCTGCGCAACGGTAAACCAAACAATTCCTGGTAGCCTGGTGCCATCTGGAAGCAACGTTCGTGTGCGGTTCTTTGGTCAATGGGTTACTGGTGATTATTATGTATACCTCGACAATGTCGTGATATTCCAGGAAGCTACTACCCCTCCAAATTGTGATGCAGCACTCACAACCCCAGCCAATGCATCAATGTCTGCAGCGATCAATGGCACGCTGATATGGTCAGCTGCAACTGGCTCTCCATCCGGGTACAACGTAATTGCTACCCAAGTTACAGGTGGTCCGATTGAGATTTACAATCAAAACCTGGGTGTGGTAACCACCACCAACATTGGAGTCTTACAATACTCTACCGCCTATGAAATACAGATTATTCCCTACAACCAATTTGGAAATGGCCAAGGTTGTACGACCTATTCATTTACCACCGTGGATCCACCTCCACCCGGAAACGTCTGCGGAATTCCATTAACGGTGAATGGTCTTCCATTCTCCGCTACTGATAACACTGGATCATATGGCGATGACTATTCCACAACTGATAAGCCACTAAGTGCAGTTGTGTACCCTGCTCTTTCTACAGGAACAGGATCTGGTTCATACCTGAATGGAGATGATGTCGTGTATGCTTACACACCACAGACAGACCAAGGGTTGAATATTACACTTACCGGCCACGGAACATGGGTAGGATTGTGGGTATTCACCGGCTGTCCATTTAGTACAACCTTGGCTTACCATACAACAAGTGACGCACTTGGAAGGGCAATAAACAATTTGCCACTCTCTGCTGGAGAAACATATTACATTGTCATTTCTACTTTCCCAACACCTCAAAGTACAGCATATACCCTTAATATGGAAGAGGTATTGTTTGACTGTCCAGAGTTGAGTGCAAATATTGGAGATGCTTGTGATGATGGTTTTGCAACAACTTATGCTGATACTGTCCTTGAAGATTGCAGCTGTGTAGGTACTCCCTACGATTGCCAAGATTTACTTGCGAACATTGGTTCAAGTTGCGATGATGACAATCCGGCTACATTCAATGATCTGGTTCAAGAAGATTGTAGTTGTGCAGGGACACCTGCCCAAACCAATGACACCTCTTGTGATGCGGAGATAATTGAATGTGGAGATTCTGTAAGTGGAACAACCCAAGGTACAACAGCTGATGTTTTGGGAACTTGCGGCACATCTGATGGAACTGCTGGCGGTGTTTGGTACGTAATTGTTCCAACATCAAATGCCAACATTACCGCCAGCCTCTGTGGTGGTGGCACAACGTACGATTCTAAAATCCGCGTATTTGAAGGAGCCTGTGATTCCCTTGTTTGTGTAGGTGGCAATGATGATTTCTGTGGACTTCAGTCAGAGCTTAACTTTGTTGCTTCTTCAGGCACCACTTACTACATTCTTGTCCATGGGTTTAGTGCTGCAAGTGGACCCTACACGCTCTCTGTGACTTGTGATATTATCTACGATTGTCCTGAGCTTCAAGCCAATATTGGCGACAGCTGTGATGACAACGATGTAACTACAGGTGATGATACAGTGTTAGAAGATTGCACATGTGCTGGTACTCCATTGCCCAATGATGCTCCATGTTTAGCTGATGCTATCTCTTGTGGAGATACAGTAACCGGCACTACAGTTGGTGCTGCTGGCGACAATGTGCCTTTTTGCGGCACATCAAATGGAACTGGTGGTGGATTATGGTATGCCCTTACTCCAACTGCTCCTGGTCTTGTTACAGCTAGCCTGTGTGGCTCTGCTTTCGATACTAAACTTCGCGTATTCGAAGGTACATGCGATACACTTGTTTGTGTTGCTGGAAATGATGATGCTTGTGGTCTGCAATCAGAAATTACCTTTGGTGCAGTTGCCGGAACAACATACTACATTCTTGTGCATGGTTTCAGTGGCGGTCAAGGCGATTTTAACCTTGAAGTAACATGTGTACTTTATGATTGTCCTGAAATACTTGCAAACATCGGCGACGCCTGCGATGATGGTATAGCAGGAACTTTTGGCGATTCCATTGCTGAAGATTGCAGCTGTGTTGGTACTCCATACGATTGTCAGGAGCTTCTTGCCAACATTGGCTCAAGCTGCAATGATGAAAATGCTGATACTTTCAATGATCTTGTACAAGCCGATTGTACTTGTGCAGGCACTCCCGCTCAAACCAATGATACAGCTTGTGAAGCAGAGTCAATTGAGTGTGGCGCAACTGTGAGCGGTACTACACAAGGAACCACTGCTGATGTACTCGGATTCTGCGGTACTTCGGATGGAACCGGAGGTGGAGTTTGGTATGCACTTGATGCTACAACAAATGCCAATATAACCGCGAGTCTTTGTGGTGGCGGAACCAATTACGATTCTAAAATCCGCGTTTTTGAAGGATCATGTGATGCTTTGGTTTGTGTAGGAGGTAATGATGACGCTTGCGGACTGCAGTCTGAAATTGCCTTTGCTGCTTCTGCAGGTACGACCTACTATATCCTTGTGCATGGCTTTAACACCGCGAGCGGTGCCTATTCCCTTGCCGTAACTTGCGCAACCAGTTTCGATTGTCCAGAGATCCAAGCCAATATTGGTGATGCTTGTGACGATGCAGATCCAACGACGGAGAATGATGCTGTCCAGGCTGACTGCTCATGCGCCGGAACACCAATCGTAATTGACTGTGTAGCTGACCCAGGCTGTCTAGCTGATGTAAACAGCGCTGCTTACGCTATTGTTATATCGCTTGATCCATTCTGCTGCAATGCCGACTGGGATAGCATCTGTCAAAATGCATATCAAGCACAAGGTGGCCTTCCAAACCCTGCTCCGGAATGTGCATTCGACTGTCCAGAATTACTTGCCAATATTGGTGATGCTTGCGACGATGCAGATCCGAATACTGAAAATGATGCTGTCCAAGCTGACTGCTCATGCGCCGGTACGCCAATCGTAGTTACTTGTGTGGCTGATCCAGGATGTCTTGCCGACGTAAATAGCGCTGCCTACGCAACTGTTATTGCTGCCGATCCTTTCTGCTGTGACAATTCATGGGACTCTCTATGCCAAAGTGCTTATGCTGCCGAAGGTGGGCTACCAAGTCAGGATCCTGCTTGCTTCGATTGCCCTGAGCTTCTTGCCAATATTGGTGATGCATGCGATGATAGCAACACTGAGACTGTTAATGACATGATCACTGTTAATTGCGATTGCGCAGGAACCCCAATCAATCTATTCGATTGTCCTGAACTTGCTGCAAACTTCGGCGATGCTTGTGATGATGGAGACCCATTAACAAACGGTGATATAATTTTAGAAGATTGCACTTGCGCTGGTGAGCCAGTAGCTGACAATAGTATCCCATGTTCTGCTGCACCAATTTCATGTGGTGAAGATGTATCTGGAAATACAACGGGAACAACTCCTGATGTTCAGCCTACTTGTGGTACAACGAATGGAACTGGTGGTGGACTCTGGTATATATTGACCCCTGCAAATGGAGGATTGGTTACAGCTACCACTTGTGGTTTGGCTGCTTTCGATACCAAAATTCGCGTGTATGAAGGTGATTGCGAAGCACTCACCTGCGTTGCTGGAAACGATGATGCTTGTGGATTACAATCCAGTGTCACTTTCGCAGCGGTTGCAAACACTAGTTACTATATTCTAGTTCACGGCTTCTCTGCTGCTGAAGGTGCATTCACCATGTCAGTTACTTGTGTGCTTTATGACTGTCCACAGCTGAATGCAAACATAGGCGACCTATGTGATGATGGTGACCCAACAACTTTTGGTGATTCTATCCAAGAAGACTGCAGTTGTGCTGGTACTCCATACGACTGTATTGATGAGCTTACAAACATTGGTGACGCTTGTGACGATGGTGACCCACTCACTTTTGGTGATTCTATCCAGGAAGACTGCACTTGTGCTGGTACTCCTGCTCAAACCAATGATACAGCATGTGAAGCATTCGACATTTCTTGTGGAGATGTAGTGAGTGGTACTACAGAGGGCACAACTGCTGATGTAGTTGCGACTTGTGGAACTACGAATGGCACCGGTGGAGGTGTATGGTATGTATTCACACCTAGTGTCAATGCCAACGTAGTTGGTAGCTTGTGCGGAGGCGGAACAACCTACGACTCTAAGATTAGGGTGTACTCCGGAACATGTGATGTTCTGGCTTGTGTTACAGGCAACGATGACTTCTGCGGCCTTCAGTCTCAGGTTTCTTTCGCTGCTTCTGCTGGCACAACCTATTACATTCTAGTACACGGCTTCAGCACGGCTGCAGGGTCATATTCTCTTGCGCTCACTTGCGAAACAATCTTTGACTGCCCGGTTCTTGGTGCAAACATTGGCGATGCTTGTGATGATGGTGATGAAAATACAGAGAATGATACAGTAGGTGAAGATTGTAATTGCGCAGGAACACCTATAGTAACTTGTAATGTAGATGGAGGGGTTGTCATGACAGAAGATCAAACAACCGGTCTTTGTATAGGCGATGGCTCAGCAGATTTCATACAGTTTACGGTTACTGGTAATGTGGGAGCTGGAGTTTTCGGAATGATCGAACAAGGAACCCAAGACGTGGTTGCTGTAAGCCAAACAGGACTTTTCAATATAGAGAATCTTGGAGCAGGCAACTATCAGGCGGGTTACATTTCAGTTGAAAATCTGTCTTCGATTGCTGGTATAACAAACCTAGACCAATTGAGTGGTTGCTATGACTTGTCCAATAAAATTGCTGTGAAGGCAATTCTACTGGTAGGTGGAACATTGACCACCACAAGTCCTTCACTCATATGCACTGGTCAGGTTGAGGTTGCCATCAGTGGCAATGTTGGTCCGAATACCAGGTTTGTATTGCTAAACTCTACAGCTACAGTGGTTATCGATCAGAATACATCTGGTTCGTTTAACTTCAGCGGTCTGTCAGATGGCACCTACAGAATTGCAGCAATTACCTACAAAGGCGGAGTTGATCTGGGCGCCATTGTTCCGCCAGTTCTGCCAGACTGTGTGGTACAATCGAATGTGCTTACCTTGATTAAGGTAACTTGCAATCCTTCGGTGCTCGAATCATCGCCGAACCCAACTCAGGGAACTTCTTTTGTGACCTTTAGTGTACCAACAGAAGATTATACTACCCTTGAAGTGTATGATATGAGCGGTCGCCGAGTGGCTGAACTGTTCAATCAGGTAACAGAAAAGGATGCGGAGTACCGACTTGAGTTCGATGGAAGTAGCTTGCCAAACGGTGTGTATGTTTACAGACTGACCACTGCGAATGAAGTGGTAATTGACAAGTTCATCATGGCCAAATAACCAATTGGCTGAATTAACCGATTAGTTAACAAAACACCAACACCGCCTTTTGGGCGGTGTTGGTGTTTTTATTAATACGAAATCCAAGTATGGTTGTGGATGAATACAAATGAAAGACTTTAGAAACACTTTGAAGGAAAGCGTTTTATAAATAACCTATTCGAATTATAAGATGAAATCAATAAAGAAATTTGAAATGTTAATAGGAAGTGCGCTTCATGCAGCACGCGTTAGATGAACAGTTCAAAGGAATAAAGCGCAATGTAGAAGTGGCTTCGGCGATGACTGATTACCTTGAAAGCACAGACTTACCACTATTAAACTTCATGTCCATATGTCCTGTAAAGACAGGAAGGGTAAAATACTGGAAGAAGCTCTTATCTGCATTGAATATATGGCGATAGAAACTAAGTAGATTTTCCCTAAGGCTGTGCTCTACGTCCGTGTCGAGTTTCTTGAGTACATCATTTGAAAGCTTCAGTTGCACCCTTATGTACACCAATTTGTCGTGCACCTGTAGTGGCAATCTCTTGGCAAGATGGTCGAATCGGTTTGCAAATCTGTGATGAACAAGCCTATACAGCTCTCTAACTGATTTTGGAGCCGTATATGTGCGGATATATGTGAGCTTTATTGCCTCTGCCCTTTCGAAAGCGGAGATTTTTCCATCGCTGTGAAAAGCCGCATAAAGCGCCAGCCATACCGGTAAATCAAGAAGTTGGTGTAAATCTTCTTTCGACAAATGCTGAAAAGACTTTTTCACTTCTATCATGGCTCAGGATTTATAATCCAATGTAGGAAATTTTGGGTTAAGTTGTTCCCTGTTGCGAATAATAAATCCCTTCTTGATGCCAAATAAGCTTTCCCATCTTTGCTGATGGAACATGAAATCAAAATATTTTTTCATACAGCGCTGGTTCTTCGGATTGAACCAACTGAAGGTCGAAAATCTCTAAAATATCATTCTTAATATTGGTAGCAATAGTACCTGTAGGTAAGTCATTGCAATCCAGCCCAAAGGGATCTTCAATTTCGGCAGCCAGTAGCTCCACACCAAGAAATGCAAAAGCCACAAACATGGTTATCAATATAGCCCCGAATCCTAGTTCAGAAACAAGACTAAATGGCAATAAGGCGCAATATGCCAATATGAATATCCTTATAAACACGGCATATGAGAATGGTATCGGTGTTTTCTTAATTCTTTCGCAAGCTCCCAAAATGTCGAGAAGCGCCTGTGTATGAATTTTTATATTGATGTGATCGTAACCTGAAATTTGTTCTGAACGGTGCAAAGACTCAACTTTACGTTGAATTTCTAAGGAGATAATATTTGGTACATGCTTGAACTTGGCATAATGCTTCATATCCGAGTCAGAAAGATTCACCAACTGAGTCAGGTCAGTTCCATATCTCAAATGTTCCTTAAATGCAATACAAAAGTTGGATATGCGCGTACTCAAGTAGGATCGACTTTCTTTATCAGAAGATGGAATGCATACATGTAGTTGAATAGCCAGATTGCGGCAATGATTTACCAACGCGCCCCAATGCTTTCTTCCCTCCCGCCAGCGATCATATGCCGAATTGGTTCTAAAAACCAACAAAATACTTAGCACTATACCCAGAAAGTTGAAAATGCTCCTGTCGAATCCCATCAGGTGGCGAAAAGATTCAAAGTACCATAAAAGGTATGCCGCTACAGAAATGACTCCAAACAAGAGCACACCCCTGAATATTTTTACCATAGTATAGCTGCGGCTAAGGTGTACTAGGTCGCCTATGAAATGTTTATTTGGGTTATATATTATCATCACTATCAGGATTCAGCAATATAACGGTGAACAAATGATATGGCCATGGCGCCCTCTCCTACAGCAGAAGCAACCCTATTCATTGCACCAGATCGAACATCCCCTGCTGCAAAGATACCCGGCACGGAAGTTTCGAGAAGAAATGGTTCGCGGTTGCGTTTCCATTGTGGCTTAAATTCAGGATGGTTCAGCAAATCGCGGCCTGTGAGTACAAAGCCTTTGGTGTCTTTCAAAACCTTCTCAGGCAGCCAATGGCTGCTCGGCATGGCTCCAATAAAAATGAACAATGCACCGGCTTCGCGGGTTATCGAAATGTTCTTTTGGTTGTCTAGCACGTCAATCCTTTGCAGAAACTCATTGCCACTTGCTCCTACTACCTCCTTAAATGGCTCAACGAAAATATTTGGTATAGAAGATCACATCTGTCCAAGACGTTTAATAGTCTGAGATAAAAAAATGGAGTTGGCCCGGAAAAATCCGGTATGTTTAAAGTGCGAACAAAAAACAGCCAACTCCGGTATGAAGATCACGTTATTTGCCCAGATATTCCAAAAA
>JBGTBE010000062.1:0-11730 GCA_041749535.1 Cryomorpha sp. | reverse complement strand
TTTTGGAATATCTGGGCAAATAACGTGATCTTCATACCGGAGTTGGCTGTTTTTTGTTCGCACTTTAAACATACCGGATTTTTCCGGGCCAACTCCATTTTTTTATCTCAGACTATTAAACGTCTTGGACAGATGTGATTTCACATAGCTTGTCGGGTTATTATTCATTGAACATTTAGCTATGTTTTCAGAGAAATTAAATTTCGTCAAATTTACCACCCCACAACGTAACCTATGTACGTTGTGGAAAACCTTTCACAGCAGCCTTTTATATTTTTACAAGGAATCCCATCTCACTTATCCAACCACTCTTTAAAATCCCTTGTGCGCTCACGGCTTAGTACAATGTCGGTATCGCTGCATTGGTGCAATTCAATTTTCATTCTGCTGTTGGAGTACGATACCATCTTGTCGATGGCTTCGTAGCGGGCTAAATATTTCCGGTTCAGGCGGAAGAACAGGGCGGGGTCGAGCATGGCTTCGAGCTGCTCCAGGCTGAAATCCACCAGGTGATTCTTGCCCTCCGCGGTGCAGAGATAGGTGGCTTTCTCTTCAGAAAAAGCGAAAAGCACATTGGCTGTTTCTATGGCAATGATGCGGTCGCCAATGCGTGTTACAAATCGTGTTTTGTACCTCGCTTTGTAGTCCTCGGATACCACCCTATGCCATTCGGAACCCAGTTGCTCAGCAGGTGATTTGAGCATACGGCTCCTGAATTTTTCAATGGCTGTGTTAAGCACTTCTTCTTCAATGGGTTTGAGCAGGTAGTCTATGCTGTTCAGCTTAAAAGCCTGCAAGGCGTATTGATCGTAAGCTGTAGTGAAAATCACAGCGGCAGCCGATTGTACTTTCTCAAAAATGGTGAAGCTAAGCCCGTCAGAGAGATGTATATCTAGAAATATAAGGTCGGGAGTTGGGTGTGCATTCAGCCATTTCACTGCCTCATCAATGGACTCAACGGGACCGTGAATAAAAGCAGTGGGAAGCGCATTGGAAAGGAGCCTGCGCAACCGCTTTGCGGCCTCTTCTTCATCCTCTACTATCAGTACATTCATGCGGGAATATGATTGGAAATAAGCGGCAGATTGGCGGTAAAATGCCCGACAGATTGTTGTATGTCTACAGGGATTTCAGTAAAAAAACGGTACCGTTCGCGTATGTTGGTCAGGCCTATTCCGGAGGGCGGTTCTTCGGTGTCGCGCTTCTGCAAGTTGTTGTTCACCACAAGCAGGGCTCCCTTTCGGGAAATGTCTATTTGCAGGGGATTGTCCCTTGTTGCCTTGTTGTGCTTGAGTGCATTCTCAAGCAGCAATTGCAAGGCCAGGGGTGGAATGAAAACCGCAGCGTCTGCTTCAACATCCACATTAAAATTCAGCTTGTCGCCAAAACGGATTTTCTGCAATTCCAGATAGCTTTTCGCGAACGCAATCTCTCTGTCCAGGGACACCAGCTCTTCGTTCTGCACATCGAGCACGTACCTGTAAACCCTCGCGAGTTTTTCAATAAAGTCGTTGGCCTTGTCGGGATTCTCATACACCAGGTTGCTGAGCACATTGAGCGAGTTGAATAAGAAATGCGGGTTAAGCTGGTCCTTGAGGCTTTGGTACTGCACCTTGAGGCGCTCATTCTTCATTTGCTCAGCCTCCAGGGAAGCTTGTTTCCATTGAAGAAGAAATGCCCTGCTCGTGAGAATAAAGGTGATAAAGAGTGCAATGATGGTGGGCAACATGGCATTGCTTGCAGCTTGCCGAAAGCCAATCTCAGACCAGGTGGTGAATTGCCATACATGCACCGAGAATACCGAAACCAATAGGAAACTTGTGATGAAACTGTAAGCCGTAACAGCAACCAGATCGAAAAAAAAGCGCTTCATCGGGGCCTTGACCCAGGGAAAAAAACGCTCAGAAAAGCTGATGATGAAGGTGATTCCCCCACTCATAAGGCAAGAAATCAAGAAGGAGTAGAGTAGATCTTTCCAAATTCTCAAAAACCCCTCCCACGAACCAAAACACTTAAAACACATGAACAGACACACTACAGTCGCGATAAATAGATTTATCAAGATAAACCGAACGGTGCGCTTGGGATGAATGGTGTATTCCATGACAGTGCTAAATTATAATTAATGTTGGTTCGTGGGAGGGGAACGCTTTGGTTGATTACTTGGTTTTGTTGCAGCCTGCGATTACCTCTTCAGCCACATCGCGGCCCCAGGTGGGTTCGAAGCCCTGTGGTTTTGCCTGATCAAAAAGCGGAATACTCTTCTGCGCAAGCCCGCAAGCCTTGGATGTGTCAGACCCAAAAAATTGCGCTGTACCGAGTTCCTGACGCGCCATCATAGCAGCTGCGCGCGGGTTGTTGGGATTCATGGACATGGCCTTTCCAAAACTTTGCATGATGCGGGGACTGTAACTTTGTCCCCTTGATGCCGGGTCTACCACCAACTTTGCCATGAGGCCAAACCCGTTGAGCACTTCCACTTCATCGTTGTTGGGTGCGATGGCATCTGCTTTCTTCACATGCTCCATGGCACGGTCTATCACCTTGTCCTTCTCTGTGGCATCCTGCATCTGAAAACTGCTGGTAATAAGTGCCAATGCTGCATAATAATTCGGGTACATTTCCCCTTTTGCCTTCTCTGCAATGCGCTCAAAACTATTGGCCGCTGCGTGAAACTCTTCGGTGGTTTTGGCTTGGCCATACTGTGTGAGTGCGTTGCCCATGGCCTGCTCATAGCCGCCCTTTTGGGCAAATGCAGAAAGGGATGAAAAGAGAACGAGTAAGCTGAAAATTGACTTTTTCATGGTGTTGGGTTTTTAGATTGTTGTTATTAAAGATTGTTGAGTTGATTTGCTTTTTTGTCGGATGAAATGGTCCAGAATACCCCTACAAAAATGAACCGGGGTGCTGGCTGTGTGAGAGGCTCGCTGGCATACACCCCTTGTTCATTGGGTTGCGCTGCGTAGGTATTCCCAAATGTATTGTCCCGACCAGTAACATTCGAGCAACTGAAATGTATGATGAGATTGGGCTTTAGGAGGTAGCTCCAGTTTACCGACAGGGAAGCAAAACCGGGCGATGTAGATTCCATTTCGCCGGCTATGTTTGGGTTGTCGTAGGTGAAGCCGCTGTTCAGGGAAAGGGTGGCTCCGGGCTGTGACTTCCACTTGGCAATCCAGTATTTCCCCACCACTGAAACATTGTGTTCGGGAGCGAAGGATGGCTGCACCTGCTGCGTAAAAGTGCCGTATTGTCTGCGGCTGTGTACAAAGCTGTAGGTAACCCAAAAGTCGGTGTTGGCGAATGTTTTGCGGTCTCGGTAGAAGATGTCAAATCCCCTTGCAACGCCCTTGCCAGCGTCTTCGAATACCGATTCGGCAGACCCCTGCGTTGGAAAAGTTTGAAGGGGCAGGCCAGCATATGGTTTGTGGTATGCTTCAGCGCGAAAAATACGGCCTTGCTGCTCATGCTGAAAGCCCACCTGAAAATGCACCGCAGTAGCTTCTTCAATTTGAGGAGAAACAGCAAGAATACTTTGACCCTGCACCTGACTAAACGTACCCACCGCTGCCGAAAGCGTGCCTTCGGGATACGGACGGTAAGCGGCTGCCAACCTTGGCTCTACTCTGCCTTCGTTGCTCATAAAATTGTACGCTCCGCGCAAGCCTCCCCGAAGGGTGATTTTGGTGTTCACAAACCACTCAGCTTCGGTAAATACAGCCACACGCTCATCGTCAAAACCACGTGATAAGCCGCTCAGTAAATCCTTCTCTTCGTAGTTGCGAATAAAGGTCTCCGCGCCCATTCTCACCTTGAGTGCATCACTGATGTAATGGGTAAATTTCTGCTTTATGTGTATGAGATTCTCGGTGTTTTGGTACTTGTTGGTATCTATTGCAAATTGGTCATTGTTGAAGCTGCCGGACACCCCCCCTTCCGAGAGCCATTTGGCATTGATAGGCTTCTTGTAAGACGCATTTGCAAAGGCAAACTTATTGGTGATGCCGGTGCGCTGCCCCCTTGAGTCATCGCCAGGCAGCTTTTGCCAAAGCACCAGTTGGCTCTCCGATAGCTGCACAAAAGCTTTTACCAAACCATCGGTTCCCAATTTGTGGCGGTACACTACCTGACCGGAAAGGGATTTGGGTGCTTCTTCCCAATCGAACTCCTGCTTGACCAGTTCCTGATATGGCGATAAATTCATGTAGGATACATCGGCTGTAATTGACTGCTCTTCACCGACGAATGTGCTGGAAACGGCAGCACCAACTGTCATCAGAGAAATATCGGTTTGGTTGCGCACGGGCTCATCAATGGTTTCGAGCACCAGCACTGAGGAGAGTGCATCCCCATACTCGGCTGAGTAACCGCCGGTGCTGAAGAAAGTGCCTTTGAAAAGTGCGGGATTGAAACGGTTTCTGGTAGGTAGGTTGGCTGTAGCAGTCCCGTACGCGCTTCCCACGCGAAGTCCATCAAAGAAAATGGCTGTTTCCGATGCATCGCCCCCACGTACGAAGAGCCTGCCATCGTTGGCCACAGTGGCCGTTCCCGGAAGGGTATTCAGCGCACCGGTAATATCGCCTACAGAACCTGCAGTGGTGAGTATGTCAATGGGTTTCATCACCACAGCGCTGGCCTTGTCGGAAATGTCGATGCTACCCGATGTGATGGTCACAGCGTTGAGCTGACTTACCTTTGGCTTGAGCACTATGCTAAGGCTGGTACTTTGCCCAGAGAGCACAAGTGTTGTTTGCTCAAATCCTATGGCAGAAATTACCAGTATAAGGCTGTCTGCCTGATGGGTGATAAACGCAAAGTTGCCATCAGCATCGCTCGACCCTCCGTCAAATGTATCTTTGATCCAAAGATTGGCTCCGGGTATGGTCTCACCACTTTTCGCGGCTACTGTTCCCGAAATATGGGTCTGTGCCAAAGAGCGGCCCGGAAGCAGGAGTAGCAGAAGGAGTACGAGTAGCAACAGGAGGTAGAAGAGTCTCATGGGTCAATCATTTATGACCCAAAAGTGCTGCACTATTGGTGCGGAAGAAAATAAAACTTACCGAAGCTACACATTCGAAGGATGAACCGACGTACAACCCGACCAAACGAATTGTAATCTTTGAGATGGTTGGGGCAATTCATTTCTTTGCAGAGAAATAAAACGATTTCGCAGGAGTGTTTCCTGTAACTTGAGCAGTGCACCTGGGCACAGAAAATCCACATGACTTTTAAAGGAATAAAATACAAGTTTACTGCCGCGCCTTGGCCATACTCTGGCAAGGGTGGATGGGTATTTGTTTCTCTACCTATAAAACTCTCTGAAGAAATTCGCGCCCACTTCAAAGCCGAAGAAGAAGGGTGGGGCCGATTGAAAGCCACAGCAAAAATAGGAAACAGCGAATGGAGCACCGCCATTTGGTTCGACAGCAAGGCTGGCACCTACCTACTTCCCCTCAAGACTGAAATAAGAAGGAAAGAAAACATCGTGCCTGAGAAGTCTGTGCAAGTAGCAGTCTGGATCTAGCCTTGAAGATTTGTTGTGGAGTCAGCCCGGAACCTGTTCAACCAACATTTCGATGCCTGATTTACTGTAGTAGGTGCAAGTCATCTCGTCCATTCTCACGGTCCAACTGTCCACACCCGACTTGGCACAGTCCGAGCAAAAAGTTAAGTAGTCTGTCTGTCCTTGTTGGTGGGCCTTGAGGTCTGCCTTAAACTGATCGTTTTGAATGGTATCGGCGATAGGCAGTGCACTGTATTTACCGGGGCTTGAAGTTTTGAAATCATCCGCTCCGAAATAATCAGAATGTCCATCGCCCACGAAAGTGTGATAATATACAACGCCCATTTTCTTTAAATCCTGAATATATCTGGGGAAGTCTGAACCGGATTTTACTTTGCTGTGGGCTTCCTGGATTTGGCCTATTGTGAACATGGTTGATCAATTAAGTTGAAATAATAAAGAGAAATGAATGCTGTGCCTTTGCCTGCAGCGTAGGTGTGGAACGCTTCATTTCATGCCAAATGTAAAATTTTCGTCAGCGTTTTCGCAGTTCGAATAAGTCCTTTCTGCGGTCTTTTAAATTGCGCACACTCCCAAATTGATGCAACTCCCGGAGCAAATCCACATCCAAATCAGCGATGAGAATCATCTCCGTGTTGGGCGTTGCTTCGGCCTTTATTCCGTTGGTTGGGAAGGCAAAGTCGCAAGGTGTGAACACCATGGATTGGGCAAATTGTATGTCCATATTGTGCACATTGGGCAAATTGCCCACACTGCCTGCAATGGCTACGTAACATTCATTTTCAATGGCCCTTGCCTGTGCGCAATTTCTAACCCTCGTGTACCCATTTTGGGTGTCAGTAAGAAATGGCACAAACAAAATATCCATTCCATCATCGGCCAGCAGCCTGCTCAGTTCGGGAAACTCACTGTCGTAGCAAATGAGTATGCCTATTTTACCGCAATCGGTGTCAAAAACTTCGAGTTTATTGCCTCCCTGCATGCCCCAAACCTTAACTTCATCTGGTGTGACATGCAATTTTTCGTACCGCTCTACGCTCCCATCCCGCTTGCACAAATAGCCCACATTGAAAAGCTGTCCGTTTACGATTTCGGGCATACTGCCCGTGATTATATTTATGTTGTAAGAAATAGAAAAATTGGAAAATTGCTGTACAATTTCATCGGTGTGCTTTGCGAGTTCTCTAATGGATTCCGCTTCTGAAAGGTGGTTATTCTGCGCCATGAGCGGAGCATTAAAAAATTCAGGAAACAGTGCAAAGTCTGACCTGTATCCAGCCACGGCATCAATGAAATACTCGGCCTGTTGCATCAGTGAATCAATGTTATCATAAGGCCGCATCTGCCATTGAATGAGCCCCAACCTTACCACTTTCTTCTTGGTGGTTGCTTTCTTCACTGGCTTCTCGTAATAGATGTTGTCCCACTCCAACAGCACGGCAAATTCCTTTGAAGCGGTGTCATCCTCAAGGTATCCATGCAATATTCTGGCAGGGTGAAAATCATTTGACATTTGGAAATTCAACACGGGGTCGTGAATTTCCCTCGATCGCACTTTCTGGATGTAATCCTTGGGGCTTAATTCATTTGCATATTTGTGGTAATTCGGTATTCTACCTCCAAAAGCAATACTGCGAAGGTTTAATTTTTCACACAGTTCCTTTCGGTAGTCGTACAGCCTCCTTCCAAGTCTTAAGCCCCTGTATTCTGGTTTAATAAAAACATCTATTCCGTACAGCACATCCCCTGCATCGTTGTGTGTGTCGAAGGTGAAATCGGCAGTAATCTCGCGGTAGGTATGGTTCTCATCAAATTTGTCGTAGTCAACAATGATGGTAAGCGCGCAGCCGGCAATCTCACCATTCACCTTCATGACCACCTGCCCTTCCGGAAATTTGTTCAACAGACTCTTGATGTGCTCCTCTCTCCAATAGGCATCGGGCATAGAAGAATAGGCCAAGCGCATTACATCTTTTATCTCCAGGTAATCTTCGAATTGAAGATATTCCAATTCTACTTTGTCAATCTCGCTTAATTTCATGTATAATTCTTAAAAGTTGAATAAATGGGTTTGTATGGGCAGAGAAAATACTGCCGGACGAACGATGCCTCTACGCCATTTGATGGCGAAAGTACAAACCTGCCCAGAATATAAGTAAAATTTTAAGAATCGTCGGCACACGTCTACCCGGAAAGCAATTATCCAACAAAAAAGCACATGCTAATCTGCGCTTTTGTAATTCTTCCAAATTTTCAAATCAGAAAAATCAGGAGCTTGCGCAGCACCTGAATCAAGTGATTTTGAAAAAAGGGTGATGGATTTGCTTCCACTTAAATCACCCCAACGGGAAAGGTCAGCATGTATGGTTCCAACATCTCCAAAAAATCCGGTTCCACTGTAAAAACGCATTGAGATTCTGCTTTTGCCGGGGTGTTTTGCATTGGACTGATCGAAAAAGGAAATCGACAAGGTATGTGGTTGGCCTAATGTCATCATGCCAACAAAGCCCAGCTCTTTGGTTTCAATCAGCGCATCATCATTCCAAATTTCGATTCTTGAAATCAAGTTGTTCGTTACGCCTACCAGAATACGGTCAACTTCGGGGTTGTCGGAAATTAAAATTTCCTGCCCGTAAAATTCTTTTGTGGAGCCTTCTGAACTGCACAATCTTAACTGAACTGAACTTTTAAAATTCCCTGTATCAGTATGATCAGTGTCTATTGCCGAAAGCGAAACAGGATATGGCATTCTAATCCTCTCCATCAAAAAATCAGCTGTGGGATCATTCATCACGAAGGCGGTTGTTGCAAAAAGAAAAGCAAATGCCCCGAGGGTGACGAGAATTGTTTTGGTGTATTTCCTCATGGTGGTTGTTTTTTGGTTATAACCTGATAGGGTGCTTTTTATTGTCCGAAATATATCCATTTACTACCGACAATTACTGTCTTGTGGCGCACATTGATCTGTGATATTAAACACAATGCCATAGACGCTTTTCCCTATGTTGAGAATTTTCATTTGGTCATGGAATTTGAAAGTCGAAACCACCCTGATACGCTATGCGGAAGAAACCGAGTTATGGGCATGAAGAAAAAGCCCTGTGCGAACCATTTACTACTCCGCATGAAAATCGACCACATCATAAAAACCCATAGCATGCAGGCAGGAGAGCGCCACTGAACGCACAGAGTCATCCAACATGGTAGGTACGCCTTCAGTAGATTGATCAATGCAGTACAAAAGATCATCAGCCAACTTATTGCGTTCATTAATACTCATTGATGTGATGTCTTGAATTTCTTCTTCAACAAAAGCTACACAATTCGCCAGGCGCATCGGTTTCTCCGCCACTTTCCACTGCTTCACAACCTTATGACAAAGGCTGCTGTCGGCATGGTAGGGTACTGGCGCTTCGGGCTCAGGTGATGCCATAGCAATCTGACTTCTGGAAGTGTATGATTGATCGGGTTTCTGACACCCAACCATCAGCAGAATGAATACAACCACAAGTGAAGTAATACTTGCCGTGCGATTATATATGGCAATACACTTTCCGGTAGATGGATGGTTCATTGGTTCTTTTTTTAGTAATATTTCAAAAACCGAGCCTTTTGAATTTCCTTGCATGGCAAGCGATTCAACGGCAGAAACTGATGAAGGAGTACACCAAATTCCACAATTATCAGAATAGTGGGGCTTTTTTACCACACTGCATGGCTTTGAGAATAAATTTAATTTATCAACACCCTATGTAAATCACTGGTTTTGAGAATACAAAGTAAAACCATCTTCTTTGGTATATTCTTTACAACATAATCTAGAAAAACAGAACCATGAAAAAGTTACTATTTACCCTATTTATAATCGGAGCCACTTCATTCGCCATGCAGGCGCAGTACCTTGGCCTGAAAGGCGGGCTCAATATGTCGAACCTTAACGTAGAAGATGTGGACAGTGAAGCGAGGTATGGCTACCACTTTGGTTTGTTCGTGAATCTCCCCTTGAGCGAAGCCATTTCCATACAACCAGAATTGCTTTATACAACCAAAGGAAACAAGGTGACTTATGACTTCGACACTTTCCTTGGAGACTTTAATGGCTCGAGCACTTTGAAGCTCAATTATATAGAAATACCAGTGTTGCTTGCGTTTAAAGTGGGTGATGCAGTGCAAATAGACCTGGGCCCTTATGTGGGATTCCTGGCCAATTCAGAACTAGCTCTTAAAGGTGATATTGAAGATACTGAGGATTTGGACAACGACAGTTTCAAAAACATGGACTTCGGATTGGCTGGAGGTTTGGCTTTCAATTTCGGAGCATTGCAACTCGGAGCCCGCTACACACATGGGTTTCAGGAAGTACAAGATTCTGAGATTTCAGAACTATTCATTGGTGATGCCATGAATAGAAATGTACAACTGTTTGCAGCCTTAAGAATAGGGTCATACGATTAATTCGTAATGATTAAAGCAGGAAAGAGCCGCTAAAGAGCGGCTCTTTTTTTACATCCTAAATACCATCCTTCTATAAATAGAAATTACTCCTGCTTCACACGTAAAAGAATAGGATCCGGAATACTTATAAATTCTGTATGCTCACCTCAGCTGTATAACAGAAGCCACTGTAAAATGGATCTCGAAAATAAGGAAAATGCCAGCTTGACATCATGCAAGGAATGGCAGTCAGGATATGGATTAAATATGCTTTCATCCAAAAATTAACCTGGTATCTATTCTATTCATCTCTGCATGAGTGCGTTGCCTAACCTAACCACTGCTAATTCCTGGTTCCCATGTCCATCATTTTAATGGGAATGGGCTGACCCTCCTGGTAAATTTTCAATTCAACAATATCTGCCGGAAGGCTGAATCCCGATTTCATAAGGGCACTAACACCGGCAACCATAACCTTGTTGCGTATGGCTATAACCTGGCCTACTTGATTGTTTCTAAAGCTATTCACCCAAAAATATACCCCCAAATTCACAGTGCTTGTTCCAAAATCTTCAATTTGAATAAAGGGCTTCAGCTCGGCACTCTGCTCCAGTTCCGGTATTTGGTATAGACTGTCCAACACAGTTTGCATGGCCAGCACTATGTCGGCTCCGTAGTCTAAACCCAGGACATAATTGTACCTCAACAAATCATCGCGGGTATAATTGCTCAGGGGATTCTTAATAAGCATTGCGTTGGGTACAAAAATGTCTTGTCCATCAAATGTGCGCACGTGGGTACTTCTGAAATTCATCGCTTTCACTTTGCCCTTAATGCCCTGTACTTCTATAAGGTCGCCGATAGAGAAGGGACGTGAAAATGCGAGAAAAAATCCGGCGAGAAAATTCTCACCTATATCCTTAAATGCAAACCCCAAAATGATTGCTGATACTCCGGCACCAGCCAGCAATCCTCCAGCTGCAGTGCCCCAGCCCACTCCCTTCAGAAAAAACATTAAGCCTATTACCACACAAATTACCAATACTGTACGGCTTATGAAGTTTACCAGAAGGGTATCTTCGATTCTCCTCGACAAGCGTTTGTGAGCAAGACGCCTCAGGAGAATGCCAACGAATATTGCGACAACCAACACGATTGCGGACCAGAAAAATGTAGGGAAATGAGCAATTAAGCCGGCTCTCAGGGCTTCAAATGGTTTTAGAATTTCAATGTCGAGCATAGTGTATAATCCGGTTAGCAAGTTCATAATTTATAATAAAGCAACTATCAGGCGACAGTGTAATCCTTCGTAGATATTCCATTTAGAACCACGCCAACCGAATAGGGCGGGGTATAAAATCAACACAATTGTAGAAACAACTGCATGGAAATTCCCCAACACTTATGGTCCTTCCTTCCTTAATTCCTTGCAACTAGCAGTAGATTAAGAGAAATCCTCAAGAGAGCAATTTGGTACAATTCGTGAAAAGCATTTACCAAATGGTTCCATTCTCAGGCTTATAAATAATATTTTAAGAAAGGGAAGTGATTGTGGTGAGCGCATTATATAGAACCCTTCCTTAATTGGAAGAAAAAAGGGAAGAATGGTCCGGGTAAAATTAAAGTAAATTAATCACATCTGTCCAAGACGTTTAATAGTCTGAGATAAAAAAATGGAGTTGGCCCGGAAAAATCCGGTATGTTTAAAGTGCGAACAAAAAACAGCCAACTCCGGTATGAAGATCACGTTATTTGCCCAGATATTCCAAAAA
>JBGTBE010000061.1:0-35575 GCA_041749535.1 Cryomorpha sp. | reverse complement strand
TTTTTGGAATATCTGGGCAAATAACGTGATCTTCATACCGGAGTTGGCTGTTTTTTGTTCGCACTTTAAACATACCGGATTTTTCCGGGCCAACTCCATTTTTTTATCTCAGACTATTAAACGTCTTGGACAGATGTGATTCCATTCTACAATTTAACTTAAACAGGTGTCAAACCATGCCTCTATCGTACTACAACCTTGAACAGAATTGCGAATTAGCAATATGGGAAATATCAGAGCCTAAAAGTTTTTTTGAGCAGGGACTTTTAGCGGTGGCATATCCTTTAGACCCAGTATATCAAATCAAGAACGAGGAGAAGGCATTACAATGGTTGGCGTCAAGATACTTACTGGTTCAGGTATACCCAGAGGCCATTCAACACTACACGGGCAAAAAACCCGTGCTGTTTAATGGTCCACACATATCTTTCAGCCATTCGGGAAAGAACGCAGCGGTATTGCTATCACAAAAAATATCTGGTCTCGACATTCAGATCCGAACAGACAAACTTGCCCGTATTGCTCCAAAATTTACTACCGATAAAGAAGTAAGGCGAATGGGCAAGATGGATAAAATTTCAGCCCTTGCATTGCTTTGGTCTATGAAGGAAGCCGTATTCAAGCGGTATGAAACTGGCCTCCCGTTTTTGGACATTCAGCTCATTGAATTCAATCCCGACCTGAATCTGGCGCATGCACGGAACAATTACAAAGGCAAAACTAACACCCACAGACTCAAGCTTCAGATGATGGGAGACCTTGCACTGGGCTATTTATTGGATTAATGTAACTTTGGCGCAATGGCGATTCACACCATACTTCAACAGATAATCAGTGCCAAAGAATCTGGCAAAAAGCTCTTTGCACAACTCATTGATCCCGACAAAATTGAAGGATATGATCATCTCTATGAGGTAGCAAGAAATGCAGTAGATGCCAAGGTGGATTTCTTCTTTTTTGGCGGCAGTCTTGTATGGAAACCTGAACCCTTCGATATGGTAAGTACCTTGCGAAATATGTGTAATATTCCGGTGGTGCTTTTTCCATCATCCCCCATGCAGCTTAGAAAAGGTGCTGATGCCATATTATTCATTTCACTCATAAGTGGCAGAAATGCAGAATACTTAATTGGCCACCATATCACTGCTGCCCCTTACTTGAAAAATAGTGGAATGGAGATTCTTCCTACAGGTTATATCCTTGTACATACCGGTCAAACAACCACTGCCCAATATATAAGTAACACATCCCCCATTCCTGCCAACAAACCCGAAATTGCTGCAGCCACAGCCTTGGCTGGCGAGATGTTGGGTATGAAGCTTATGTATCTTGATGCTGGCAGTGGTGCTGTGGATACAGTATCTCCCAGAATGGTAAAAGCGGTGCATGATATGACATCAGTACCAATTATTGTGGGTGGTGGGGTCCGCACCCCTTTGCAGGTTCGTGCCCTGCACGATGCCGGAGCAGATGTTGTTGTGATCGGTACGGTCGCTGAAGAAAACCCACATATCCTTTCAGCACTTTGCACCCACAAGGTCAATTAAGCACAAGAACATGAAAATCATAGTCTTGTCATCGCCTACTCAGGTTGAAAATGAAATTCAAGAGGTGCTCAAGATGTTTAACTTGGGACTTCAGCATTTTCATATACGCAAGCCGAAATTTTCGAGAAAGCAAATGACTGAGTACATCGATGCCATTCCACCTGACTACCACAAGAAATTGATATTGCACAGCTATCATAGCCTTGCTTTCAAGTACAATCTTGGCGGCATTCACCTAAGTAGAACGCATAGAAAAAGGGGGCCCTTATACGCGTTCGGATTATGGATTAAAATAAAAATGCATCCATCGATGGTCGTTACAAGGACATTCCACAAACTGGCAGACATCAGCACGGATCGTCGCAAGTATAGTTATTGCCTTCTCGGGCCGGTGTTTGACAGCATTTCGCACGCTGCATTGAGTGCGGGATTCAGTAAGAGGGCGCTGCTTATCATCATTCCTCAAGCGCGCCAACCAGTGTATGCCATGGGTGGTATCTCAGCTGACAATATTCAGAAAGCTGCAGCGTACGGTTTTCAAGGAGTAGCTCTCCTGGGCACCATTTGGGAATCGGCTACTCCCCCGCATGAAAAATATGCCCAGCTCAGTGCAATTGCCCAAAGTATTCATCAATAAAATTCAAATTTTTACCCGTATACTCGCCAAAAAATTAACTCCAGCCTGGGGGTATAGAAAATTCTCTGTGACTGTTTCGCCTGCTATATAACTAAAGGTATATCCATTCGATGAATACATCGCATTGAACACATTATTCAACAATAGGCTTAATTCAATTTCCTTAAAGAGTGAATTTCGCAGAATGTAGGCCAGCTTTAAATCTGTAGTAGAATAAGGATCGAGTGAGCGGTTGTTGTTCTGTGTATTGTCGAGGAATTGCCCGCCCACATATTTTGAAATGAGTGAAACCTGGCCATTGACTATTGGGATCCAATTTATTTTGAAAGCGCCAATCACCGAAGGACTAAAGCCAATATCTGTGTCATCAAGTTGTTCTTCCACCACCTCAAAACCATCCGTGTAATCATAGATCAGCTCAGTATAGGTTTCAATTTTATTCCTGCTCAGGGTAAGATTCGCATAGAATGAGAGCTTTTGAGAAGCCATCCATTCCACATCACTCTCCACCCCCAGCCTATAACTATTGGGAACATTGGTGCGGACTGAAGCTCCTACATCATTAAGCTGACCAGTTAGTACAAGTTGATCCCTGTACTTCATGAAGTAACCATTCACATTTACTGTGAATTGGTCGTTCCTGAAAGTATAACCCAGCTCTGTGTTGATCATGGTTTCGAAAGTGGGTGCATATCCGTCCGGGGCATCCACAAAATCACGTCTTGCTGGCTCTTTGCTGCCCAGGCCTGCATAAAAGTATACGTTGTTTTGTTCATCAATATCATAGCGGGTCCCTAGTTTGGGATTTATAAAATTGAACTTCTCTGAAATTTCAAAAGGCGTAAGATCATTGTCAATGCCTTCGGTTTCGTAAGCCACGTACCTCCATTGTACGTCACCCATGAAATTCCAGGGACCAGTATTGTATTCCCACTTCAGGAAGCTGTTGAAATCATCCTTTCTACCTGTATTGAAGTAGTACTGCTGTGTTGGGGATAAACCTAATGCCACTTCGGCCCAAATAATCTCACCAAAGTGGTCCCCATTGTACAAGTGAAGAGCGCCGCCCAACGTGATTTTATGCGCATTTCGGGTGAGATTAAGCGCGTAGGTACCCCCATAGAAATGGTTGTCAAGCCAGCGCCTTCTCACAAAATCCGACTCCGTAAGGGTATCACTGCCCACTACGACATCTGAAAGTCCATAATCAGCAAATTCATCATCTTCTCTAAACTGCTCAAAGTATCCACTGCCATAAGTATAGTGCAAACTCCCTGTAAAATCAAGCCAAGGCTCGAAAGCATGACTCACATGTAGCTGATAGTGGTCCTGAAAATAATTATCTACTTCATTCGCATACAAGTAGTAGTTATAGGTGCGGCCCGAATTAAGCAGATTCTCAGTTTGAACATCGGAGTAACCATTTCGGATAGCGTGATTGAGCATTCCCTGCTCATCATTTTCTACGCGGCTCTGGGGTGTTCCATACCAACTTTGATACGTGCGTTCACTTCCCGAAAAAAGCACTGCCTTAAACATTGTGCGCTTACCTGCAAAGCCTGTACTGAAATAGTAGCTCTCTAAGTCACTCGTCGCTCTGTCTATATAACCATCACTGTTTATTGCAGAGAGCCTGCCATCGAGCCAAAAACCCTTGCCTAGCCTTCCAGTTTGAAATTGCAGATTGCGCATCCAAGTATTGAAAGAGCCGTACGAACTGCTAAGCTGGGCACCTGCCTCAGCAGGTACTTCGCTGGTTTCAATATTTATGGAAGCACCAAAAGCACCTGACCCATTGGTACTGGTGCCCAAGCCTCTTTGTATCTGCACGCTGTTCATGCTCGAAGCCAAATCTGGCATATTCACCCAGAACACACCCTGGGATTCAGGATCATTGATAGGAATCCCATTTACAGTAACATTTATTCGGGACTGATCACTTCCGCGAATCCGGATTCCGGTATAGCCCACTCCTGCACCTGCATCGCTTGTGGCCACCAATGAAGGCGTCCAGTGAATGAGAAAAGGAAAATCCTGACCCATATTGAGCTGCTCCAGTTCTTCCTTGTCTATGTTTTGAAAAGTTCCTGGTGAATTGGGTGACAACCTTGTGGATTGCACCACCACTTCAGTGGCAAGATAAGGCAGCAATTCCATGTGCACGCTAACATGCTTTCCCACCTTTACAGTGTCGGTCCATAATCCAAAGCCGATGTGGGTTACCTGAATGATTACTTCTCCTGATCGAATTCCAGGCACTAAAAATTCTCCAGATGTACCGGTGAATGTGTACCACAAAGAGTTCACTACGCTCACATGGGCACCCGAAAGTGGTTCTCCCGCCATGTCAGTAACGGTACCCGTTACTGATTGCTGGGCGCTGAGCGATTGGCATAGTATTAAAACCGACACAGCGGTTGAAGCAATAAAATTATACATGTGCATTCTTTTAAAGTTAAAACCAACCGCTCAGGGAAGCAGTGGTTCCTACTAAATTCTCCCTACGCCGGTATTATCCGGATCAGGTGTATGCTTCGCAAATGAAAACCGAAGCAAAGGGTATAATCTCAGCCTGTCGCGCGGTCACTTTAGACCATAGATGTAAGGCACCCCTGTGAGATATGGCAAAAGTATACATTCAGAGAATATAATAGCTCAGAAAAAATCCTGCTTCAGTAAACCTTTGACCGCCAGAGATGCTATCTCAAATCTGGAAGCTTCACTGCCATGGATAATGATATATTTCGCAGATATAAGCTTTAGTTTCTGCTCATACATTTCAAAAAGTTGATCGCGTTCACGCTGTAGAGGGCTTTCGCGAAAAGGATCAGGTGACCAATCTATATCTGGTTTACAGAGCAGGTATAGATCTACATCGCTTTGCAAAAGTGCTTTTTCAATCATTGGGGAAACGTTTCCGAACCTGAACTCAGACCAAATGTAAAGTACGAGCATATCTGTATCGAAGAACACAACCTGCTTTGCGATACTTGAAGCACGTTTGTTTAGCTCCTGCTGGCCCAGGCATATCCGCTCCAGGTCATTATAATTATATTGACCTGCTGTGTGCTTCAAAAACTCTCGTGCAAACTCTTCAACATATGGCGCATTGAAGAAAGCAGCAAGCTGGGACGTTAAAGTAGATTTTCCGCTACTTTCAGGTCCGGTCAATGATACCTTTAGGGGTTTTGCATGCATTGTGGCTCTGAGTTGAGTTGTCGGGACCATTGAATGTAGCCATAAACTGACAACACTGTGTAAAGTACGGAAAGGGCAGTGAAAACTTCGAGTCCTCTGGAAGTATACAGGTAAATACTAAAAGCGTTGATCACCATCCAGTATATCCAATTTTCAAGTACTTTCCTTGCAGTAAGCCATGTGGCAATAAAACTAAAAATCGTTGTAAAAGAATCCAGCAGAGGCATAGCCGCATCAGTGTGAACTTTTAGTACAAAATACAACCCCGCCGTCCCAGCATATCCAAGCACAAGTAAGTTCAAATGCGATAATGAAGACAAAGTACCCACAGAAATACTTCCGCTGGGAGACCGACCCTTAAGCCAATTCCACCAGCCGTAGAAGCCCACTACAACATAATAACCAAAGAGAAGTGCTTCAGCATAAATTTTTACTTGAATAAACAACACCACACCTAGGCAAGACGATATGATACCTGCAGGCCAGCACCATGCACTTCTGCGGGTAGCCAGAATGATGTATACAACGCCAAAAAAGACGGATGTATATTCAAACCAGTTGCTCAAACTTCAGGGTGTTGGTAACGGAGGTCTATATCACCGGGCAACACTTTCATAACCAGTGAGCCGCGTACGCCCGAGCTAAAAGTTTGCTTCAATGCATTACCTACGGCTCCCCACACGATGTGATATGGCCCTTGAACCTGTGTACTCAGCGCATTCACATTCACTGTAAAGTCATGCGCTTGAAGTAGGCCAATAAATTTGTTCACCTCATCAACATATAGCTCGGTAAGAGGGTAGAGCGAAATCTCGATCGTAATATTCATATTAATAACATTTGCATGGAGCAGAAAAATAGATGGCAGCCTGAGGGTATTGCACCCTTAGTTGATCCTGTTCTGCTTTTGTAAATTCAATCATACGCATGTCAATTTCTTCCACGAAATCAAGGCCATCGGGCAAGGTAGTGATATTGGTGCCACGAAGATTAAGCCTTTTGAGCCCGCGAATTCTCCAAAGATCCTCATGTAAAATATTGAGTGGAGTAAATGCAAATGAGATGGCTTCCAAATTCTCCATTTCCAGAAGCACTTCCGGGAAGGAAACCATATTCGATTTCTCAATTTTAATTTCTTTCAGCTGCTGCATGAGAGCTAAGCATGCTGGTAAACTCAGAGATTTGGACTTGACAAGAGTCAGTACATCAGCATTGCAATCACAAAGGGTCTCTATAAGTTTGTAGTCGGCGCCTCTCAAGGAAAGTACGCCCTCTTTGGAAATATTGGAACACGGACTGGAGGATGGTTGCGAGAGGGCCTTACTGGAGGGCATCACTGCCATTACCGTGGCTGACAGCAAAATAGTTCTGCACAGCCACTGCATCATCATCAAGCTGCTTCTTGAGCAATTCAACATTATCAAACTTAATTTCATCTCTGAGTCTTGAAGCGAATTTAACTTCAAGTTGTTTCCCGTAAAGGTCGCCATTAAAACCAAATAAATGCACTTCGAGCGATGGCTTTCGCAAGTCTGCATTGACAGTGGGCCGGGTGCCAATATTACCCATTCCCATATAACTCACTCCTCCAAAGCGCACATGCACTGCATATACCCCGTTTCCGGGAATGAGTTTGGCAATATTGTCTACTTCTAAATTTGCAGTTGGAAAGCCCATGGACCTACCGAATGCATTGCCAGCTACAACTTTCCCTGACACGCTATATTGGTAACCAAGAAATTCCGAAGCTTTTGATACATCACCATTGAGCAGGGCCTGTCTGATTTTCGTTGAGCTAATATTCACATGATCCACAACCTGCGCTGGAATCTCCTCTACTTCAAAATTACCTTCTGGTGCGAGAAGCTTTAGGTTCTTCAAATTGCCTTCGCGGTTTCGCCCGAAATGGTGGTCATACCCAATCACAAGGGTGTGGACTTTTAGTTGACCCACCAGAATATCATTCACATATTCATCAGCAGTAGTGCGGCTAAAAGCCACTGAAAAGGGATGCACAATCAGGTGTTCCAATCCCGTTTTGCGTAGCAATTCTATCCTTTCATCCAACGTATTCAGCAATTTCAGATCATTGTCATCTGGAAAAAGAACCATCCTTGGATGTGGATAAAAAGTGAGCATCACAGATGTACATTCAGCAGAAGCAGCCTTAAAGCAGATTCGCTCAAGCAATTTCTGGTGGCCTAAATGTACTCCATCAAAGGTACCTACGGTGACTATTGATTTCTTAGAAGACTGATATTCAGAGAGATTATAATAAACTTTCAAGGAAAACGATGTAAAAATATTAATGTATTGTACCCCTAAAAGCACACGTTACGAACAGCTGCACTGAAGCGGTTCAAAAGTATGAAAATAAAATCATGATTGAGGTTGGTGTAAAAGGTATTAAACCTTAGCTTTGCCCCGCGAAAAAAGCACGTTCAATAACCCACATAATCAAGTTAAAATGGCGAAAAACACCGGTAGAGTAGTTCAGGTAATTGGCCCGGTAGTCGATGTAAGTTTCTCAGACGAGCACAATCTGCCAAACATCTACGACTCACTCATTATCACAAGAGCCGATGGCTCAGAGCTGGTGCTTGAAACCCAGCAACATATTGGAGAAGATACAGTGCGCACGATAGCAATGGACGCAACTGACGGTATATCAAGAGGCACTGCAGTACTGAACACCGGCACTCCAATTGTAATGCCCATAGGTGATCAGGTAAAAGGTCGCCTCTTCAATGTGACCGGCGATACTATTGACGGAATTGGTCAACTTTCGAAAGTAGGCGGCTCACAAATACACCGTGAAGCTCCTAGATTTGAAGACCTTTCTACCAGTGAGGAAGTACTTTACACCGGTATCAAAGTAATTGACTTGATTGAGCCATATTCCAAAGGTGGTAAAATTGGTCTTTTCGGTGGAGCAGGTGTTGGAAAAACAGTTCTGATCCAAGAGCTTATTAATAACATTGCCAAAGGATATGCCGGTCTATCTGTATTTGCTGGTGTAGGTGAGCGTACGCGTGAAGGCAATGACCTTCTGCGCGAAATGCTTGAGTCAAATATCATCACCTATGGTGAAGAGTTTAGGCATTCCATGGAACAAGGTGGATGGGATTTAAGTAAAGTTGACAAAACTAAAATGCTCGAATCACAGGCAGCATTTGTGTTTGGTCAAATGAATGAGCCTCCTGGAGCGCGTGCTCGAGTGGCACTTTCCGGACTCACCCTGGCTGAGTACTTCCGCGATGGAGATGAGCAAAGCGGCGGAAGGGACATTCTCTTCTTTATTGACA
The DNA here is from genome assembly GCA_041749535.1 of Cryomorpha sp. Taxonomy (GTDB): domain Bacteria; phylum Bacteroidota; class Bacteroidia; order Flavobacteriales_D; family Cryomorphaceae; genus JBBQZU01. Next base: position 26,888 of record JBGTBE010000061.1, on the reverse strand, counting down.
ATATTTTCCGGTTTACCCAAGCTGGCTCAGAAGTATCTGCACTACTCGGACGTATGCCATCTGCGGTGGGTTATCAGCCTACGCTAGCCACTGAGATGGGCGCCATGCAAGAACGAATTACTTCTACCAAAAGAGGTTCTATCACATCAGTGCAGGCAGTATATGTACCTGCCGACGACCTTACTGACCCTGCTCCTGCTACTACTTTTGCTCACCTTGATGCGACTACTGTACTTTCCAGAAAAATTGCTGAACTCGGTATATACCCCGCGGTAGATCCGCTAGACTCCACATCGCGAATTCTTACAAGAGAGATTGTGGGCAACGCACACTACGACTGCGCTCAAAGGGTGAAGGCAACCCTTCAACGATACAAAGAGTTGCAGGACATCATTGCCATTCTTGGAATGGATGAACTTAGTGAGGATGACAAACTGATTGTAAGCCGCGCCAGAAGGGTTCAACGATTCCTCTCTCAACCATTCCACGTTGCTGAGCAGTTTACGGGACTCAAAGGTGTACTCGTACCAATAGAGGAGTGTATCAAAGGATTCAACATGATCCTTGATGGTGAAATGGATCAGTACCCTGAAGCCGCATTCAACCTGAAAGGAAGCATTGAAGAGGTAATTGAAGCAGGTGAAAAAATGCTTGCTGAAAACAAATAAGAAATGACAGTTGAGATTATTACCCCTGACAAAGAACTCTTCTCCGGACAGGCAAAGGCCGTGACGATGCCTGGCAAAGATGGAAGTCTGGGTATACTTGATAATCACGCACCGCTCATTACTTCACTTAAAGAAGGTGATGTGAAAGTGACTGATTCAAATGGGAAGGAGTTATTGTTTCCCATCAAAGGCGGTACTGCCGAAGTACTTAAGAATAAAGTGCTGATTTTGGCGGAATAGCAGCAAATTTGATGAATTGAAAAAGCCGCTGTTTATAGCGGCTTTTTTATTTTTCTTACAAAATGAAATGAAATATCTGGAGCCCGAGATGAATTGAAAGTGTGATTGCACACAAACCGTTCTAACAAGCTATACCTTGGGTCACTGTGATCCATACACGAAAAAAAGGGTATGGAAAATTCCTCATTTGAAACTGATCTGAAGCTATAAATATTGTGTTGGATGGCTATTGTCATTTCAGTTCGAATAAAACGTGCATATAAAACACCGCCACGCTTGGAGCGTGGCGGTGCTGCTGCTGAGGATTAATGAGACCGTTAAAGGGAGATCTCGGAAGTCTTTACTTCCTATGCCTGCTGTTACGACCCAATCTGAAAAGAGTTACTTCTTCAGAAAAAAAAATTTCATGCCCGCTATAAGAGCTTATCGTTGCCCAGATGCCGCTTAGAATCACGGTTGGTTTTCTTCTCGAAATTTTGCTCAATTGCCTTGCTTAAATCCACCCCAGTTTGATTCGCCATACAAACCAACACCCATAGGACATCAGCCATCTCGTCTCCAAGATCCCGATTCTTGTCCGATTCCTTTTCACTTTGTTCACCATATCGCCTTGCAACAATGCGTGCCAACTCTCCTACTTCTTCTGTGAGAATAGCCATGTTGGTGAGTTCACTAAAATAGCGCACTCCATATAACTTTATCCACCCATCTACTGATTGCTGAAGCTCTTCTATACTCATGTGTGCTTGCTTTGATTTATAGATTTTTATTCCTTCGACTTTGAATCAAGCCAGATGGTGACAGGCCCATCATTTACCAGACCTACTTTCATATCTGCGCCAAATACTCCTGCCTTTACAGAACCTTGCACCTCATGCTGAAGGCGGTCAATAAAGTATTCATACAGCGGAATAGCAATTTCTGGATTCGCAGCCTTTATATAGCTGGGCCTATTGCCTTTCTTTGTTTTGGCATGAAGGGTAAATTGACTAATTACCAATACCTGACCCTTCACTTCATTCAGAGAAAGGTTCATGGTTCCATCCATATCTGAAAAGATACGCAATGCTACCACCTTATGCACGAGCCAATTTGCATCCTCATCAACATCTGCAGTTTCTATGCCCACGAAAACCAACAATCCCTGTGAAATGCTCGCGTGTACCTTACCACCCACATGAACCGATGCCTGAGAAACCCGTTGCACAAGTACCCTCATGTGCGGAAAGTTTCTTCGTTGTTGTTCTCGTACATACCCACGTAGCTGTTGTAACGGGTTGGAGCTATAAGGCCTTCTTGAAGGGCTTTCTTAACAGCACAGCCAGGCTCATTCATGTGCATACAATTGTAAAATTTGCATTCAGGTAGCAGCTTCCGCATCTCTGGAAAGTAGCCGGCAAGTTCTTCCTTGGTCACATCTATCATCCCAAATCCGCGAATCCCTGGGGTATCTACTATATACCCGCCTATTGACAACTTATGCATTTCTGCGAAAGTAGTGGTGTGCTGTCCAGTACGATGAGCAGATGATACCACACCTGTGCGCAAATCAAGCCCGGAATCAATACAGTTTATCAAGCTCGACTTACCTACACCGGAGTGCCCTGAAAATAGTGACACCTTGTTTTTAAGCAGCCTTTCTACATCGCTTATACCCTCATTGGTCACTGATGAGCATGCAACTGATTCGTATCCAAGAGTTTTATACACATCCATGAAATTATCCAAGAGCGCTCTTTCCTCTTCATTGAGCAAATCTATTTTATTAAAAACTACCGCCACCGGAATATGAAATATCTCTGCTGCGGTACAAAAACGGTCTATAAAAGCTGGAAATGTGACAGGATCCTTCATCGTAGCTACAACGATTGCCAGGTCCAGATTGGATGCAATGATGTGGCTTTCGTGAGAAAGATTCACTGATTTACGCACGATATAATTGCTGCGCTCTTCAATGGTATTTATCACCCACTCCCCTTCTGCACCATCAATCCCCACCCAGTCACCAACTGCAACAGGGTTTGTGGAGCGTATATTCTTTTGACGAAACTTTCCTTTTACACGGCATGCCACCACTGTACCATTGGTCAATTCGGCCATATACCAACTGCCTGTACTTTTTATAATTCGCGCACGCTGCATAGTGAATCGCGAAAATAGTACAAAGCAGCACCACCTTGGTAGAATTTGAATAGCACACTTAGATTATGATTAAATTCGCCCATTCACAAAATGAAATTTGTCACTACAGATCAATAACGTCTCGAAGAACTACGGAAGCCAGGCAGCATTGAATAATGTGAGTTTCAATGTGAATCCGGGCGAAATAGTTGGTTTTTTGGGCCCCAATGGGGCAGGAAAATCTACAATGATGAAAATCATTACCTGCTTCCTTCCCCCCAGCAGCGGAGAAGTTAAGGTGGCAGGATACGACATTTATGACAACTCGTTGGAAGTGCGTCGCAATGTTGGATATCTTCCAGAAAATAATCCACTCTATCCTGAAATGTATATCCGCGAGTACCTCAGATTCGTTGCAGGAATCTATAAAGTGGAGAAAAAGCGCAGCCGTGTTGACGAAATGATCGAAACAGTGGGGCTTACGCGTGAATCACACAAACGAATTGGCGAGCTATCTAAGGGCTACCGTCAGCGGGTTGGCCTTGCCCAAGCCTTAATACACAACCCTAAGGTGCTAATACTGGACGAGCCAACGAGCGGTCTTGACCCAAATCAGCTCGATGACATTCGGAAGCTTATCAGGCAAATAGGAAAAGAGAAAACGGTGCTTCTGAGTACGCACATTATGCAGGAAGTGGAGTCAATTTGCCACCGGGCCATTATTATAAAATTAGGTGAAGTGGTTGCCGACAGCCCTGTAGAGGCGCTCGGAGCAAATAGGGAAACTGAAGTAATACTGCTTCACCTTTCGGGAAATGTTGATGAACATATATTTACCCAATTACCAGGTGTACTCACTGTAAAATTCATCGGCGAATCAAGGTATCTTATTGAAGGAGAAAAGGAGATGGGAATCAGCTCTGCTCTGCTAAAAGCAGCTGCAACTCAAGGCGTAACTGTAGAAGAAATGCGCCGTGAGAAGCGAAAACTTGAAGATGTTTTCAAATCATTAACCCAATAGCTTCTAACAATCGATTTTTTATACTTTTGCACCGCCTTGGTGGATAGATTTGGCTTATTGCAACCACTTCCAAAAAAATGCTAAAAACGTAAATCAAACCTGCAACTCCAAGGTTAGCTATTAACTCAATCTCAAAGCATTCATGCCTTACTCTTTTACTTCAGAGTCAGTTTCTGAAGGACATCCCGACAAAGTTGCAGATCAAATATCTGATGCCGTTCTCGACCATTTTCTAGCCTTCGATCCATACGCAAAAGTGGCTTGCGAAACCCTGGTCACTACCGGACAGGTAATACTGGCAGGTGAGATCAAGTCAAACACGTACATAGACGTACAGCAGGTGGCGCGCGATGTGATAAACCGCATAGGATATACCAAAGGAGAATACATGTTCGAAGGGAACTCATGTGGTGTGCTAAGCGCCCTTCATGAGCAAAGCCCAGATATAAATCGCGGTGTAGACCGCGGAAAGCCTGAAGAACAAGGAGCTGGAGATCAGGGTATGATGTTCGGCTACGCAACAAACGAAACAGAGAATTTCATGCCTTTGGCGTTGGATCTTTCGCACCGTATACTTCGTGAACTTGCAGCGCTTAGAAGAGAAGGCAATGAAATAAAGTACCTAAGGCCTGATTCAAAATCGCAAGTAACCATAGAGTACTCTGATGATCATGTACCTCAACGCATTGATACCATTGTGGTATCTACTCAACACGATGAGTTTATCCTTCCAGTATCAGACACTCCAGAAAACTCGCGCCGCGCAGAGCGCGAAATGTGCGATCAGATAGCCTATGATGTGAAGAAGATACTGATACCCAGGGTAATTCGTCAGCTTCCCCCGTATATCCAGAAATTATTCAATGAGGATATTATATACCATGTCAACCCTACTGGGAAATTCGTGATTGGAGGGCCACACGGAGATACGGGCCTTACTGGTCGCAAGATCATTGTTGATACCTACGGTGGCAAAGGAGCACATGGTGGCGGCGCTTTCTCGGGCAAAGACCCTAGCAAGGTAGACCGCTCAGCAGCATATGCTGCACGACACATTGCAAAGAATCTGGTAGCTGCTGGTATCTCAGACCAAATATTGGTACAGGTATCGTATGCCATCGGTGTGGTAGAACCTATGGGCGTTTTTGTTGATACATTCGGCACAGCGAAGGTGAATAAGACCAATGGCGAAATAGCAAGTGTAATTAAGAAACTCTTCGATCTGCGCCCAGGTATGATTGAGAAGAACCTGAAACTCAGAGCTCCAATTTATGTGGAATCTGCTGCCTATGGTCACATGGGTAGGGAGAGCAGGGTAGTCACCAAAACTTTCGAACGGCAGAATGGAGCGGGAAAGGAAAGCCTAAAACAAGAAGTGGAGCTTTTCACTTGGGAAAAGCTTGACAGAGTAAACGATATTAAAAAAGCTTTCGGCCTCTAAAAAAGGAAAAGAAATGATAGCGGTTGCTGCCCTGGTGCAGCAGCCGCTTTTTGTTTATCCCCATGTTCGGATCAGTCTTTTCTCAAAACCTTAAGGCAGAGATATTCAGCAATTTGCTACTTCATCGCCCTTCGTGCATGTAGCACAGAGACGAAATAATAACTATATTTGCACCCCAAACAAAATTCCCCGAATTACAACCGTAACAGTCTGTAATAATGAACATTACACAAGAGAATATAGACAAGCAAAGTGCTATTTTGAAGATTAAACTCCACGCTTCAGACTACCGCAGCCAACTTGATGACGCATTGAAGAAATACCGTCGCCAAGTGGTGATGCCTGGTTTCCGGCAGGGTAAAGTTCCGCTCGGAATCGTTAAAAACCGCTACGGCAAAGCATTGCTTGCCGAGGAGATCAATAAAATGCTGAATGATGGAATCCAAAACTACATTCGCGAAAATAAGCTGAATGTACTAGGCAGCCCGCTTCCTAGTGACAGCGAAAACGAAGGAGATTGGGAGAATCCCGGAGATTTTGAGTTCATCTATGAGCTAGGACTTGCCCCTGAAATCAGTGTAGATATAGATAAAAAGGACAAGCTTACTTATTACACCATTCGTGTAGAAAATGATATGTTAGAAGAGCGCATTCAACAAATTTCGAAGCGCTACGGAGCGATCTCAGACGTCGAAACTGTCAATGAGAACTCAGTTCTAATGGGTGACCTCATTGAGCTGGATGCCAATGACGAAATCAGACCGGGTGGCATCATGAAATCATCAACCGTATTTCTCGAAAGTGTAGGTGCAACTGCCAAAAACAATCTAATAGGATTAAAAGTTGGGGAAACAGCAATCCTTGATCCGCACAGCCTCACTTCCGACCACGATGAGCTTGGCAGGATGCTCGGTATCACCCATGCACAAGTGCACCATTTACATACCAACTTTATTTACAAAATAAGTATCATAAAGGAAGTGAAACCTGCTGTACTAGATCAGGTACTTTTTGATAAGTATTACGGTGAGAATATGGTAGACTCAGAAGAAGCATTCAGGTCAAAACTCACCCAGGAGATGAAAGATGGATATCTGAATGAGAGCAACACCCTTTTCAGACGTGATCTCACAGAGTTGCTCATCAATAAGTTCAACCCAAACCTTCCCGATGAATTTCTGAAAAAGTGGATTCTTGCTACCAATGAGAAACCTATCACAAAGGAGCAGCTGGAGTTCGACTATCCAAAATACCGAAAGAGTCTGCAGTGGGAACTTATTATGAATCAGTTTATTGGAAATAAATTGATCGAAGTACCTTCTGATGAAGTTATGGAGTATGCCAAAGAATCTCTCGCATCTCAATATGCCCAATACGGCATGCCGAGACCTGAAGAGGAAGAGCTTCGAAAAAGTGCATTAGAAGTTTTGGCCAAAGACGAAAATGCACGTGGTATTTACGACCGCTTGTACAATGAAAAGCTAATCGCTCTAGGCCGCGAACGTGCAAACGTTTCCGAAAAGGAAGTATCTTTCGCCGAGTTTGTAGCCATGGCTGAACGCCCTTAAGCGCAGTTTGGCACAATCTACCCCTGGATTATTAACTTAACATATTACATGTCAAAGAACAACGAATTTCTCAAATACGCCACAGGTCATCAAAGGATTAGCAGCCTTGCATTGCACGATTATGTGCGCAATCTCACTCCTTATATTATTGAAGAGCGACAATTAAATGTGGCTCAAATGGATGTTTTCTCCAGGCTCATGATGGATAGAATTATCTTTTTGGGTACCGGAATTGACGATCAAGTAGCAAACATTATTCAGGCACAGCTGCTGTTTTTGGAAAGTGTAGACCCCAAGAAGGATATTCAGATTTACCTGAACTCACCTGGTGGATCGGTATATGCCGGACTTGGTATATATGACACCATGCAGTATATAAACCCCGACGTGGCAACCATATGCACAGGAATTGCAGCATCTATGGGCGCAGTGCTTCTTTGCGCTGGTGCTAAAGGAAAACGCACAGCCCTGAAGCATTCTCGGGTCATGATTCACCAGCCACTTGGTGGCGCTCAAGGTCAAGCTTCAGATATTGAGATTACCGCGAGGGAAATAATAAAACTTCGAAAAGAACTTTATGACATCATAGCCAACCACAGTGGTCAGACCTATGACAAGGTGCATGAAGACAGTGACAGGGATTTCTGGATGACCTCAGAAGAAGCACGCGATTACGGTATGATAGATGATGTGCTCGTGAAAAATCCTAAGCACTAAGTCCAAATATAAATTTGAATATTTAGCATGGCCAATACAGACAAACGGGAAATTAAATGCTCATTTTGCGGTCGAAGCAAAAGCGAAGTGAATGTGCTCATAGCCGGTGTTTCTGGTCATATTTGCGACAGCTGCATAGTACAGGCTCAGAGCATTATCAAGGAGGAGCTTTCGCAAAAAGCTTCTAAAGATCTTGAAGCCAGCATTGTGTTGCAGAAACCGGCTGAGATTAAAGCTTATCTGGACAATTACGTAATTGGGCAAGATGCCGCGAAACGGGTTCTAAGTGTATCTGTGTACAACCATTATAAGCGTTTATTACAAAAACCTGAAAAACAAGGTGACGATGTAGAGATTGAAAAATCAAACATCATCCTTGTAGGTGAAACTGGAACAGGTAAAACGCTCCTTGCGAAGACCATCGCCAAAATGCTTGAAGTGCCATTTTGCATCGCCGATGCGACCATACTTACTGAAGCTGGCTATGTGGGTGAAGATGTTGAAAGCATACTTTCACGGTTGCTTCAAGCTGCAGATTATGATGTAAGTCTCGCCGAGCGGGGGATTGTTTTCATTGATGAAATTGATAAAATAGCGCGTAAAGGCGACAATCCCAGCATAACCAGGGATGTAAGCGGAGAAGGCGTGCAGCAGGCTTTGTTGAAGCTCCTTGAAGGTGCTGAGGTGAATGTTCCACCCCAAGGTGGTAGAAAACATCCAGAGCAAAAAATGATTCAAATCAATACCAGAAATATCCTCTTCATCTGTGGAGGCGCATTCGATGGTATTCAGAAAATAATTAAGAGAAGGGTAAAATCTTCAACCATTGGCTATAGCTCTAGTCAAGAAAATTTGGTGTATGATGAAGGCAATATGCTTCAGTATGTTGCTCCTTCAGACCTGCGAAGCTTTGGTCTTATACCAGAACTTATAGGTCGATTCCCGGTCCTTACTTTTTTAAACCCTTTGGATCGGGATACCTTGCGAAGAATTATCACCGAACCAAAAAATGCCCTCATTAAACAGTATGTAAAACTGTTCGAAATGGATGGTGTAAAGCTCACCTTCGATAAAGATGTATTCGACTTTATTGTAGACAAAGCAATGACATATAAGCTTGGTGCACGGGGCCTTAGGTCTATCTGTGAAGCCATCATGACGGACCTTATGTTTGAGTTGCCATCCAATCCAGATGTCAAGTCTTTCAAGATTACCCTATCGTTTGCCAACGAAAAATTCAGCAAATCCAAAATTTCACAGCTCAAAGTAGCATAATCACAAACCCAAAATCCAAACCTTTTTTATGAAAAAGATCCTCTTTGCAGCCATCACAGTGGCGATGAGTCAAATTTTGTTCGGGCAAGAACTGCCTGCTCCAAGTCCAAAAGCCAAAGTTTTTCAAACTGTAGGCCTCACAGATGTGGAAGTGGTATATAGCAGCCCGGCGGTAAACAACCGAAAAATATGGGGAGAATTGGTTCCCTATAATGAGATGTGGAGAACAGGCGCCAATAAGGCGACTACCATTTCTTTCAGCACCGACGTAAACTTTGGTGGTACTGAAGTAAAAGCTGGAACTTATGCCTTATTCACTGTACCTAACGAGCAGAGAATTACCTTATTGCTAAACTCAAATTATGATCAGGGTGGAACAGGTAGCTACGATTCTAAACTAGATGTTGCAAAGGTTGATGCGGCTTTCACGAGCGCAGCTTCTCGTGTGGAAAGATTGAGATTTACGATAGAAGACGCCACCATGAACTCAGCAAATCTTGTGATGACGTGGTCGGACAAAACCTTTTCAGTTCCTTTTAAGGTGAACACTGATCAATTCGCAGATAAGAACATCGAAGCCAAACTAAAAGAAATCGATGGTGCTTACGGTTTCTATGAAGATGCAGCAAGCTATTACCTAAGCGCAGGAAAAGACCCTAAGAAGGCACTTGAATGGGCGCAAAAGTCTGTTTCAATGAATGAGAAATTCTGGAATACCCATACTCTTGCCAATGCTTACAAGGCAAACGGAGACAAGAAAATGGCTCTGCAAACTGCACAAAAATCGCTTGCACTGTCTAAAGAAGCGAATTATGCTCCTTACATTAAGATGAATGAGGATCTGATAAAGACCCTTGGAAGTAAGTAAGCCATTTGTACAGCTTATTATTAATGAAAGTCTCCTTCGGGAGACTTTTTTTGTGTCGCAACCAGCGAAAATAAAGTTGCCAACGCCATCACCAACCCGCAACCTATCGCATTGAAAAGAAGGTAAGATATCTCTTCGCTGTAAGCCTTGTACAGCACTATGACTGCAACTTGTCCTATTAAAGCAGCTGCAAAAACAGCATGCCCTTTCACAAACTTCAAAAAGAAGGCTGTGATAAAAATGCCAAGGATTGTCCCATAAAAAATACTACCCAAAATATTCACTGCTTCAATAAGGTTCTCAAGCATATCTGCAAAAAGTGCAAAACTCACTGCAAGAACCCCCCAAAGAGCTGTAAGCCATTTGGAGGCTAAAACATAGTGGCTTTCGTCAGCTTCTGGCCTGATAATTCTCTTGTAAAAATCAATGGCTGTAGTAGAGCCGAGTGCGTTCAGCTCACCTGCGGTGCTCGACATGGCAGCCATTAAAATTACTGCCACCAATAGACCAACCAACCCAACTGGCATAAAATTGAGCACATAGGTAATGAACACATAGTCTGAGTCAGGTTGCTTCTGATCAGGAAATACACTTTTTACAAGATCCTTTGCTTTATCGCGTACAGTAACGGCTTCGTAATTTAGGGTGGTAAGCTTTTCCTCCAGGTGTGATATGGCTGCATCATCATCTTTATCAATGGCATCAACCATAAGCTGAGCAACTTCCTTACGCTCACTGTGCAATGAATAATGTGTGGTTCGCAATTCATCAAGTTCTTCAGTATACCCTGCGTCTTCCAGCTTAGTTAGTGAGGTGCCATCGAATAGAACGTCGTGAGGTTGAAATTGAAAGAACACAAATACCATGACCCCGGTAAGAAGTATAAAAAACTGCATTGGAATCTTAAGTACCGCATTGAACATAAGGCCCATTCTGCTTTCACGAATAGACTTACCCCCTATGTATCGCTGCACTTGCGACTGATCGGTACCAAAATAAGAGAGGGAAAGAAAAAAACCACCGAGAAGACCAGACCAGAATGTATACCGTTCCTTAATGTTGAAGTCAAAGTTAATAGCCTCCGTCTTGCCCATCTTTCCAGCCAGCTGAAGTCCATTCCAGAACCCTACTTTTTCCGGAAGGCTGCTTATTATCATTCCGAAAGCGACTGCCATTCCCATCAGAATAACCAACATCTGCCATTTTTGGGTGAGACTCACAGCCCTTGTGCCTCCTGAAACGGTATAGACAATAACTATTGCACCCACAACCATGATGGTGATGGATAGGTCCCAACCAAGAACTGAAGAAAGTACAATGGCAGGTGCGTAGATGGTAATTCCCGCAGCAAGGCCACGCTGAATGAGAAAAATACCAGCTGCTAACAACCTACTCTTTAGGTCAAACCGTTTCTCAAGAAACTCATAAGCGGTAAAAACATTCAGCTTGTAGTACAATGGAATAAAAACGGCAGAGACAAGAATTAGGGCAATAGGCATTCCAAGGTAATTCTGCACGAATGCCATTCCTGATTCATATGCCTGCCCGGGAACGCTCAGAAATGTAACTGCGCTCGCCTGAGTAGCCATCACCGATAGGCCTATGGTGCCCCAGCGCATTTGCTTATCGCCGAGAAAGTAGCCTTCTATGTTCTTGTTGACCCTGGTTTTCCAGGTTCCATAAGCTGCGATAAACAGCAATGTGCCAAGCATGACTGCGTAGTCAATATAACTCATTGTGTATACACCGTAAATAAATACATGGACAAACAAATCAAGAAGAGCCAGCCTATAACCAACATATAAACCCTATTCCACTGCCGTTTTTCATGAAAATTTTCCAGTGGCGGGGGCTTACTCATCGCTAGATTCTTGATTGTGAGAAAGACTCATTAAATTCGCCATAAGTCTATATGCCCCAGGCACTCCCGCAGGCAACTGCCTGAAAAACGATATTCCTGTATAGACAAAATAGCCTTTGCCATATGGAGCTAAAATGAGTCCACCATCTCGCAAAGGTTCTCCGGCATCGCTCCATGTAATGAGCGCTTCGAATTTGGGATCTCTGCTTCCCGCAAAGTACAAGCCTCTTTCTTGCACCCAGCCATCAAAATCGGTCAGACTAAGCTTATTTGGGCTCAAAAGGGCTTTATGGTCTGGGATAAGGAATTGAGGTATTGCATGTTCGTCAGTTACGCGCTCCCTGCTTATTTCAAACGGATATGGACCAATTTCTTCACTCTGCAATCCGCGCGAAGTGTTGTATTGAACGATCCATGTCCCACCATTGGCGACATATTCATTGAGCGCCTTATTCAGGTACGCCAATTCGGGTCTCGTATTGAATGCCCTAATGCCCGTAAGAATTGCATCGTATTTATTCAGATCCCCAGCCTGAATTTGTTCAGGCATTAGTTTCTCCACCGCGTAGCCCACAGCCAGAAGGTATTTTGCCACATCATCACCGGGTCCGTCTATATACCCCACTAACTTTACGTGGCCATGGTCGAGAGGAATACTCCTGATTGGAATCTTCGCTTCACTAAGAATAATTTGAGCAGGTATATGATCGTATTCAATTTCCTGAACACCCAAAGCAGAAAATGAATCTCCGCTCAATGGATTGTACAGAACTTCTATATCCCCATCCACCGAATTGACGGTTGTCTCTACCAGAAATTCGAATCGTTGAACTTCCCCCCTGGCGCTAGACGAATACGCTACCATCTTAGGTGTGCTGGTCCACCCTTGTGGCAAGCGAAGCATAAGCTGTCCCGCGGCAGAATCTGCATTGTTCTTCAGAAATACTGAAATCTCTTTTGATCGGTTCCCAGCCATTATAATACAGCTTTCGCTAAAGTTGAATGTCACCTTTGGTACCACCCGTACTGGCCAGTATCTCACGGCCTTCACCGGATCTACAATTTTTTGGCTCAAAGCTGCGCGCACATTCAACTGATAACCATAAAGTTCTAGCGTTGCAACGATTTCCAAAGAAGGCTTATTCTCGGGCGAACCCAACATATTATAATCCGAAACGGAATACAATGCTTCATATGGCTGATTAAGCCAGTAGGGATTCCCTAGTGGCTCATCATTTGGCAAATTGAAGACAAACTCTTGTGAAAAAAGCTCATTTCGCACCAAAGTGGCGTTCAGTTCCTGAACTTTGTCTCTATACTGAATGCTCTTTAAGATTACATCAGCTTGCTGGTTTTGAATAAGCCCTACACGAAATGGAATACGTTCACCGGGTGTGTAATACCTGCTTGAAGATGCCGCTTCCAAACGCACCCCTGCCATATTTACAATAAGATCTTCAATTTCAATGATTTTATTATCTCGCAACTGCGATAAAGGAAGTTTGTGAAGCCCCCTAAGTACATCTATCAATGCAGGTATACTTTTAGAAGGATCGGAATGATTGTACCCATTCAGAACTGATTCCATCAACTTCCCAATGCTGCCATCAAGCCTTTCCCACCCAGTCTCAATTCCGCTTAGTATGCCCTCATTTGGAATGGCTTTGCTACCCTTTACAAACTCAAGATATTCAATATTCAAACCATATGGAAAATCAGATCCGAAACCCTGGCTTTTGTGCTCACTCCTGCTTCGTGCCGCCATCTGGGCATATGATTCGCCTATGAGCGGATTGTAGTCACCCACATTGATCTGTAAATAATTGTCTGAACCTTTCGCTTTCTCCACAAGGTTGTCGACCCACCATGAGCTGGCATTGAAGTACAATCGTTTGGGGCTCCATGGCTTAACGAACTCAAGTTGTTCAGGAAAAGCAGATGGATCGCCGGCCAGGTCAAAAGCCTCTTCAGCGAGGAGTGCACTCGCTTCATGGTGCCCGTGTCCAGCATAATTGTTGGGTGGGAAGCGGGTTACAAGTACATCGGGTTGGAATTTTCTAATCACCCATACCACGTCGTGAAGCAAGGCTTGCTTTCCCCATTTTTCTAAAGTTTCTAATGAGGATTTAGAATAACCAAAATCCACCGCCCTTGAAAAAAACTGCTCTCCTCCATCAATGGCCCGGGCTCCAAGCAATTCCTGTGTGCGCAGCACACCTACAGCTGGTCCAATCTCAGTACCAATGAGATTTTGTCCACCATCACCACGGGTTAATGAGAGATAGGCTGTCCGTGCTTTGAGATGATTTTCAAAGTAAGAAATGAGCCTCGTATTCTCATCATCAGGATGCGCCGCAATATACAGCACGCTCCCGAATTTGTTGGCTTTCAGCAATTGGTGGTAAATATCAGCCGAGGTGTATGTTTCGGGAAATTGGCCTTTCGCTGAAAGAACAGCAGCGAACAGAAAGAGCGTAATGTAAATTCTCATTTAAATTTTTGACAGGGATGTGCGCAAATATAATGCCTATTGACGAGCCTTGTGCTACAAGGACTTTAAGCGCCTGCGCAACCGAGCAAAGAAATTCTCGCCAGAGTCAGAACTCTCGCACCCATCAGATAATTGGGTTGATTCACCAACCAATGAAGCTGAAAGCTCATCATCAGATTGTTTCAAACCAGATTGCTCCACCATACCATCAAACGATTCTACAGTAACGGTATACATTGCATGCCCACCATCCAAATTTCTGGTTACCGTGTACTTGTGAAGAAATATACCGAGTGATTTATTTGGTGTAAATTCCTTTTTCCCGGTTTGTTCGGTTTGGGCATAGAACCTGGAATGCCTGGAAACGCCGATGAAGGTTTTACTCGCAGAGTGTACCTTCTTTTCAGCAGTTTCGAAATTGTTTGAACAGGAATAATTTATGCACTGATTCTCATCACAAAACGATGCGTTGCCTTGCTGGCTTGGCTCGGCCAAATCTGCATCATAAACGGAAATGTTGGGATCCGAATCTGAAAAAGTGTCTACATCCATAAACCCTATAAGAAAGTAGGAAGCGACCACAATCATCCCTGAAAGGAAAGCTAGAAAGAGTAGGCTAGATTGATGGTTTTTCACGGTGTTAAAGTAAGCCAAAAGTGATGAATAAAGCACTATTTTACACAAACGGTAAGATCAACTTTTGAACACTACCATGCTAACGACGAATGGAAGCCTTTATTTGCTTCCCGATAGAATGTATCGAAAAATACTGAAACTATAGGCATGGCGATGGTCCTTCTCTTGGGTTTGAAGCAACTCCTTTGCCCACTGTTTCTCATTTAGAGAAGGAAAAAAAGTATCTGCATCAAGAACCGCGTCTACTTCAGTGATAAGCATTTCATCAACAAAATTTGCCTTGAGTGATGCACCGTATATCTCGCCTCCACCGATAATAAAGACCTTGGGAAATCCTTGATTTCTGCAATAATCGAGGGATTGTTCAATGGAATTGAACACCAAACACCCAGTTGCTTCAAAATCAGGGTTCCTTGTGATAATAATATTCAGCCGATCATTAAGTGGACGGTATGGCTCAGGTATAGAGTCATAATTGCGGCGACCCATAATTACAGGTGTATTCAATGTTTGGTCTTTGAAAAACTTCATGTCGTTTGGCAAGTGCCAAAGCAGGTCATTGTTTTTACCAATACCACCATTGGCTGCGACTGCTGCGATTATTACAACTTTCATAGTCAGATGGCAACAGGGGCTTTGATGGCAGGGAGGGGATTGTAATTCAATAACTCAAAATCACCGTAGCTAAATCCAAAAATGTCCTTTATAAACGGATTAATTTTCATGGTGGGCAGTTGCTTCGGTTCCCTGCTCAATAGCTCTTTAACTTGCTCGAAATGGTTGGTGTAAATATGGGCATCTCCAAAAGTGTGGATGAAACTGCCTGGTTTAAGGTCGCAAACTTGCGCAAGCATCATCGTAAGCAGGGCATAGGATGCAATATTGAACGGCACACCAAGGAAACTATCCGCACTGCGTTGATAGAGTTGACAACTCAGTTTTCCTTCAGATACATTTAGCTGAAAGAGGGTGTGGCAAGGCGGAAGGGCCATCTGATCGACCATGGCTGGATTCCAGGCACTAACAATAAGTCGGCGGCTGTTCGGATTGGTTTTAATTTGCTCCACAAGTTTTGCAATCTGGTCCACACTTCCACCGTCGGGTGATGGCCAATTGCGCCATTGATATCCATACACAGGGCCCAGGTCACCATTTTCGTCAGCCCATTCATCCCAAATACTTACCCCATTCTCCTTTAGATAGGCAATGTTTGAGTCACCTTTCAAAAACCACAAAAGCTCATGTATGATGCTTCGCATATGCACCTTCTTGGTCGTTACGAGAGGAAATCCATCCCCCAGATCGAAGCGCATTTGGTATCCAAAAATGCTTCGAATTCCGGTACCAGTTCTGTCCGGCTTATCGACGCCAGTTTCCATGATGGTTCTCAATAACTCACAATAAGCTTTCATCAGTAAAATTATTTGCACAAAAATAGGCATAACCCAATGGCAATGCCCATTTTGTTGAAATCATTTCAAAAGTAGAAAGGCGAAACCTACATAAACATTCCTACCAACACAGCGGTAAAAAGCGAGGCTAAGGTACCCCCTATGAGTGCTTTGAACCCAAGTTTGGCGAGCATTCCCCTCTTCTCAGGCACCAAGGCACCAATACCTCCAATCTGTATCCCTATTGAAGCGAAGTTGGCAAATCCACACAGAATATAAGTGGACATTATAATGGCTTTCTCAGTGGCAAAACTTCCACCAGCTTTGAGCTTACCAAGGGTAACATATGCATAGAATTCGTTGAGTATAGCCTTCTCTCCTATTAGCTGCCCTACAAGAACAGTATCGGCACCTGGCACACCCATAAGCCATGCAATTGGCGCAAAGGCGTAGCCAACCATGAACTCCATCGTGAATTTATCATAATTGCTGTTCTCTGAGATAAGCTGATTCAATCCTGTGAGTGAACCAATCCAGTCACCGAGTATATAATTTGCCATATAAATGAAGGCTGTAAAAACGAGGAGCATGGCGCCTACGTTGATAGCCAGCTTTAGCCCGTCAGTAGTTCCATTTGATATTGCTTCGAGTGCATTGCTGCCCATCTTTGCTTTGTCCAGCTCCATATCGGAGCGGTAAGATTCTGTTTCTGGCACAAGAAGTTTTGCAGCCACAACGGCGGCCGGGGCAGACATAAGTGAGGCTGTAAGGAGATGTTGGGCAAAAAGAAGTTGCTGCTCTGGATCATCACCTCCAAGAAAGCCTATGTAGGATGCCAGCACACCTCCTGCTATTGTTGCCATGCCACCTGTCATCAGACACATCATCTCACTACGTGTCATCCCACCCAAATAAGGCCTTACTAAAAGTGGTGATTCCGTTTGACCCAGAAACACATTTCCGGCTGCAGCCAGACTTTCAGCGCCTGAAATTTTCAATGTTCGTTGCATGAGCCATCCAAAAGCGTAGACAAACTTTTGAAGCACGTTAAGATAATAGAGCAGGGCAGTGAGAGCCGAGAAAAAAACAATGGTTGGCAGTATTCTGAAAGCGAAGTTAAGCAGTGAATAATGCGTTGTTCCGTCAACAAAACTGCTGAAAAGAAAATCCGCACCAAAATTGGTAAATGAAATAACCTTTACAAAGGCACGACTTACCCAACGGAAAACTTCGGCACAAGCTGGCACCTTAAGCACCAGCACTGCCAAAATGAGCTGAAGCAGAAGTCCTTTAAAGATGAGGGGCCAGGGTATAGACTTGCGCTTATCACTAATGGCCCATCCAATAACAATGAGGGTTATGATTCCCAGAATGCCTCTGGCTACACCTTCAAAGCTTAATCCTGTACTTTTAATGGGTTCGTTTACCGCCTGCGGGAATGCTACAGCAGGAATGAGTATGAATAAAGTCAATCCTGCAAGGGTGGCAACGCGGGCTCTCAATGCTGTTACTTTTTCCGCCGACGGTTTATCTCATCGCGAATTTTTGAAGCCTTCTCGTATTCTTCCTGCTCAAGGGCAATGGTAAGCTGCTTTTCCAGCTCCTCTATACTCGATTTTTCTGATGAAATTGCCGAAGTAGTTAGTTCTGACACTGTAACATCTTCGTTTTCATTTTCCCCACCTTCTTCATTTTCATCATCATCTACCACAATACCGGCTGAACCTAATATAAAGTCATGTGTATAAATAGGCTTATCGCACCTCAGCGCAATTGCAACCGCATCGCTGCTTCGGGCATCAATCTCTATTTTGCTACTCCCCTGCTGGCAAATAACTTTGGCAAAGAAAATACCCTCTACCAAATTGTATATAATAACTTCTTCCAAAATGATGTTGAAATTGTCAAGTACACTTTTCAAGAGGTCATGTGTGAGCGGTCTACTCGGCGTCATTTTTTCAAGTGGAATAGCAATGGCCTGTGCCTCTGCGCCACCTATTATAATAGGCAAGCGTCTGCGGCCTTGTTTCTCCTTAAGGATGAGGGCATATGCACCGGTTTGGGTTTGACTGTATGATAACCCTACTACCTTAAGCTCAATTTTATCCATGTCTTTCTATGGAGTCATATTTTTAAAGGACTGCGAAAGTAATCACTAAAGGGAGTATTTCAAATACCCACTTGCGTATATTGAACCTAAAGTACAAAAAAGCTTCTAATTAGCAGCTTTGAATTTTCGAACAGCCTCTGTAAGTTTTGGGAGCACTTCAAAGGCATCACCAACTACCCCATAATCTGCAGCCTTGAAGAAGGGTGCTTCCGGATCTGTATTGATTACCACAATGGTTTTGCTTCCATTTACTCCAGCAAGGTGCTGAATGGCTCCAGAAATACCTGCAGCTATATACAGATTGGGTCTGATGGCAATGCCGGTTTGTCCAACATGCTCATGGTGAGGCCTCCATCCAATATCTGCAACAGGTCTTGAACACGCAGTCGCTGCACCCAATGCTTCTGCAAGATCTTCAACAATTCCCCAATTCTCTGGACCCTTCAGGCCTCTTCCCGCTGAGACAACTATCTCAGCTTCTGGGAGCGGAATCCCCTCTCCTGATATGGCTTTGACTTCCTTCACTTTTATTCTGGCTTCTGGTATTGCCGGTTCAAAATTCTCCACGGTTGCAGGACTATCGCCTTCAGCAACAGCTTTTACACTGTTTGGCAAGAGCGCAATGATTTTTACTTCAGATTGTATAGTGAATGATGCAATTGCTTTGCCCGAGAATACATTCTTTCGAACAGTAAATTTAGCTCCATCTATTTCGGGAATTGCAATAGCTCCAGCTACCAGACCAGCTCCCAATCTTGCTGAAAGGCGGGGAGCCAACATTTTGCCCATAGGATCAAATGCAAAAATTATCACTTTGGCACTTGTAGCATTTACGGCTTCTGCAACAAGTGCAGTGAGCTGATCATCATTGCTATGCGTTACGGACTTGCTCACCAATACCTTCTCAGCTCCATAATTGCCCAACTTGGCAAGAGAGTCAGCGTCGGTAATTCCATAAGTAACTACATGCACAGACCCTCCTATTTTGCTGGCAATTTGCTTAGCATAGTATACTGTTTCGGATGTTGGTTTAGCAAGTTTTCCCTGATGAGAATCTGCAAATACGAGTACTGACATAATTAATAAGTTCTTGGTTAATAAATAATCAAATGACTTTTGCTTCCGTGTGCAGAAGCTGTACAAGCTCATCAAGATTGTCAGCACTGAAAAGTTTTACCGCGCCTTTCTCGGCAGGCAATTGGTACTTAACAATATTGGTTAGCGCGGAGGCTCCAGATGGCTCAGAAACTTGAAGGGGTTTCGTTCGAGCCGCCATTATTCCCCTCATATTCGGAATTCGTTGTTCAGCCATTCCTTTGGCACAACTCACTACCATAGGCAACATACCTTCCAGAGCTTCTACCCCTCCCGGCACGTCACGTTCTATTGAGGCCAATGAGCCGTTGATGTCAAGTTTTGATGCCACTGCAACATAGGGCATATTCAATAGCTCAGCTAGCATGCCACCAATTTGAGAGCCGTTGTAATCAATGGTTTCCTTACCTGTAAGAATAAGATCGAAGCCTTTGTCTTTGGCATAAAAGGCAATTTCAGAGGCAGTTTGGTATGCATCAGTGGCATTCACATTTACGCGAACAGCATCATCGGCGCCGATAGCAAGGGCCTTGCGAATAATTGGTTCCAAATCAGGGCCTCCCACAGAAATGATGGTTACATGTCCGCCTTGGGCTTCCTTCAGCTCCAATGCACGCACCAAGGCATACCATTCATCGTATGGGTTTACAATAAATTGAACCTTGTCTTCATTAAAACGGGTATCGCCATCGGTAAAACTTATTCGCGATGTCGTATCTGGAGCTTTGCTTATGCAAACGAGTATTTTCATAGGTGATATTTTAAAGCAGGGCCAAATGTACATTTAATTGCAAAAAATGCACATCGACCAGGATTGATCAAAAGGATGCATGCATAACAAATAGGTCAAATTAAATGTTTCGGTTGGTACAATTGACCAAAGATCTTCCTATTAGCCGTCCGTTGTAGCCGAACGAATATAAATGCGAAATTTAAAGTTAGAATATTTCTACTTTTGCGGCTCACTTTTCACAGACACTATGAGAGTAATTCAATTTCGCGAAGCCATCTGCGAAGCCATGAGCGAAGAAATGAGGAGGGACGAAAACGTACTCCTTATGGGCGAGGAAGTAGCTGAATACAATGGAGCCTACAAGGCCAGCAAAGGTATGCTCGATGAGTTTGGCGCAAGAAGGGTTATTGATACCCCAATAAGTGAGCTTGGGTTTGCTGGCATTGCCGTTGGTGCTGCTATGAACGGGCTAAGGCCAATTGTGGAGTTCATGACTTGGAACTTTGCAGTACTCGCTTCTGATCAGATAATCAATTGTGCCGCCAAAATGCTTCAAATGAGTGGAGGGCAGTTCGGAGCACCTGTTGTTTTCAGAGGACCGAATGGTCCTGCAGGACAGCTTGCTGCAACCCACTCGCAAAGCTTCGAAGCCTTTTATGCAAACGTACCGGGACTGAAGATATTGACTCCTTCAAATCCTTATGATGCCAAAGGCCTGCTCAAGGCTGCAATCAGGGACAATGATCCTGTGCTTTTTATGGAATCTGAAAAAATGTATGGAGACAAAGGAGAAGTTCCAGAAGGAGAATACCTCATCCCCATAGGCCTTGCAGATGTGAAAAGAAAGGGCAGCGATGTTACAATTGTGTCTTTCGGAAAAATTATGAAGGTAGTACTTGAGGCAGCTGAGGTACTAGAGAATGAAGGCATTCATGCCGAAGTTATTGACCTCAGAACAATTCGCCCACTTGATATTGGCACCATTATAGAAAGTGTGAAGAAAACAAATAGACTCGTAATTGTGGAAGAAGGATGGCCAGTGGCATCAATTGCGGCAGAAATCTCACACAGAGTTCAACTTAAGGCATTTGATTACCTTGACTCGCCTGTGCGCAGGGTCATGATGGCCGATACGCCATTTGCATTTGCAACCCCGCTTATTGAAGAGTCATTGCCGAATGTGGAAAGGACTGTTCGTGCGGTAAAAGAGTCTCTATACGTTTCAAAATAATATAATCATACCAACATTATGTAAAGGAGTGTTCTCAAACTCTCCTTTTTTATTCATAATAATTTCATTTACAGTATTATAAGATATTTAAAGCTAATTTGCATAGTAATCCATCAATACCTATTTTTGCGCTCCCAAAACAGGCACACAATAGTTACTAAAACACCGCAAATATGGATTTTGTATACAACAACATGGTCTATTTCATTCCCTTTATGGGGATTATTGGTCTCATTTTTATGGCCGTCAAATCTGCATGGGTGACCAAGCAGGATGCGGGTGATGCCAATATGCAGGAGCTTGCCGGCTACATTGCCTCTGGTGCCATGGCCTTTTTGAGGGCAGAGTGGAAGGTGATGGCTTACTTTGCTGTGATTGCTGCACTGCTTCTTGGATATGCTGGAACATTGGTTCCTGATTCGCATCCCATTATTGCTGTGGCTTTTTTAATTGGCGCTGTACTAAGTGCATTGGCAGGGTACTTCGGTATGAAAATAGCCACCAAGGCAAACGTTCGTACCACCCAAGCCGCCCGTAGTAGCCTGGCAAAAGCCCTAAAAGTGTCATTTACCGGAGGTACAGTGATGGGCCTTGGCGTAGCTGGCCTTGCAGTAATAGGTATGGGAAGTTTATTCATCGTTTTCATGGCATACTTTGTACCTGATGGTGCTTTGGCTACTGGTACCGAAATGAGAACAGCAATAGAAGTACTTGCAGGATTTTCACTTGGGGCTGAATCAATCGCACTGTTTGCAAGGGTAGGTGGTGGCATCTATACCAAGGCAGCTGATGTGGGCGCTGATTTGGTTGGAAAAGTGGAAGCAGGAATACCTGAAGATGATGTTAGAAATCCGGCGACAATTGCAGATAATGTTGGCGACAATGTTGGAGACGTAGCGGGAATGGGAGCCGATCTTTTTGGCTCGTATGTGGCCACCATCCTTGCTACCATGGTATTGGGGCAAGAAATTTCATCTGATGATAATTTTGGTGGCCTTGCGCCTATTCTACTTCCGATGGTGATTGCTGGCGTTGGGCTACTTTTCTCAATTGTAGGAGCAACCTTCGTAAGAATCAAGTCAGAAACTTCAAGTGTTCAGAATGCATTGAACCTAGGAAATTGGTCATCCATAATATTTACTGTAATAGCTTCTTACTTCATAGTAAATTTCATGTTGCCCGAAGCACTGATCATCCGTGGAGAAGCATTCTCGAACATGGATGTTTTCTATGCAATCGTAGTTGGGTCTGTGGTAGGTGCACTCATGAGCATCATTACAGAATATTACACATCTATGGGTCGCAGACCTGTTAATTCAATCATCAACCGCTCAGCTACTGGCCATGCTACCAATATAATTGGTGGACTGGCTGTGGGTATGGAATCTACAGTACTACCTATTCTCGTACTTGCCGGAGGAATTTATATGTCCTTTTTCTTTGCTGGACTATATGGTGTTGCGATTGCCGCAGCAGGTATGATGGCTACAACTGCTATGCAGCTGGCCATTGACGCGTTCGGACCTATTGCCGACAACGCCGGAGGAATAGCAGAAATGAGCGGCTTGCCAAAAGAGGTGCGGGAACGAACTGATAATCTCGACGCTGTAGGCAACACTACCGCAGCTGCAGGAAAAGGATTTGCCATCGCTTCTGCCGCACTCACTGCTCTTGCTCTTTTCGCTGCATTCGTTGGTGTTGCAGGAATCGATAGTATAGATATTTATAAGGCTCCTGTACTTGCGGGACTCTTCGTAGGGGGAATGATTCCTTATATCTTCTCTTCACTGGCTATAGCTGCTGTGGGTAGAGCAGCAATGGATATGGTTCAGGAGGTGCGCAGACAGTTTAAGGAAATTCCTGGCATTATGGAATATAAAGCAAAGCCTGAATATGAAAAGTGCGTAGAAATTTCAACGAAAGCGTCAATTAGAGAAATGATGCTACCAGGTGCTATCGCGTTATTGACTCCAGCTATCACCGGTTTTGTTTTTGGCCCAGAAGTGCTCGGTGGTTTGCTTGCAGGTATTACCGTATCAGGAGTGCTAATGGGTATATTTCAAAACAATGCCGGAGGAGCTTGGGACAACGCGAAGAAATCGTTCGAGAAAGGGGTAGAAATAAATGGCAAAATGGAATACAAAGGATCTGAACCGCACAAAGCATCGGTTACTGGAGATACTGTAGGAGATCCATTCAAAGATACATCAGGGCCATCTATGAATATCCTTATTAAGCTCACATCCATTGTGGCGTTGGTAATTGCCCCTCATATAGCTGAGAATAACGCACACGGCGTTAGTCCAACAGATGAATTTTCACCTTCATCAGGGCAAAGTATTATCGATGAAGGCATCAACAAAGCCCAAAATGTGCCACTATCAGGAAATTATGAAATAAATAACCAAAATGGATTGTTTTCCTGGTTGGCAAAAAAAGTGAATGGGCAACACAATGGGTCGTTCAGTGGAAATGGTGAAATCAGCATTGAAAACAATAAAATAGCTTATGTCAAAATAGGCTTCGACATGAACTCAATCACTGTGGATGACATTAAAGACCAAGAATCAAATCAGAAACTACTTGAGCACCTGAAGAGTGAAGATTTCTTTCATGTCGCCAAATTTCCATCTGCGTTGGTTTATATCACCGAATCAAAGCCAGTAGGTTCTGAATATGAATTTGCGGGAACGCTTACCATAAAAGACATTGAACAGAATGTGAGCGGAAAATACTCCGTGTCTTACCTCGAAGGCAATTATATTTTTTCAGGCTCACTTATTTTTGATAGAACCGATTTTGATATTAAATATGGATCTGGGAAGTTCTTCGATGATTTGGGAGATAAATTAATCTACGACGATATTTCTATTCGTTTCAGGGTAATTGTAGGATAAGCCTGACGATTGAAACCAATATGTGGGGGCTGTCTCAGAAGCATGAGGCAGCCCTTTTCTTTTTGCATAACACGGGTATCCGTCGCAATAAATCTCCACATGTATAGCCAGGCCTTCCTTTTTTAAAGTGCATTATATTCAAAAATATACTGAAAGAAAACGACGAGAAATGAACTTTATAGAATTCAGAATTTCTCTAACGCATAGGTAACATATTTACATCTTCTTATTTTTCAGCTAACCGAACACTTGCCGAAGCATAAGATTGTTCTAGAGTAGAAAAGAAGCACCTACGTATACTTGAATTGGATAGGTCAGACTGTACGTTAATGGATGATGACATCTGTGGTCCTACACCACTTTTCCTTCCACAATCAGTAAGCCTTCCATCTTTAATCGGATAAGTTTGAGATCAAATTCGAATGCTCCATGCTTCAAACCAATCATCGTGTATACACCAATCTGTTTAGCATCGATTATTAATGGCATGCTGCAGGAAGGAGAATGTCATTTCAATTCAAGAGCAAAGGAAAGCATCTGCAATGGAAAATACAGACAAAGAAAAAGGGGCTGTCTGTTGAGACAACCCCTTTCATTATTTCTGTTGAATCAGTGATTACTTCACTGCATCCGGGAAATTTCTGAACTCAAGGTCCTTTTGGGCTTTCACTTTGAGTGAAGCATCAAGCGTGAATGCTTGGGCAAGTGCACTCGCAACGGTAGCTCCATCGTTCGAACGAGCAGCAATGATTGCTTTAAGGTACTGACCTTGGGCAGTATCTTTCTCAGGTGATTGATTGAGTGTTGTCATCGCAGCATCATTTTGTCCTGAAAGTACTTGTGCCAAAGCTTTGTTGAAGCTGTTGGTGCCTTTCATGTTTTGGATGGCCGATGCATAGTCACCGTTTTGAATGTCGATAATACCAAGATTGTAGTTTACTTCATCTCCACCACCAGTAGCTTTGTTGTACAAACCTGATGCTTTCTTTCTATCGCCATTCAATCTTGTAACTATACCTAGATTGTTATTGGCTTCCTGGCTTTCCTTAATTTCATTCGCCTTCTTGAACATTGCATCAGCTTGTGAAGACTCATTCTTCTTCAAGTGAATCACACCCATGTTGTTAAAAGCTCTGTAGTCTGTTGGGTAAGTTTCAGAAGCTTTCTTGAAAATGGCATATTGCTCATTCATGTCAGTAGTAAGGGTAGCTGCATAAAGCATCTCTGCATTGTTCAAATCGCCTGCGTTTGCAGAACGAGCCATTGCTATGATTTCCTCATCCGATTTACCTACAATATCGTAATTTACAGTTACTTCTGAGCGACGAAGCTCAGGAAGAATTTTCTCCGCAATCTCTTCGAATGTAGCAGCCAGATTTTTGATCTCTTGTTCTCTTTTAGAATTGTCATTATACATCTCCAAAATTCTGAGAATAAGCTCTTTGTCAGCAATGCTTGAAGCTTGCATTTTCGATTTAAAGCCTTCCCAATCTTCTCCTTTTGGAACCAAGTTGAAAAAGGTAGTACCATCGAATTGCATCTTATGCTTCTTCATTAGGCTTTCAATAGACTTGCTTGCAGAAGTTGCACGCTCAGTTGCCAAGTTCTCATTCAAGCTTATTTCACCTTCTGGCGAAGCATAAGCCGTAACAGTAGCACCTTTGAACTGGTAACTTGGATTGGTGCCATTGCTCTTAAGGAATGCATCAATGGCTGCTACGTCTGCATCTTTCAGTTCACCTGGACGAACAGTAGATGAATTCACCAAATAATTGATTACCGCAGAAGAATTATGCGATGTCACTCGTACAAATCCATGTTTTGAAGTCAAGGCCTTATCATCGTTCATTACGAGATAAGGAGTGGTGATCACACCATCGGCTAACTTGAAGGGCTCAAAGTCCTTGGTTTTCTTTCCCTCCTTACCAGTGATGTGCAGCATTAGCTCAGATGTTTCCATGGCTGGGGAGTATGCAATTCTGTCAGAATATGTGAAGTTCTTTCCAGTTTCGTAAGGTATTACAGTCGCATTGCCTGCAGCTGATTCACCTTGAAAGGCTACCATCTCATAAGGAGTTGAGTTTTCGCCGTATTGTAGCTTAGGTGTTAATTCCACCATTGCCTTCTTGCTGAAGTATTTGCCTGGAAAATTTCCATTTATATTGAGTTCAACACTGTCGCCCCTCACAATAAGGGGATTCGGATCCACGTTGTACGTGATAGTTTCGGCGTACTTGGCCATTTTGCCTAGTCCACCACAGGCTGTGAAAAGTATCCCTGACAAGCCTATTACAGCAAGGGTTTTAACATTGTATTGCTTCATCCGTTTACGATTTTAAAGCTGATTTTTATCCTCATTTTGAGGGTGCAAACATACATATTGTTTCACACCTGTCCAAGACGTTTAATTCTTAAAATCAATATTCCCGTTTGACGCGGGTTTCCGCTCCAAAATACAGCCTTTTTAAAAATAATCCCCCTTCCTTTAAAAGAGGACTGTTTGAGTTGAAAGATTTTTGATCTC
>JBGTBE010000060.1:0-20073 GCA_041749535.1 Cryomorpha sp. | reverse complement strand
TTTTTGGAATATCTGGGCAAATAACGTGATCTTCATACCGGAGTTGGCTGTTTTTTGTTCGCACTTTAAACATACCGGATTTTTCCGGGCCAACTCCATTTTTTTATCTCAGACTATTAAACGTCTTGGACAGATGTGGTTCAAATACTCTGAACAAGGTACATTTAATCAGCTTGGTGAGAGTTTTACCGTACCGGGTGGATTTTCTTCACTTTCGTTTGGCGATGCGAATGGTGATGGGTTAATAGATTTGTCATCAGTGCGAAACACAAATTCTGTAAGGGTTTTTCTTAACAACGGTTCGGGAGGTTTGGGTGCGGAGATTGATGTAGCATTGCCTACTACAGACAATACTGAACATAAACTGATTGACCTGAACAATGATGGATTTGCCGATGTGGTTACCTGGAATTTATCGGGCGATGTTCCATTAAGGTTCTATAATAATAATGGAGGAAATTCATTTAGCGCTTGTAATACGATTAAACCAGCAAATTCGTACAGCAAATTTGTACACTTCGCTGACCTATACAACAATGATATTCCCCAATTGGTATATTATGCAAACACGGCAGAAGTTAAATGGATAAACAATGATGGAAATGGCAATTTGGGAACTGAACTTACAATTTTCAGCGGATCAGAAGCTGAGGCTGTCAAATATATAGCCACAGGCGATTTTAATGGCAATGGTGCTACAGATATTGCTCTTGTGCGCAGCTTCGGATATATAAACCACAATTCAGAAATTCTTATGTTGCCCAGCATCATGGTTGAAGGTACGTCCGTAAATGGCTTTGTGTATTTTGATCTGAATGAAAATGGTGTTTATGATTCAGGTGAATCACCTGCTGCCAATATACCTGTGGGTGTTCAGAACAACGGGACTCTTACCTATACGCTGCCAAATGGCACATACTTTCTTCCCGGACTTGGCGCAGGCACTGTGACCATTCAACCAATGCTTAACGATACTGAATGGGCAGTAAGCTCTACCCCCGCTGAATATGAAATTGAATTAAATGAGAGTAACAATTATAGCGCCTCTGATATCGACTTCGGAATTGTACCACTTATCGATCTGGATAGCTTAAGTCTAAGTGTTACGATGGGCAATCTCCGTTGCAATGAGCCATTCGTGCAGTGGATCACCATAACAAACAAAGGCACCACAACCCTGGAAAGTCAGTTGGTAGTTAATATTGCACCTGAGACCACGTTCCTTAATTCTTTTCCTGAAGCCACCAATGTTACAGGCACGCTTGTACAAATTACTATTCCTGAAATACTGCCTTTTGGTTCCTACACGGCGGAAATAACCCTGCAGGGACCTGATGAAAGCCTTACAGGTGAGATACTTCAGTTTCAGGCTGAAATAAGTTCTGCTGGCAATCTTATGGAATCGACAGACTATGAAGCAGTAGTAAGCTGCTCCTACGATCCTAACGACAAGCTGGAAAGCAATGGTTGGACAGAAGATGGTTTTATACTCGCAGGTACTGCCCTTGAATATACCATCAGGTTTCAGAATACCGGCAATGATGTAGCCATGAATGTACGGCTCGAAGACCAACTCAGCAACCAGCTGCTATTGGGCTCTTTCGAAGCAATTAGCTGGTCGCATACGCCGCTCATTCAACTGAGCAATCAGGGTAAACTCACCGTATCTTTCAACGATATCATGCTGCCCGACAGCGGTGCAAACTGGATTGAAAGTCAGGGCTTCTTTAAATTTCGCATTATGCCACAGCCTACTCTTTCTGTGGGTGATGTGATCAACAATACGGCTGAAATATTTTTTGACTTCAATGCACCTGTTGTTACCAACACCACGACAAATACACTATACAGCTGTACCGGTTTGGCCGCCTTCACAAGCTCTTCGCTAAATGCCTGCGAGGGAACAGTTTTTGATTTTGAATCAACCATGCCGCATATCGAAAACTACGTGTGGATGGTAAATGGCGAAACAGTAGGCAGCAATGCCGGACTGAGTCTCGACGAACATACTCCAGGCGCATATACAGTGATGTTAACCACTCAAAATCCGCTTTGCAATGAGCAAAATGAAGTAACAGTCAATGTGTATCCCCTACCCGAACCTCAAATAGAAGCTGAAATGGCCAACCTGATGGTACCGGATACTTATACTTCGTACCAATGGTACCTGAATGGACTACCTATAACCGATATGGCAACGGCTTCGACATATATTGTTCTTGAAAATGGCACCTATACCGTAGTGGTGACTGATGAGAATGATTGTGAAGGTACCAGTGAACCCTATCAGTTCAATAGCCTGAACCTACAGTATGTAGGAGATGGACGTGAAATCTTGGTTTATCCGATTCCAACTTCTGATAAAATCACGATTGATCTCGGTGCCGATACCCAGGAATTTTCGAGTCTTCAGGTACTTGATGCGCTGGGGCATCAATGCATAGCCCAGCCAATTAATTCGAGCATTATTCAATGTGATCTCAGAAGCCTGAGCAACGGACTGTATACCCTTCTGCTAATAAAAGAGAATGGCACAATACACCGAAGCAAAGTGCTGGTAGCGAGATAAAGCAGGCGCTACATTTTTCCGGAGAAAGAAACATTTTCATCTTGTCTTAGCTCCGGGAGCTCAATCACCTCACTCTCCGTCCAGCTTTTAAACAAACGGTAGCCGAGGGATAAGAATATGGCACCCGTAAACAAGCCAATAAACCCTGAGTGAATAAATCCGCCGATGGTTCCCATAAAAATTACGAGCATAGGCACCGGTGCTCCTTTGCCAAGAAGTATGGGTTTTAGCACGTTGTCGACGATACCTACGAATAGCATCCAAATGGTGAGCAGTATGGCTGTGGTGGTATCTGCAGCCCCCCATATGTAAATAATCACACCAATGGATACGGGTAGAATTCCAATCTGAACCACGGCCAACATCAGGCAGAGGATAATCCAGATGCCTGCGAGGGGTACGCCGGCGGCAACAAGGCCTATACCTGCCAGCAGTGCCTGAATGATAGCCACACCCAGTATGCCTTTTACCACATTGCGGATGGTTTGCGCAGCAATCTCATGCATGGATTCTCCCTGTACACCAGCCAACTTTTTCAAGGCTTTCTTCATCGCTCCTCCTGCTTCTCCCGCATACACCAAAAAAATACCCGAAACTATTATGGAACCTCCAAACAGGAGAAGGCCTTTACCAGTTTCAGACAAGAGGGCAATGGTACTGAGCAAAAAGGGTTTCAACTCGCTGCCATGCTCCACTAAAAAACCCGAAAGATCTCTTGACGCTGCCAGCCAGTATTCGTAAACTTTGTTGCCTATCAATGGCCAATCCTGAACGCTTATATCGGGAGTTGGGATAAACAATTCGCCGGCCCTGTATACTTCTGCCAGCTCCTTCACCTCACCGTAGGTGGAAATGAGCAACCACACCGATGGGCCTATTATGAGTGCAAAAAACAGAATTGTAATGAGCGCTGCCGGTAGAATCTTCTTGTTGTTCATCCTTCTGGACATCATGCTGTGCAGTGGATACAAGGTCACGGCGAGAATTGCGCCCCACACAATAAGCAGCACAAAAGGTGCAATAACGCCATAACAGTAATAGAGCAATAAACCAAGGGCAACGAGTTGCAAAGCGTAAAAAATCACTTTGTTCTCTGGGAGTGGCACCTTGCCGGTCGAAGAAGGTTCTGGTGAAATCATATAGGCTCTGATTGGTTGAGAAATGTCGTGAAAGGTAATAATATTCTGCTGCGATCTGCTGTGGGTAATTTGGCATACAGCACATTAATTTATCTCCATCCCCCGCCCAGTGCCTGGTAAATGAGTACCATGGAGATCAGTTGGTCTCTTTTGGTTTCTATCAGCTCAAACTGCGTCTCAAGGGCATCGCGCTGAGTGAGCAGCACTTCCACATAATCGGCCCTGGCTGAGAGAAACAATTCATTCGAGATATTTACTGAAGCGTTGAGTGCTTCTACCGCCTGGGCTTTGAGTGCGTAGCTCTTTTCCAGATATCCAATACGCGAAAGCTGGTTTGCAACTTCTACATAGGCTTTTAGTATGGTTTGCTCGTAATTGTACACCGCCTGAATCTGTCGGGCATTGGCCTTGAAATACATGGCTTTTATGGCTTTTCGGTTTATGAGTGGTGCCATCAAGTCGCCCCCAATGGTGTAGAGCAGCGATTCCGGCGAACGCATAAGCAATGTTGGATCGAAGGCTTCGAAGCCTATCCCGGCACGAATTCCTATGGATGGGTAAAAATGGGCTTTTGCAACTTTTACATCCAGTTTCGCCGCCGCCAATTCGAGTTCGGCCTGCCTTACGTCTGGCCTGTTTTCCAAAAGTTGAGAAGGGATACCTGCGTTGATTACATTGGGAGCTAACGTTTTGAAAACTTCCGATGAACGTTGAACAGTCTGAGGAAACCTGCCAACCAGAAAGTTTATTCCATTCTCTGCTTCAACGATTTTTTGCTCCAGCAAAAACTGAACACTCCTGGAGTTGAAAACCTGTGCTTCAAAACGCTGAACAGCGAGCTCTGTGATTCGGGCATTTGCCTTTTGCAACTTCACCGTTTCCAGCGCATTCGATTGTATGGCAATGTTCTGCTTCAATATTTCTAACTGATTGTCCAAAGCCAGAAGCTCGTAATAGCTGTTTGCAATTTCTGCAATGATCCTGGTTCTCATGAAATTCTGGCCTTCCACACTGCCCAGGTACCTTGTCACTGCTGCTTTCTTCGCATTTCTGAGCCGCTTCCACACGTCCAATTCCCAGGTTGCGAATGCACCTACCATGAAGTGTGGCAAGGGTTCGGGAAAT
Organism: Cryomorpha sp.; assembly: GCA_041749535.1. Classification (GTDB taxonomy): domain Bacteria; phylum Bacteroidota; class Bacteroidia; order Flavobacteriales_D; family Cryomorphaceae; genus JBBQZU01. The sequence continues at coordinate 15,240 of JBGTBE010000060.1, read as the reverse complement.
GCGGTACCCGGCTCTATTTCTGTATTTGCATCATTGGCTCCCTGACTGGTATAGCGTCCTACCTTTTCACTGTTCACATCGGCACCTATGGAAATGGAGGGGAGATACTCCCCTTTTTTTCCCATCACTTCGGCCCTGGCCGACTCAATTTCCTGAATGGTGATGTTGAGTTCCTGGTTGTTGGACAGCGCTGAGTCGATGAGGGAGCTCAGGTATGGATCAGTGTAAAAGCTATTCCAGTATGCTGTGGCAGAGTTTACAGTGTCCGAAATTGCCTGAGAATAATTCTCAGGAACCTCATCATTCAATGTTTTCTCCATCAGCTCCGGGGTGCACCCTGAGAGTATTGCCAGTAGAATTGCCAGTACGATCAGATATTTTCTGTTTTCCATATTTTGATTAGTGAATTTGTTCTGAGAGGGGACCTTCATATTCGTTCTTAATCAGCTTACGGCCCTGTGAGATTGTTCCAAAAAAGTAGTACAATCCCGGCACCACAATTACACCGAATATCGTTCCGAAGAGCATGCCACCAAGGGCGGAAGCTCCAATGGTTCTGTTGCCAATGGCCCCTGCCCCGGAAGCCAGGATGAGAGGAATCAACCCTGCAATAAATGCAAAGGAAGTCATGAGAATGGGTCTGAATCTCACCTTGGCACCTTCGATGGCTGCATCGAATATGGTGGCCCCTTCCTGGTGTTTTTGAACGGCGAATTCCACAATCAGCACTGCATTCTTGCCGAGCAGGCCCACCAGCATAATTAGCCCAATCTGCGCGTAAATATCATTGTCGAGACCCATCATTTTTAACAAGAAGAAAGAACCGAAAACGCCTACAGGAAGGGAAAAGATTACCGCAAGGGGTATGATGAAACTCTCGTATTGTGCAGCGAGCACCAGGTATACAAAGATCAATACCACGATGAATACATACAGGGATTCATTCCCTCTGTTCGATTCGTCGTACGAGAGTCCTTCCCAGGCAATATCGTATCCGGATGGGAGCGTTTCCGCAGCCACTTCGCGGATGGACTGAATGGCGTCGGCGGTGGTATAGCCATGAGATGGCAAGCCTCTGATAGCCGATGAGTTGTACATGTTGTACCGGGTGATCTCATTGGGACCCTGGGTTTTCTTCATGGTCATAAATGCCGAATAGGGCACCATTTCCCCCTGGTCATTCTTGACAAAAAGGTTGAGTATATCGGAAGGGAGTTTCCTGAATTCGGGACTCGATTGCACATACACCTTGAAGAACCTTCCAAACTTGATAAAACCCTGCTCATAGGTACTGCCGATAAGTATGTTCAGGTTGTCCATTGCCGCGCCAATTGATACCCCCTTTTGCATGGCGAGGTCGTTGTCTATTTCCAGCTCATATTGAGGGTAGTTGGCCGCGAAGAAGGTGAATAGTCCTGCAAGTTCTTCTCTGCTGCCGAGGTCGGCCATGAACTGCTTGTTCACCTTATCAAATTCCTGGTAGTCAGTTTCAGTCCCCTTGTCCAACAGCCTCAAAGAAAACCCACCTGAGGAGCCAAACCCGGGAATGGCGGGAGGCTCGAAGAATTCTACAATGGCACCGAGACCTTGTGCTTTCTCCTCCAGTTCTTCCATGATTTCCTTTACATTCTGTTTGCGCTCCTTCCAGGATTCCAGATTAATAAGGCAAGTACCGGCATTGGAGCCACGCCCCTCTGTCATTATTTCGTAGCCTGCCAGCGATGAAACCGACTCCACCCCCTCTACATCTTCGCAAATTTTCTGAAGCTCCTGCGATACCTGATTGGTTCGTTCGAGCGTGGCCCCGGGCGGCGTTTGAATGATGGCATAGATGGTGCCCTGGTCTTCGCTGGGGATAAATCCCGATGGCAAAATATGTGCTTCATAAAGGATCCCTGCACCAAAAACCAAAAGAATTCCGAATGTGATCACCCTTCTGTTTACGATGGACCTGAGAAGGGCAATATACCGTCCGGTTAATTTATCGAACCAACGATTGAAGGCATCTAAAGTTTTGCTTAAAATGTTATTCTTTTTCGGCTTTCCGTGGTTGTTCTTCAGCAGCATAGCGCAGAGTACAGGGGTGAGTGTAAGAGCAATCAGCGCAGAGATGATGATGGCACTTGCCATGGTGATGGAAAACTGCCTGTAGAAAGTTCCCACAGGCCCGGTCATAAATGAAATGGGTAAAAACACGGAAACCATTACAGCAGTGATGGCAATGATAGCCCCGCTAATCTCGCCCATCACCTTTTTCACTGCGTTGTAGGGAGATACTTTCTCTGATTCCATTTTAGCGTGGACCGCTTCTACGACTACGATCGCATCATCTACCACAATTCCTATTGCTAAAACCAGTGCAAACAGCGTTACAAGATTTATGGATAGTCCAAAAAACTGGATCACGAAAAATGCGCCGATAAGCGAAACGGGAACGGCAAGAATCGGAATCAATGTAGAGCGCCAGTCGCCAAGGAAAATAAAAACCACCAGGGCAACCAGAATAAAGGCATCCCGCAAGGTGTGAATCACTTGCTCCATGGAAGCATCCAGAAATTGAGATACGTCATAGCTGATTTTATAGTCTACACCCGGAGGAAAAGATTGCTTCATTTCCTCGAGTTTCTGCTTCACTTCTTCAATTACTTCGCTCGCGTTGCTCCCGTAATTTTGCTTGAGCACAATGGCTGCAGAAGGGTGCCCATCAAGGTTGGAATAGATATCGAAAAATTCACTTCCCAGTTCGGCTTTCCCAATATCTCTCAGGTGAATGCTCTCCCCTTGGGAATTGGCGCGAATGATAATGGACTCATACTCTTCAGGCTTATTGAAGCGCCCCTTATAGGTGAGCACATATTCCAGTGACTGGGCTGATATTCCTGAGCTTTGCCCAATGCGGCCGGGCCTGCCAATAATACTTTGTTCTCCGATGGCTTCCATTACTTCTTCCACGGAGATGTTGTAAGCCCGCATGCGATCCGGGTTTAGCCAAATTCTCATGGCATAGGTCCGGCTTCCCAATATTTGTGTGCGCGCTACTCCGTGAATTCTGTTGATTTCGGGAATCATTTTTACACTGGCATAGTTGTAGAGAAATTTCTCGTCCATGCTTTCGTCTTCGGAGTAGAGATTCACATACATAAGCATACTAGGCTGAATGGGTGTGATGATAACGCCCTCCCGCTGAACCAGTTCCGGTAGCAGTGGCATTACCTGGTCTACCCTGGTCTTTACCCGGATTACCGCTTCGTTGGGATCTGTACCTGGCTCGAAAATTATATTCAAAGTGGCCTCTCCGGCGCTGGTTGCATCCGTTGCCATGTAGCGCATTCCTTCTACTCCATTGATGGAATTTTCGAGGGTTATGAGTGTGGATTTCACTAAAATATCGGCGCTGGATCCTGGATAAGCAATGAAAATACTTACGGTGGTGGGCGCTATCTGCGGAAACTGAGAAATGGGCAATTGCTTAATTGCCAGCCCGCCTACAAACAAAATGATGACAGAAATTACGATCGCGAATACCGGTCGATGAATGATTTTACCAAACATATCTATAGGTGCTTATGGATGAATTACTCTGCGTAAAGTGAAAGGTGACTAAGCACCGAATCCGGCTGTAAAAGCCGGTATTTGATTTTTTCATTCTCCTTTACCAACCGTATACCATCCAGCAAGAATTTGTCATTCGCATCCAGTCCGCTGGCTACTGCAAAAATGTGTGGCAACTCTGCCGAAGTAGTGATCAACTTTGAATGCACAATATTCTCATCATCCACAATGAACACATACTTCTTATCGAGCACCTCGAAAGTAGATTTCTGAGGAATGAGAATTGCGTTTGGCAAGGGAATCCTTATTTCAATACTCCCCGTTTCTCCATGTCTGAGCAACCCTTTTGGATTTGGAAAAGTAGCCCTGAATGGTATGTTGCCCGTTTCATTGTTAAAATCGGCTTCAATGGTCTCAACTATTCCCCCATATTCAAACATTTTATTATTTGCCATTTTCAGGCTTACATTCAATGGAGTGCTGTCGTGCAGACCGGTCATGTAGTCCAGGTATTCCGCTTCAGGCACATTGAAGTACACCCACATCTTGCTGTTGTCGGATAATGTTGTGAGCAGGTCACCTTCATCGACCAAACTTCCTTGCCGCACCTGAAACCGGTCGATGATTCCATCGAAAGGTGCGCGAATTTCGGTGAAGCTCAGGTGCACTTTGGCCAATTCTAATTCCGCTTTGGCTTTCTCAAATTTGGCCTCGGCCATGGCCAGTTCATTTGGCGCTACCACCTTGCTATCCGCAAGGTTTTTGGTATTCTCGAACTCAATTTCTGCAAATCGTGCTTCCGCCTTTGCTTTGTGCATCTCTGCCTCATACAGCTTCGGCATGATTTGAAAAAGCAGCTGACCTTGCTTTACAAACTGACCTTCATCAACATATACTTTTTCGAGAAAACCCCGCTCCTGAGAGCGCAACTCTATATGGCTTATTGATCGGATCTGTGCCACATATGTTTTTACTGTGGCTGTGTCCTGCACAGTAGGTTGCGATACCAAAAAGTTCGATTTCTTGTGGTGATGTTCTTTGTGGTGGGATTCGCAACTGCTGTGCACAATCATTACACCTATGCCGAAGAGCATAAATACACGTTTCATGAATTGAATTTTGATTTATTGAATGATGGAAACTAGCTGCAGCAGGAACCCGATTCCGGGGCTGAAGAAGACTTAAAAATTGATGGCAAGGGCATAGCGTGCCCTTGTGCAGAATGCAACATCAATTCAAATTATCAAAACTGAAAAAAGGGATAGAAAATCCTTGCTCTGCTGATGGCACAGGCCTGAAAGGCGGGAATACTCCACTGACTGAAGCATAGAGCAACAATCTGAAATACACTTCGCGGAAGTGAAAAGAAATGAAAACTTAGAATGGGCACGCTTGAGTGTATGCTTTTTCTCTTTAGCCTCATCTTCTTCAACTTCTTCCTCACATTCGGTTTCGAACCACAAGTTGATGGGCAGATGCTGGGCCCGCTCGAAGGAATCAGCATCAGCAAAGGCTGCTTCAGCAGAGCATTGATAGCGACTAACAGAAGCAGCAGAAGGTGTGTTGAAAAAGCCGCTTGCATATTGGTGCGAAACTTCACCGAAGGCTTGTGCGCCAGCGATGAACAAAAGAAAGATTATTAAAAGGCTTTCTAACCTACGGTTTCTCATATGCCCTGCAAAGGTATATGGAGTGTACGTAAGGTACTGCATATAGATATGCTAAAGATTTGTTAATATTTTATTCAAACCATTTGTATGTGAACCAAAGACTTTCACTTGACAAAGTGACGTGGGCCTTCTCAAAACCGCTGTGTCGCACTTGCGACATTGGCGCTGTTCTTGAAAAAAGAAATGCCAGCATTCATTTTTTTATAACCACCTTCGGTCGGTGAAAATCCAAACAATCGATTTCAGCGTAGCTTGGTTCTATCTTATTAAACCATGAACCGAAATACCGCCATATTATTCTTTTCATCCAGTGCCAGCCTGCAACAGAAATCGTTGTCATCGATTTCGGAAAAAGCCGACGCGAAGGTTAAAAAGCTCCTTTACCGCTCTACCCTCGATAAAATCAAGGCATCGGGCCTACCTATTATTTTCTCACAGGATTGCAATCAGCTCGGCAACACCCTCGGCGAGAAGCTGGCCCATGCATTCCAACTGGCTTATGAAAGTGGCTTTGAGAATGTGATTGCCGTAGGTGATGACACACCAGGGTTGCAAACTTCGCACTTGCTGCAAGCTTCGGAAATTCTTCGCTCTGGTCAAATGGTTTTGGGACCAAGCAGAGACGGTGGACTCTATCTTTTGGCATTGTCAAAATCGGAATTCGACGGAGTCGCTCTGGCAAGCATCATAGATTGTAAGGAAGCCCAAGCTGCGAGATTTACAACATTCGCATTGGAACACGGAAATGGAGAGCCAGCAATACTCTCCGTACAATGCGACCTTGACGATTCCCATTCGGTTTCGGTGTGGAAATCGTTGGCCAGGTCGGTGAGTGCTGCAGACAAACTGCTTATTAATACACTTATAAATTTGCTACTTCGGCACATGCTTTTGCCCAAGGCGCAACACCTCCAAGTAGAAGGGGTTCCTTCCAGGACCATTGTAGGCAGAGGACCTCCCTGAACTGTTTGCTGTCAAGCGCTGTTCTCCATTGATTTCCTGAACTACAACTAAAGAATTTCCCCAATGAAAAAATTTTTACTCTATAGCACCTTTATGGTGCTGCCCCTCCTTTCCATTTCGCAAAATCTACAAATCAGGGTCATCTCTCTGCTCAATGAGGAGAGGCTCGACAGCATAGTGGTGCATCTCCTGAATGATAAAACAGGTGAAGAACGCATCGCTACCACCGATGCAGAAGGAATTGCAAGTTTCCCCATGCCTTCAAACAATGATTCGCACACCATCTTCACCCTCGAAGAAAAAGGCTATCAGCCCCTTGCACTTTCAGGAATCAAACCGGGCAGCGCATCGAGAATGGAATATACCCTTCGCCTGCCGAGCAGCCGTACTGAAATGTTGGGAGAAGTACTTATATCCAGTGTTTCGATGGCGAAAATAAATACCCAAAATGCAACCGTTTATGGGCAGTTGAAAAAGGAAGAACTGCGAAGGCTTCCCATTGAGGGGAGGGACATTACCAGGGGTTTGTCAAAGCTTCCAAATGTCACGATTTCAGTACTTAGCTATCCCGAAGCGCCCAATATCAGCATCAATGGACTCAATGGTATTTTTACCAATTACCTGATAGATGGGCTCGACAACAATGAGCGCTTTCTGGGAAATATGAAGCTAAACACCCCCGCCGGATTCGTGGAAAACGTAACGGTACTCACCAACAATTTCTCCGCAGAGTGGGGCAACACCTCAAACGGGGTGGTGAATGTGCTCACCAAGTCGGGCACCAATGAACTCACCGGCGAGGTGTTCTACCTTACCAGGCCTGGCTCGGTAATAGATTCCAAGTCTGATTTTGCCACCCTCGATTTGTATGGCAATCCCGTGAAGGATGGCTTCCAGCGCCATCAGGCAGGATTTGGAGTGGGGGGCAGTTTGAAGAAGGACAAAACCTTCTTCTACATCAACGCCGAGCAGACCATCGACATTAAAGACAACCTGCTCAACTCCCCGGAACTCGGGGTGAATGAAACCATCCGGGGAAACAACTATTTCACTTACGTTTCCGGAAAGGTAGACCATATATGGAGCTCCAGGTGGCGGTCTTCATTACGCGGACAAGTGGGCCGCATGTACCTGGACCGACAAGGAGGTGGATTGGAAGGAGGAATAAACTTCCCATCATCTGCATCAGCCCAGGACAACGAGACCTATCTACTGGCATTTCGAAATATTCTAACGGTCAATAGCCGCCTTTCAGCAGAATTCAATTATTTGAACAGCTATTTCAGGTGGAATTACCGCGAGCCGGTGAACATCACAAGCCCTTCGGTTACGGTGAGAGACCCAGCAAACATTCCCATTGCGATTCTTGGTCAGTCGGGATCTATTTTCGACGACAAAGAATACACCAACCAAGTACAGGCCAAATTATTTTACAATTTAGGAAACCACAGTATTAAAGCCGGAGTGGAAGCCATCACCTCCGATTTTCAGCTTATAGGTGGTGGCAATCCATTTGGCACCTACACTGTAAGGCTCGATCAGGCCGAACTGGATTATGTGAATGGGCTTGGTTTAGGTTCTAACCTTCAGGTGACTGACATTCCAACCACTGTTGATGTTACGGCCTACGACGTAGAGCTACAGTCCAAAGCATTTGGTGCAAGGCAGAACACCATCGGCATCTATGTGGAAGACACATACCAGGTTACGGAAAGGCTCACGGCAAATGCGGGTATACGATGGGACTACGACAACCTTACAAAATCGGGGGGCAACGAGGCCGACTTGAACAACATTGCGCCAAGGCTCAGTTTGAATTACGACCTTGGCAACAGGAGTGTAATTCGCGGTGGTTACGGAATATATTACGATAAGATTAAGTACTCCGTGTACAGCGATGCGCTTCAGTTCAGCAGCACATCCTCCGATTTCAAAGCACAACTCGCAGAACTGCAGCGTCTGGGATTGCTTAGCGCCGATGCCGATTTGGACCAAATTACCTTTGATGGAAACATACGTGCTACGGCCAGCGATGTGCAATACCTGCAAGGCCCCACAGCCGATGAGCTGAGCGACAACAGAGAGAATATATTTAGCAACAACCTCAGAATACTGAACCCCGACGGTTGGCAGAATCCATACAGCCACCAATTCTCCCTTGGTTTTCAGCACAAACCGAGCGACGAAACCATATTCATTATCGATGCCGTGCACACACGCACCAACAATCTGTACGTGATTCGCAACCTGAATGCAGCGAGCAGCTATACCTTCGCACCCGGCACCGACCCTGAAGATGTGGTGGTGAGAACACCGACAGAAGGAGATTTAAGCCGACCGATCCCCATATACCCCGGCAATTATAGTGTGGTGAATGGAGACACCCTTCGCGGAGGTTCGCGCAATGTCTTTATGACCGAGACCGCCGGAAAGGCCCGCTATACAGCACTCAACTTTATGTTGCAAAAGGAAATATCAGGTACCAAACTGGCCTATAGAATCCTCTACACCCTTAGCTACACCAAGAGCAATACGAGCAGCATCAACTTTCGCGCCCAGGACAACAATGACTTCGAAGCAGAATACAACTGGGACGAAAATGACAGAAGGCACGTGATGAGTGCATCACTGTTTTGGGAACCACTTAAAAGGTTGTTTGTGACCCCTTCGGTACTTATACAGAGTGGACAGCCTGCCACTCGACTTGCCGATGCCACGGTATTCGGCACCGCCGATTTGAATGGGGACAGGGAAGCAGGCTCAGACCGCTGGCCTGGAGAATTGAAGAATGCAGATAGACTGCCCTGGGCTACTACATTTGACTTCTCAGTGAAGTACGTATTTGAATTCAAGAATAGCACGGGGGTAGAGTTGAGCGCTGATATCTTCAACCTACTCGATGCGCAAAATTGGTCGGGGTACAACGTAAGCCGCGCGGCCAGCAACCAAAACCAAATTGGACCGCCGAATTCTAATAATTACCAAATCACTTCTCTATCACCGCCAAGGCAATTTCAATTTGGAGCGCGCTACATTTTTTGAATCTTTACAACATGAAATTCAATCTTGATATAAACCGCCCGGATGAGTTGGGCTCCTGGCTGAAGGAAAAAGGCTTACTCAGAAACGATGACCGTATTGAAAGCCTTGAGGCAGCAGGCGAAGGCAATATGAACTTAACCCTACGCGCGCGCTTTGTAAGTGGATCGCTGATCGTAAAGCAGGCCAATCCCTTCGTACAGAAATTCCCCTCTATTCCAGCTCCTGTGGAAAGGGCTGAAGTAGAAGCAGGGTTTTTAAAGACCATAGGAAAGGATGAAGAACTGAAAAACCACATGCCCTCATTGCTTTTCCACGAACCTGAAAACCACATTCTGGTGATGGAAGATCTGGGCACTTCTTCAGATTTCACCGGGTATTACAATGCGCAAGAAGTAATACCGGAAAAGGATGTGCAGTTTCTTCTGGAGTTTTTACAATGCCTCCACCCCAAGGGTAACGATATGGTATCTATCGCCAATACCGAGATGAGGGCCTTAAATCATTTCCATATTTTCAAATTTCCATTTGACAGGTCGAATGGGTTCGACCTGGAGAACGTGCAACCCGGCCTTGCAAAACTTGCAGACAAAACGATTTATTCAAACCGCACGATTGAACAACAAGCCAATAAACTGGGGACAAGGTACCTGGAAAGCGGCGGTACGGCCTTGCTCCACGGAGATTTTTTTCCCGGCAGCTGGCTGAATACCCAACGCGGTATAAAAATCATTGACCCTGAGTTTTGCTTTACCGGACCTGCTGAATTTGATTTGGGTGTGCTCCTGGCACATTTAATACTTTGCGGCTCTGACCCTAAGAAAGCAGTTGCTGATCTGGAATACTACGGAGGCAATATGGATATGGATTTAACACGGGGATTCGCGGCCACAGAGATGCTAAGGCGCATCTTCGGGGTTGCGCAACTTCCACTCCTTGCTGACATTTCCAGAAAAGAAACCCTTGTTAATTACGCCATCGCTATGCTCACTTTATGAAAATCTACACACTATTATTCGCCATGCTGCTTTCTGCATGGAATCTTTCAGGACAGGAGGCTAAAAAGAGAATTTGGTTTGATACCGACATCATGATTGGCCTTCCGGAAAGGGCGCCCCGTGAAGTGGACGATGGGGTGACATTAATCATGGCGCTGAACGATCCCAGTATAGAAATTATCGGCATTTCGCTGATTACTGAGCTGGAATACGCGAAGTCGGTGACAAATAAAATACTGGACTACCACGCACCCGAACGGAATATTCCAATATACGCCGGCTCTGAAGCATGCAATGACCTCGGAGTAGAAACTCCGGCAAGCCTCGCATTGGCCGAAGCCTTGAAAAAAGAAAAGTTTGCCATTCTCGCCCTTGGCCCCGCCACCAATGTTGCCACCGTGATTAAAAACCACCCGGAGCTTACAGGGCAGATTGAAGAGATCGTTTTTTGTGCAGGGCGAACCACAGGATACCCCTTCCGCCCGGGACTGAGGCAAGCGACGGTTGGCGATTATAATTTTGAGAAAGACGTAGAATCATTCCGGGTTATTCTCGACGCTGGGGTGAAGGTGGTGTTGAGTGGATTCCAGTGTAGCGAGTCAATCCTTATCAGCAGAATGGATACAGAATTTCTGAGCCGTGGCAGCGAAGCGGACAAATGGCTGCACCAGGTGCTCATTCCCTGGCAGGAGCGGGCGAGCGGCATATTCGGTGTACCGGGATTTATTCCCTACGATGCAACACCTTTGGGCTACATCACCCATCCGCAGTATTTTCTAATCCACAAGGACATTCCCGCCGTAATCAATTACCGTGAAAACGACGCAACAATAGGCAGAAACCGTCCTGAAATGAAGCACTTCCTGGAAGTTGGGAATGAATATGTCTCTAAATGGAAAGTAGATTTCGCCTACCAAACACTGCCTGGATTTGAAGAAGTGGTGATAGAGAATATGAGGGAGAAATAAAGCGTTAAGGCAACTTCTTCATCACAGCTCCATAAGTATACGTACCAAAAATGGCTGCTATTATTACCACAATAAACACAAGGTAGCCGTATCCGAAATTCACGAACATAGGCCCGGGACAAGCACCTGTGAGCGCCCAGCCAATACCGAAAATTGTGCCGCCAATGATGTAGCGCGCCCAGGTCTTTGCCTTATCGGGAAATTGAATAAGGTTGCCATCCACATCGCTCAATTTGAATTTTTTAATAAGTGCTACGGCAACCACTCCGATGGCTACAGCAGTGCCAATAATGCCGTACATATGGAAACCCTGAAACCTGAACATCTCCTGAATTCTGAACCAGGAAATGGCTTCTGACTTGGTCATCACAATGCCGAAAAGTATGCCTGCGAGAATATATTTAAGTGCTTTCATTGGCGGGTGCTGGTCAGATTAAAATATAATTGGAAACAATACATGGGTTGTGAATAAGCCACCAATAAAAAAACCGATAACTGCCACGAAAGAAGGCAACTGTAAGGTGCTAAGGCCCGTAATGGCATGACCGGAAGTGCAGCCCCCGGCGTAGCGGGATCCAAAGCCCACCAGAAAACCACCACCTACGAGTGCAATCCATCCTTGCACGCTCAATAGGGCATTCCATGAGAATAGCTCCGCAGGTTGCAATCCTTCCGGCGCCCCAATACCAAGCACTGCAAGGTCATTTATCGTAGCTTCCGAAATAGCCACAGCATCATTTCCCGAAAGGAAAACAGATGAAATATAACCGCCGATAATGCTGCCAGCAAGGAAGAGCAGGTTCCAGATTTGGTCTCTCCAGTTAAAGTCAAAAAGGGCACTCTGCTTCCCCCCTCCTGCCATGGCACAGAGTGTGCGAAAATTGGATGAAAACCCGAACGTTTTACCGAAATAAAACAAGAGCAACATAATAAATGCAATGACTGCACCGGAAGTATACCAAGGCCAGGGTTGGCTTAGAAATTCTATCATAATTCTGTGATGTTGATTGCTATTTTACTGCAATGTGGAAGGGCATACATACTCAGTAACTTCTGCACCAGCTTCTTTTATTGCATTGAACCCGCCCTTCACGTTCACCACATTCTCAAATCCACGTGCTTTCAAAATCGAGGCAGCAATCATGCTTCTGTATCCACCGGCGCAGTGCAGGTACTGGGTTTTGCTGTGGGTAAAAGCCGCCATATGTTCATTTATGAAGTCGAGTGCTAAGTTGTGCGAACCAACTACGTGTTCAGATTGGTGTTCTGATGGTTTTCTCACATCAATTACATGCAGTTTTTCCCTCTTGAGCAGGTCCACAAAAGTCTCAGCACTAATGTTTGGCACATCATCGGTTTCTTTTCCTGCCTTTTTCCAGGCTTTCACCCCACCTTGGAGATAGCCTAGGGTGTGGTCGTAACCCACACGGGCAAGGCGTGTCACGGCTTCCTCTTCTCTTCCCTGGTCTGCGATGATGAGGAGTGGTTGCTTCACATCGGGTATCAGCGCACCCACCCATGGGGCGAAGTTGCCATCGAGGCCAATGTTTATGGAGTTTGGTATGAAATCCTTGGCAAATTCATTCGGGTCGCGGGTGTCGAGCAGCAAGGCTGATGTCTCATTTGCGGCAGCTTCGAATGCGTCAGGACCCAGGGCTTGGAGCCCCCTTTCCAGTACAGTGTTGATGCTGTCATACCCATGTTTGTTCATGGCTACATTCTGCGGAAAATAAGCTGGTGGCGGAGCCAGGCCTGCTGTAACTTCCTGTATAAATTCATCGCGTGTCATATCCTGTCGCAGGGCGTAATTATCCCCCTTCTCGCCCCCAATGGTACCCACTGTTTCCTTTCGCATATTCTTACCGCATGCCGAGCCGGCACCGTGGCCAGGGTACACGATTACATCGTCGGGTAGGGTCATCAATTTGTTGCGCAGGGAGTCGAAGAGATGGCCTGCCAATTGTGCTTCGGTAAGGTCGCTTTTTGCAGCAAGGTCAGGCCTTCCCACATCGCCGAGGAAGAGGGTATCGCCGGTAAAAACGGCATGAGGATTCCCCGCTTCATCAAGGAGCAAATAGCAAGTACTTTCCATGGTGTGACCCGGAGTGTGGAGTACGCGGATTTTCAATTTACCTACCCTGAGCTCTTCCCCGTCCTTAGCGCTGTGAAAGTCAAAATCAGGTTTTGCATTCGGACCGAAAACGATCTTAGCGCCGCTCTCCGCAGCCAGATCAAGGTGACCCGATACAAAGTCGGCGTGAAAATGGGTTTCCAATACATACTTGATGCGGGCACCATCTTCTTCTGCTCGGCGCAGGTAGGAATTCACCTCACGCAGTGGGTCTATCACCACCGCTTCTCCTTCACTCATAATGTAGTATGCTCCTTGCGCCAGACATCCAGTATATATCTGTTCAAGTTTAATTGGCGGGGAAGTTATTTTCATAAATGGATTATAGCTAGTTTGTAATAAAGTAAATGTACCAAAAACAAGGGTCTTCTCCCGTTATTTAACGAAAGTTAAGCTTGCCCAGGTGGGTAATTTCTGCGCAAAAATAAGCCATACATTGGCAATACGACGTGATGCATGTCACAGGGTGTCTACAAGCTGAAGGTTCTTGATGTGTATAACATTGCGCGCCAGTTCGAGTACGCCTCTCTGCTCCAGTTTCTTCAGCAAGCGCGACACGACCTCACGGGCTGAGTTCAGGTCTCTGGCTATTTCCTGATGCGAAATGTGAAGATCGGGGCCCTCGCTCTCTGCCTTTCGCTTCAAGTAAAAAACCAGGCGCTCGTCCATGCTTTTAAAGGCGATATTGTCAAGCGTATTGAGCAACTCTTCAAACCTATTCCTGTATGTGCGCAGCACAAACTCATCCCAGGAGCGGTATTCCTTCATCCAGTTTATGCTTACCTCGAAGGGAATGCTCAGCAAGGTGGACTCCGTTTCAGTTACCGCAGTTATCTGACTGTCTTCTTGTGTAATGGCGCACATAAAGGAGAAGGCGCAGGCATTGCCAGGGTCAAGGTAGTACATCAGGTATTCATTGCCTTCGTCGTCTTCCCTGTATATTTTCACCCTTCCATCCAGCACCAGCATGGTAGAACGTATGGGTTCGCCTGCCTGCAGCAACACTGTACCAGGTGGCACTTCCCTCACTTCTCCCCTATCAAGAATTTCCTTTTTAAGGGATGCTTCAAGCAAAGGAAACCGAGCGAGCAACAAATCTTCTGTGGTAATCATAGTATGTGCTATAACGTGCCGGCAGGCACATGAATTTGGAACAAAGATACTACCTCCATCAGTAAGGCAGCCCATGTGATTTTAGGGTAGGTGTCAGTTTACTCCTTTCCACCATGCTGGTGTATACCGGATACAGGCTCGCATCGCCGGCACTTTTCAGAAATACCTATAAAATTGGAAAGGAGCAGCTCGCCGTTTTTCTCGTTACTATCATTGTTACACTTGCCGAAGATCTATTGCTTGGAATTGCCGCCGGAATTTTGCTCAAAATCATTTTTCACCTGATCGCCGGAGTGCCGGTAAAAAACCTTTTCCAAACAGGTTTTGACATAGAGCGATTGGAACATGAAACTATTTTCCGCGCGAGAAGCTGTGCTGTTTTTACAAACTATATGGGCTTTAAAAGACAACTTGAAAATGTGCCTTCAGGACGCAAGATAACCATTGATTTCAGCGATGCAAAGATTATAGACCATTCTTTCCTTGAGCAGCTGAGCCATTTCAGACACGATTATGAAAATGAAGGTGGGGAAGTTCGATTTAAAGGACTGGAGCTGCTCGCGCCTACTTCAGCGCACGAACTGGCCGGCAGGAAGCGGAGAAAAGAATCAAAACAACGACCTCAGGTACACGGTTGAATTGCCTTGACTTAAATAGATTGGATAAATCACACCTGTCCAAGACGTTTAATTCTTAAAATCAATATTCCCGTTTGACGCGGGTTTCCGCTCCAAAATACAGCCTTTTTAAAAATAATCCCCCTTCCTTTAAAAGAGGACTGTTTGAGTTGAAAGATTTTTGATCTC
>JBGTBE010000059.1:0-49564 GCA_041749535.1 Cryomorpha sp. | reverse complement strand
A
Source organism: Cryomorpha sp. (assembly GCA_041749535.1). GTDB lineage: Bacteria > Bacteroidota > Bacteroidia > Flavobacteriales_D > Cryomorphaceae > JBBQZU01. The sequence continues at coordinate 49,563 of JBGTBE010000059.1, read as the reverse complement.
AATCAGATCCATTTAAACCACCCTCACCACGCCACGAATTTTTTCGAAATCGGGTTCCCACACTTCGCCGAAGCCGAAGGCATCGTTGGGGGTTAGTACCCTGCGGGCGGTGCAATGCAATGCATGAACGCCTGTTTGTACAAGCGTTGCTGCGTTGCCTGGATTGATGCCTCCACCGGCCATAATGTGTATGCGACCTGCTGCCTGCTTCGCCATGCGCGTCAGGTTTTCCAACCCCTGCATGGCACTTTTGGCCTGCCCTGAGGTGAGAATGTTTTCCACCCCCATGTCAGCCAGTGCATCTATGGCCTCCACCACATTGGTGCAAACATCAATGGCCCTGTGGAAGGTCACCTTCAGTCCATGGGCGTGGGCAGTGTTTACCAATTTCTCCGTTCTGTCCAGGTTCAATGTATTGTCGGGATTCAAAATTCCGAAAACCACTCCCTTTGCTCCGGCTTTTGCGGATGCTTCAATTTCCAAAAGCATAATGTGAAGCTCCTCCGCACTGTAGGTGAAATGTCCGGGCCGGGGACGTATCATGTTGTACACGGGCAAGCTGCACTGCTGTGTGATGGCACGGGTCATGCCAAAACCTGGCGTGGTACCGCCTTCCAGGAGGTTGGAGCAAAGCTCCAGTCGGTGCGCTCCGCAGGCTTCTGCGGCCAATGCCTGATCCAGGCTGTCTATGCATATTTCTACTTTCATTCGGCCCTGAACTCACTGATAAATATCCATGCATCGGCGCCTGCAGCTTCGTGCCAGTCAGGCATAGGACCGGGGTTCTTCGCCAGCACACGCACATACCGTGCTTTGCTGCCTTCTGTCAGGCGTATTTCAAATTCTTCGTTTAGCCTTCCCCGCACCGAAGGGGCAGCAACCGGCTTCACCGTGTATGCCTTGCTCCATCGTTTCCCATCTTCCGAAAGGGTGTACTCCACCTCGGCGGGAAATAGAATCCAAGCATTGTTGTACTGATGGCAGTGTAGCCCCAGGGTACGGAGTGTATGTGTGTTGCCCAAATCTACCACCACATCCAGGTTGCGTCCGCTCCAGCCCTGCCAGGTTCCATCCCGAAAATTCTCGCTGCCCAGCAGTCCATCGGTGAGGGCGTGCTCACCTCCCGCACTGTAGTTGGGGTGGGGCGAATGCACAAAGCTAAGCGCTGCGCTGTGGGCTTTGTGGTGGTATAGGCTGTATGTGGTGGAGTTGGTCATGGTATCGCCGTGCAATATGGTTTGCACGGTGTAGAGGTGGGGCCCGCCGACAGGCACCGGGTAGGCATAGGCTCCCCCAGCATCAGGCTGTATAGATTGAAGGGTTGCCCCCGATTCGTTGCGTACCAGAAGGGCTACTTCTTCCTGGTTTACGGTAATTTCCAGGAGAATGGAATCTCCAATCACACGGCTCTTAGGCCAAAAGGGAACGGTCTCAGCGCCATAAGCTACTCCCATGGCTTTCAGGGTGGGGTAGTGGGCCTTTATTCTTTGGCGGAAGTCTTCGTAATCTCTGTTGTCGGGATAGCTCCACAGCACTTCGCTCATGGCGATAAGCCGGGGGAATGCCTGCCTGTCCAGGGTAGCCCGGTCGGGGATGTGCTCACTCCACAGGTTGCACTCTCCACCCAAAATGAAGTTGCGAAGGGCAGGGGAGAGCGAGTCGGGCACTGGATCGAAATGGTACACCTGCTCCATGTCAATGGCGTTCAGGTCATAGTCGAGGTAGCAATGGCTGGTGGGCGACATGATGGCGGGGTGTCCGCTGCGGGCAGCCTTGAGCCCACCCTCCATGCCTTGCCAGCTCTGCACCACCGCGCCCGGTGGCAGTCCGCCTTCCAGTATTTCGTCCCAGCCCACCATGATGCGTCCTTTGCTTTCCAGGTAGCTGCCTATGCGGCTTAGAAACCAACTCTGAAGTTCGTGGGTGTCGGCCAACTTCTCTGTGCGCATGCGGTTGCTGCATTTTGCACATTGCTCCCAGCGAAACTTCGGTGCCTCATCACCACCAATGTGGATGTACCGGGATGGGAATATTTCCAGCACCTCGTCGAGCACCCTTTCGAGAAATGTAAATACGCTGTCGTTGCCTGCGCAGTAGATGTCTTTGAATACTCCCCAGTCATTGGCTACCTCGTGTGGGCCGCCGGTGCAGCTCAGTTCCGGATATGCCGACAGAGCGGCCAGTGCGTGCCCGGGCATTTCAATTTCGGGTACCACCAGTATGTGGCGGCTGCTTGCGTAGGCAACCACCTCGCGCAGGTCTTCTTTGGTATAAAAACCTCCGTAGCGCGCGCCGTCCGCTTCGGTTCTCCAGGCACCCACTTCGGTAAGCTTGGGATATGCATCAATGCCTATGCGCCATCCCTGGTCTTCGGTAAGGTGCCAGTGCAAGGTGTTCATTTTATAATAAGCCAGCAGGTCTATATAGTCCTTCACTTCGCTCACGCTAAAAAAATGGCGGCATACGTCCATCAGCATCCCCCGGTGTTCGAATGCCGGAGAATCTGAAATGCTCAGTTGCTGCAGGTCATATTCACTTTCGGGGTTTAGCCTTTCCGGCAAAAGTTGAAGTAAAGTGGGCGCTGCCCGCATGAGTGCGCTGGCGTGAACAGCATCGAAAGCGATGCGCCGCTCTTTGATCCGCATGGTGTAGGCTTCGGTACCGGCCCGTGGCCCACCCAAATTGTTTGTGGAGCATTGCAATACTATGGCATCGGCAGGCGCTTTGGCTCCTTCGGTGAGGTACACAAGCTCCAAATTGAGCCCGCGCCTTTGCAACATCTCCTGCAGGTATGCTGCCGCAGCAGCTCCGCAGGCCGTGCTTGCAATCACCGTTTTGCCCGTAAGGCGGAAGAAACCTTCTTCTGTTTTAATCTCTCTTGGCAATGGTATCAGCCCATCAGGTTTCAACAATCCTTCCGGTGAGGCAGCGCAGGCTGTAAGAAACAGACCAACACCACACAGCAATTTATTCATCTTCAGGCAGAATATTTAGGTATTAAGAACATCCCACGCCAGTGGGGCAGCGCGGCAAAGTTAAAATCATTGTGCAAACATCACCCTGGACCATTTCTCTGTTTGCGATTGCTGCCAATTTGCTTGTTTAATTTAAAAGTGCGGAATATGTAAGAGGGTATGCAGGCTTTGGAATAGAGGCACGTGAAGTGTCATACATTGTTCTCCCGGTCCACGCTGTCAATTGCAGCATCACGCCCTGGAACCCTGGAATTAATTTGACCTTGCCACGTTGCCAAATGATCATTTTAATACTTTTAGGCACTTCAAATACAACCCCATAGTGCGTGCTTCGAAGATTGTCCTCATCCTGATCCTTTTATGCTCACTGCACCCCATTGCTTCCAATGCCCAAAAACCTAAAATAGGCCTTGTGCTCAGCGGTGGTGGCGCCAAAGGCATAGCACACATCAGGATCTTGCAGGCGCTGGACTCATTGGGCATCGTACCCGACTACATTGCAGGTACCAGCATGGGCGCAGTGGTAGGTGGACTCTACGCAGCGGGATACACCGGCAACGAGATAGATTCTATCACCAAAGAAATCCATTGGGAAGGGCTGTTTTCCAACAAAATAGCTTTCGATCAGGTGAATGTGGAAGAGAAGGATGAATTTGGAAGGTACGTGTACGAGCTGCCGCTCCTTGGGCTCAAGCCAACTTTTCCATTGGGGCTTGTGGAAGGCCAGTATGTAGAAGACCTTTTGGCTGACCTGCTCTTTCACGTAAACCAGATTACAGATTTTCGAAAATTGCCCACTCCTTTTATTTGCATGACTGCAGATATTGTAGAAGGAGTTCCCGTAGTCATAGACCATGGAAGCCTCGCCCTCGCCATTCGCGCCAGCATGTCCATCCCAACTGTATTTCCTCCGGTGGTAATCGACGATAAAATGCTTGTAGATGGTGGGGTGTTCGAAAACCTGCCCATTCAACCTTGCCGGAAAATGGGTGCTGATTTCATCATCGCGGTGGATGTAGGCGGCGGACTTATGGCAGAAAAGGAACTAAATTCTGCGCTGAGTATGCTGTTGCAAACTACATACTTAGCGGGCAACATCAGTTACCAAAAAGAAAGGGACAAAGCCGACATTTTTATAGATGTAGTGAAACACCTTCGCTACAGCACCATGGACTTTGAGTATGTAAATGAGATGTTTGAAGATGGGGATAAAGCAGTAGAAGATGCCATGCCGGAGTTGGTGCAACTCGCTGAAAAACTCGAAGCATACAATCAGCGAACCATCAAAAGACCCAGGACCACAGCCGGGGTCTTTATTCCCCAATCGCTGGGTACAAGCGGAATTAGTGAGGACAACAAACAGCTTGTGCTCGCCCGCTTCAACCTTACGGAAAATGATACTTTGACGCGCTCCGAAGCCCGCAATAAAGTAAACAGCCTTTTGGGTACTCGGCTTTTCGACAAGGTTTCATACACTGTTGAGAACGAGAATGACTCCACCAAACTCATCATCCAGGGAAAAGAAAGGCCTGTAAATACAGCTAAATTTGCCCTTCATTACGACAGCGAGCGCGGTGCAGGTATCATACTAAACTTTACCAAACGAAACCTGGGTTTGCGGGCTTCTCGCTTGGTGGGTACCGTTGACCTTGCCGAGAATCCGCGGGGCAGGTTGAACTATTTTTACTACTTCGGGAAAGATTTAAAATTCTGGCACTTTACGGAAGCGTACGGTGAGCGCATGATCATAAACTCATTTGTAAACGGAACTGCCCTGCCCGATGTGCGCAGCAAGTACTACTCAATTTCTACAGTGCTCAACAGAACCATAAACCGTAAAAGCTACTACGGGGGCGGAGTGATGATAAACTGGAATCAGATAAAACCAAAGGTTGATCCCAGAGACCAACTCAGCGTGAATTTTATAGAGATTATAGAATACAATCTCAGCACCATGGGTGTCAAGGCGCATTACGTGTACAATACTTTGAACCAGGTGTACTATCCCTCGAAAGGAAGCTACTTCAGGGGAGAGTCCAGATTTACTTTTAACAACAGGGCCAATGCTGACTTTCTTCTCACTGAAGACACAATCAGAATAGAGGAAAGGCTGGACGGAAATCTGCATAACTACCTGCGGTTTAACTTGAAGGGATTACACATTGTTCCTACAGGTGACAGGCTTTCTCTACAGTTTCCATGTCAGGTTGGGCTTACGCAGGAAGTTACTTCGAATGAAGATGACTTTTCCGCTTACACTTTTGGCGCCGGCGATTTCTTCCGGTTGGGAGGGGAGCTCCAAAGGCCCAGGGATATTCATTTTCCATTTATCGGTCTAAGGGAAGCTGAATTGTCGGTACCTCAGGTCATCACCATTGGTGCGAGATTGCAATGGAACCCATTAAAGAATGTGTACCTGTCACCCACCGTAGATATGCTCGCTGCGGGGTACGATTCTGAAAAATTCTGGAAAGGTCTGCCTGATTTTGACTTTGCAAAAGTATCTACAGATGGCGCTTTCTATCAGGTGGGCTATGGGGTAAACCTTGGGTACATGTCCATGATAGGTCCCATCAATGTGGCTGCGCACAACAATACCGAGAGCAGAGAACTCAGGTGGTTTCTCAGCATTGGATTCTTATTGTGAGTGCGACGCATATTAGAGGGGAAGTGGATACTTTTGCGATCAAATTGCATATTTTTGCCTGCAATTGTCACCTGATAACATTTTCATCGTAAGGAGTATGGAATGATGACAACGAATGCTCCGGAATATTAAACTGCCCCAAGCAAAGAATTAAAAAATGGAGCTGGTAAAATGATAAAAATGAATCTTTTGACAACAGAACTAACCCCTGCACTTGTACAGCACGTACTGGACCGCCTTCAAAACGACCTTCCGCCTGAGTTCACTTTTCACAATGCTGTGCACACCACGTATGTGTTGGGATGTGCGCACCTGGTGGCCCTGGAAGAAAACCTACCCGATAGTGATCACTCACTGCTTGCGGTAGCTGCCCTGTACCACGACATAGGTTTTCTAAAAGGTGCTGCAAACCACGAAGATACCGGCTGTGCGATTGCCTGTGCCGAGTTGCCTGCATTTGAATACACACCCGATGAAATTGAAATTGTGTGCGGCATGATCATGGCTACACACTTGCCACAAAATCCTAAAACACACGCTGAGCGCATTCTTGCCGACGTGGATTTATACTATCTCGGAACTGATAAATATGTAGAATTCAGTGGTATGCTATTTAAGGAACTGCAGCATTTCGATCCTTCACTCAGCAGAAAGGCCTGGATAGACATTCAAATAGATTTTTTGAGCAATCACCACTACCACACTGCTTACGCCAAAGAACACCTCGAGCCCATAAAGCAAGCCAACTTGCATTTCCTGAAGGAAGAAGGGATGGGTTGAGGGGTTGTTTACTGATTCAATTGATCTTCTTTGAGATACTTAAGCAATTCAACCCTGGCTTGATGGTACTCCTTTTCTGTACTGAGATAATTTTTCAGGGCATTAAAATAGTAGGTCATTTCCAGGAAATATTCAATTGTCGAAATCTCACCATATGTGAGGGATTTGTCCAGGAGTTCTAAAGTATTCAAGCTGCCGAAAAGTGATTCATATTCAGCAAGGGTGGCACCCAGGCTCTGCTGCTTTTCATAGGTTTGCTGTATATGATAATAATGTTCATTTCGATGGTCTTGTAAGTTCAAGTCTTTAAAAATCAACGTGGCTAGGTCAGCTTTTACCCTGTTCTTATTTTCCCATATGGGAAGTGTGATACCAAAATGTATTCCGTTGAATGTTTGCCCCAGGATTGCCTGGTAGTGGTAGCCGGTTTCCAGTTTGGGCAATGACATTGCTTTGCTCAGCTCTATTTGCTTTTGTCCAATTACTTTTTGCTGTTCTAAATATTTACGCACGGGATCTGCTTGTTCTATGATTGATTCCAATGCTTCAAAAGCAGGAAGCATGGGAATCTCAGGGTAGGCAGTGTCTTGGAAATTAACTAGAATTCCACCATTTAATTCAGTGAGCTTCTGGTTAAGTTGAACGATTTTTGAAAGGTTCTCCTTAAAACCGGCGTTGATTTCTATAAGTTGCAACTTCGCTTTGTTTACATCCAGAATGTTTCCTTCCTCATTGTTTAATTTGGTCTCAAAAGCAAACAGCCATTTTTCAGTACTTTCCTTTCTTTTTGACATTTGGACCTGGTATTTATTCCTGAAAACCAATTCCATGCAAATGAGTTTGGCTTCCATCAAAATATCCAACCTTGCAGAAATTGACTGATATTCAGTCAGTTCAATTTGCTCGTTGGAAAGCTGTTTTTTCTTGCCATATGCCGTGGGAAAATCGAAGGATTGGGTAACAGCAAAATCTGTTTGATTGCCGGCACCTGCGGGAGAACCATTCAAGTAGTCATAATCTACTTTTGGATTGTAGGGCGTGAGACCTGTTTTGTATTCCAACTTTTTCGCTTCCCAATACTGTTCATTCGCCAGTATGGTTTTGTTGTTTCGCCCTATTGATGCGAGCACCGAATCGACAGTTGACTGCGCATTTAAAGTTGAAAAATACACAAGTGACAACAGGATTGTAAGGATTGTACTTTTCATTTTATTCTTGATTTTGCATTGGACAAAAAGTACACTGCCGGAACAATAAAAATATTCAGCAATGTAGAGGTGAGTAGTCCACCAAGTATGACCTTGGCCATAGGACTTTGAATTTCGTTTCCTGGCAAATCTCCTGCAATTGCCAAAGGAATTAGTGCCAATCCTGCGGTTGATGCAGTCATCAAAATGGGACTTAACCGGTCCTTCGAGCCTTGAATGACCGTGTCGTATAAGCTCCGCCCTTCTTCTTGTAAGGTCTTGTAATGCGATACCAACAAAATACCGTTTCGGGTGGCGACGCCAAAGAGCGTTATAAAGCCAATGATCGCAGGGATGCTCAAAATACCACTGCTGAAATAGATGCTGAACACGCCACCAATTAAGGCCAATGGCAAGTTCAATAAAATGATCCCGGAAATTTTAACTGTTTTGAATTCCTGGTAGAGAATCAGAAAAATTACCAGAATGGACATCAATGATGTGAGCATCAGCGTTCGGGAGGCCTCCTTTTCTGCTTCAAATTGCCCTCCATATTCAATGTGATACCCATCTGGAATTTCAATATTCTCATAGATCGCTTTTTGAATTTCGCTTACCGCACTTTTCTGGTCGCGACCTGCTACATTTGCCGATACTACTGTTTTGCGCTTTACATTTTCCCGGTTGATGGTACTGGGACCGCTTGTGCTTACCACATCGGCAACATGGTGCAAAGGAATCTTTTGGCCTGTATCGGTATCAATATAAATATCCCGAAAATGCTCGATGTTGTTCCTACTCGATTCATCCAATCTCACCACCAGGTCAAAAGTCTTGGCACCTTCATATACATCAGAAACTTTTTCTCCAGCAAGGGCGGCACCCACAAAATCGTTAAACGCTCCAATAGAAATGCCGTAATGGTTCAGCAAATCCCTTTTGGGAATAATTTGAATTTGAGGAATTTCTACTTGTTGTTCCACAGTGACATCAACCAAGCCTTCAATACTTTCAATTTCATTTTTTACACGATTGGAAATCGCAAAGAGTTTATTTAAATCTTCACCAAAAATTTTAATGGCAATGTTGGCCCTTGTACCTGAGAGCATATGGTCTATTCGGTGTCCAATTGGTTGACCAATGGTGATGTTGACTCCAGAAATACCCTTTAATTTATCGCGTACATCTTCCATAAAATCATCCCGACTTCTATCGGTTAATGTGAATGGGGCTTCTACTTCAGATGAATTTACACCCTGTGCATGTTCATCCAGTTCAGCCCTTCCTGTTCTCCTTGTTGTAACCTTTATTTCTGGCACTTCTCTTAAGGCATCTTCTATTGCATTGCCTATCTTATTGCTTTCATCCAGCGAAATGCCCGGCTTGGAAACAGCACTTACTACCAAAGAACCTTCGTTAAATTCAGGAAGGAAACTTCTTCCTAATTGGCTAAATACTATCAATGAAATTGAAAATAATAGTACACAACCCACAACCATTATCTTCTTCCATTGCATGGCTTTTTCAAGTAGTTGAACATATCCTTTTTGCAAGCGCTCCACCAACCAGCTTTCCTTGTGTTGATCTTCCAGCATTTTATCATTTGTCAAGAGATAACTGCACAATACAGGCGTGATGGTAATGGAAACAATCAGCGACGCAAACAAGGACACGATAAATGCGATGCCCAGCGGTGCCAGCAGTTTTCCTTCCATGCCCGAAAGGAAAAACAAGGGTAGAAATGCAACGATAATAATAAAAGTGGCATTGATGATGGAATGCCGTATTTCAAAAGAAGCATCAAAGATGACGACAAGCTTTTCCCTTTGATCAGAAAATGGTTTTTTGGCATTTTCCTTTAATCGCTTAAATACATTCTCTACATCAATAATTGCATCGTCTACCAAATCACCAATGGCAATCGCCATTCCTCCCAGACTCATGGTATTGATGGTTAGTCCGAGCCATTTGAGCATGAGTATGGCCACAATTAAGGAAATAGGGATCGCAACAAGTGAGATGGCCGTAGCCCGCCAATTCATTAAGAACAAGAACAAAATGACAACCACAAAGGCCATTCCTTCCCACAGTACTTTTTGAATATTGCCAATAGAAGCATTGATAAAATCTGCTTGCCGGAATACATGTGTATCCATTTGAATATCGCCCGGAATATTGTTCTTTATATCATCAATGCTGGCATCTATTTTTTCAGTTAAATCAAGCGTATTTGCTCCTGGCTGTTTGGAAATGGCCAATACTACAGCAGGGTTTCCATTTTTGGATGCATCACCAATTTTAGGTGCAGCTCCTATTTTAATTTCAGCAACGTCCTCAATTTTTACGGGGTGTCCGTGTACTTTTTTTACCACAGACCTGCCTATTTCATTCAGGTCATTCGTTCTTCCAATCCCCTTTATAATGTATTCATTGCCATATGCATTGATGAAGCCCCCTGAGGAATTGCCATTTGATTGCTTTGCTGCATTGAGCAGTTCACCTAGTGATACATTGTATTGCTCCATCTTGGTTGGTGAGGCCAAAATTTGGTATTGCTTGAAATCTCCGCCTATTACCACCACTTGCGAAACCCCACCAGTGGCGAGCAACCTGGGCCTGATTGTCCAATCAGCGAGGGTTCGCATCTCCATTAAGCTTGTAGTGTCGGATGATAGGCTCACAAACATTATTTCACCCATAATACTGGATTGGGGAGCCATGGTAGGATTGCCTACGCCATCGGGGAGTCTTTCGCCAACAGCGATTATTTTTTCATTGACAATTTGCCGGGCCTTGAAAATGTCGGTGTTCCACTCAAACTCTACCCAAACAATGGAAATACCAGCAGATGATGAGCTTCTTACGCGTCTTACATTTGTAGCCCCATTCACGGATGATTCAATTGGAAAAGTAACGAGTTTCTCCACCTCCTCAGGAGCCATGCCATGGGCTTCGGTGAGCACTGCCACCGTTGGGGCTGTGAGGTCAGGGAAAACGTCCACCTCCATACTTGTAGCTACAGCAGAGCCAAACGCAACCAACAATACCGAAGCGACTACAATAAGCAAGCGGTTGTTGAGTGCGAAATGAATTATTTTATTCAACATAATGCTTCTGATTAGTGTTGGTGACCATGCGCTGGTAATTCGCCCGTAGCAGTGGAAAGCTTAATTTGGAAAGCTCCTTTTGTTACTACTCTTTCACCTTCCGATATACCGGAAAGCACTTGCACATAGATGCTGTCACCCCCTCCAAGTTTTACTTCTCTTTTTTGAAAACTTTCTCCACCTATTTGCACAAACACATAATATGTTCCCTGTTCTTCCATCAAGGCTGTCTTAGGAATAATCAAAGCATTGGGAATGGGGTCTGATTTGAGGAACACTTCTGCAACAGAGCCCGGAATGATATTTCCAATATTGTCGATTTCGAAAGTGATTGGAATAAATGGAGAATCGGTGGATACACTCCTTCCATAGGAGATGATTTTACCATTCAAGGCTTCGGTAGAAAAAACTTCATCTACGCCCGCCATTTTGAAGTTTGCACCGTATATACTCGGAATTTTATTAAAATATCTCTGTGAAAGGTGCGCTTGTAAGAGTAAATTCTTGTTTTTGGAAACAATGGCAAGGGGAGTTCCGGCTTCTACGAATTGCCCTTCGCTTACCAATATGGCCTTAACAAATCCTGACATTGGTGAGGGAATTGTTTGCCCATTGGCCGAGTAATTTTTAGCAATGGTATTAAAAGTAGTTTGTGCATTTTCAAAAGCAACTTTTGCTTGCAGGTATTCCTTTTGCGAAACTATTTTGTCCTTCACTAACGCGCTGGCGCGCTCGAAATCCAATTTGGATTTATCATAATTGGCCTTGGCTTCTTTGTAGTTCGCATCGATTGTTCCTGTTGAAATGTTCCCCCCCGAAATTGTAAACACGACCGAACCGGCACTTATTTCCGAACCAACCAGGTTTTTAGTACTTGAAAACATTATTGTACCACTGGCATTGGCGGTTATTATCACTTCATCACCGGGCGCTGAAAGTATTTGCCCATTCGTCCTAATGATGTCGTAAAAAGTCCGCTTTACAACTGGAGTATTGGCGAATTCTACTTTCCAAGCCTGCTCCTTCAGGAAGGTAATTTCAACCTCGCTTTGTGCAGTAACCTGATTTTCTAATGCCGAATGCTCATCGGTGTACACCACTACATTTTCTATAACAATTTGCTCCTTGTACTCCTTCGTTTCAATATCGAAAATAAGTTTGCCTAAGCCTGCTGTGGTGGGCTTTAGCGCCAAACTGAAAATACCGGGAGAACTGACTGTGTCTAAACTGTTTCGTATTCCTTTATCGCCAATTACCAAACTCACTGTTACTTTTCCTTCGGTAACCGGCAAGAAGGTTTCACCCAAAATGGTAAGGTGGACGGTAAAAACAGATGTGCTGCCCACAACCAAGGATTTGAATTCGACAAAAAGTTCTGTGTTATCGGAGTAGATGGTATGGGTAACCGGTTCCATACCTGCTGCCCCATGCTCATGACTGTGTTCATCTGCCTTATTTTCGGCACAGCCGACAAAGAGCAGCACAAACACAGCCATCATGATTGATGATGTCCTCATTGTTAGTAGAATTTAATAGCGATTAATGCGCGTGGTTGTCAGTGTCGTGATCATGTTCATGATCATGTTCCTTTGCTGATTTATCAGCGGTGCTGTCGCTATCTGAATTAAATTCTTCCTGATGATGATCAGAGCCTTCATGGTCTTCGTGAACGGTGCCATCTTCATGTATGTGCGTTCCGGTAGCATGTTCGTGGGTGTCTTCACCATGAGAATGTTCTTTGCTTTGATTGTTGCCACATGCGGCAAATAGTAGTGCTACAATAGCCAATGATCCTATGGATTTTTTCATCGTTTAAATGTTTGAAATAAATAAAACAGAAAGTAACCCTGTTGATAGGGTCAACAAGATGCAACCATTCTAAAATGAACGGTGGGATTTTAAACGATGGAAACAGGAGGGGCTCTTAAGCCGGAAGGTAGGAAGCGTTGGGAATTGCAACAATCTATGACCTGCAGCGTGCGCTTTTGCCTTTCGTCAATATTGATGTGTTGAACAACAATACTTGTAATGAAAGGAGATGTAAATTGATCAAGATCCTTTGAAAAATTATCTGATGAATTGTGGCAGGTTATAAAAACCAGTCCATCCATTCCATGCTGCAAACCCGAAAAGAAAAACTCCAAAACGGAACCATCACTTTCATTATCGCTACCGCTGCAGTTGTGATGCCCTTCCTCATGATAATGTGAAAGCGCTCCATACTCAAAATCATGGTGGTGATGCCCGATGAGATCATGCCCCAGCGTTATTGCCAGAGCGATAAATACCATGAACATGTAAAAGTATTTTTTGAGCATGCAACGCAAAAATAGAATTTATAATTGAAAGATGCCCATTTGAACATGTAGCCAGATAGCTATAATTGCTACATCCATTTCTTCATAAATCCCGCATCTACCATTTCGTGCCTGTCAGGAGTTGTAAGCGCATAGTTGAACCCGTTGTACACGCTGTATCCGCCATACCTACCCAACCTATCAAGGGCGATGAATCCCACCTGAAGGTCTTTGCTGTCAGGGTGCTTTCGCAGAATACGCTCTACCATTTCCTTACATGCTTCTTCAGGATGGGCACCGGCGCGCATCAACTCTACGATGCCGCTGCACCCGGCTACACGTATTACCGCTTCACCCAGGCCAGTGGCTGTTGCAGCCCCAACTTCTCCATCCACAAAAAGTCCGGCTCCAATGATGGGTGAGTCGCCTATTCTGCCATGTACTTTGTAAGCCATGCCACTTGTGGTGCAAGCCCCTGCGGGTCTTCCTTCACTGTCCAGTGCAATAAGCCCTATGGTATCGTGGGTTTCAACATTTACCACAGGTTTGTACTTGCTTTCTACCATCCATTCTTTCCATTTCATCATGGCTTCGGGAACAGGATTTTCTATGGCAGTGCGCGAGAATCCATTTTCAAGTGCCCAACGATAGGCACCATCACCTGCCAGCATTACGTGGGGTGTGCGCTCCATTATAGCACGTGCTACGCTGATGGGATGGTCTATATTTTCAAGCACAGCCACTGAACCACATGTGTTGTCATAGTTCATAATACAAGCATCAAGGGTAACTCTTCCTTCCCGGTCAGGACTGCCACCCAAACCCACACTGCGGTTCTCAAGATCGCTTTCTGTCACCATCACCCCTTGCTCAACAGCATCGAGCAAACTGCCTCCAGCATTCAGCACATCCATGGCCTTGCGATTCGCATCCAGACCATGTATCCAGGTGGAGAGAATCAAAGGTGCACTCCCGGTGCCGGCAACAGGAGCATCGCCTGCTACAGGTGTATTTACTGGTTCCGCACACTGGTTCAGGGCCAGTGCTCCGGCACCAAGGGCGCTCAGTTGTAGAAATCTGCGTCGGTTTGCCATAACGTATTACAATTTTCGGATTTAAAGTAAATAAAAATAAGGCCATGGATGTGAGGTATGTCTTCAAGGCGTTGGATCACCCAAAACCTGATTGTGAATATTTAAACTGTAAGCCCAGGTTGAGGGATCAATGCACAGACATCTTCACATTACCTTCAGTGGTGGCAGGCAGATTGCCCTTGCCTCTCCAGCCATACCAGGCCAGGTATGCGTAGGGCAGGAGGGAAATGACGAAACTGTATTGCAGCCCAATATAATCGGCCATAAGCCCTTGAAAAGGTGGAATGATGGCTCCCCCAACTACCGACATAATGAGCAGTGAGGAACCCTGACTCGTGTATTTGCCCATATTGGCAATGGCGAGGGTGAAAATATTGCTCCACATAATGGAATTAAAAAGCCCCGTGCCAATAAGGGCCCAGAAGGCCGCACTTCCGCCAAAGATTACAGCATATGCAATGAGTGCGAAGTTGATGATGGCAAACACAGTAAGTGTGCGTCCGCTGGCCGATTTTCCAATAAAAAAGGCGATGAAATTTACCATCATCAGCAATAGAAAATAGAGCACAGTCTCTGCGCTTTGAAAGACCAGCGTAAAGTTGCCATTTGATTCTTCAACGCTCGTTGCCAGATATATAAGCCCGAAAGTACCAAGACTCACTGCACCCATATACAAGGCCTTCTTAGATTGGGATTTAACACTACTCAATGATATGGCACCAAGCAGTCTTCCTATCATTAGGCCACCCCAATACCAGGAGAGATACTTATTGGCCTGTGCCCTTTCCAACCCAAGCACATCTGCTTCCATGCTAAAGCCCACCAGCCAGCTGCCTGTAGATACTTCGGCACCCACGTAGCAGAATATGGCCAACATGCCCAACTTCAAGTGCCTGAATTTTAAGGCACCCCAGCTGCGCTCCACCTTCTCATCATTCTTGAAAGATGGGAGGCGAAGCAATTTCACGATGATGGCCATTCCAAGAAATATGCAACCATACAGCAGGTAGGTCTTGCCCACAGCTTCTGGCGAAACCACCCCAGTGGAGAACACCATAAAAATGAGTAATGCACCTACAATGGGACCCACCGTGGTGCCAAGGGAATTAAAACCTTGAGCAAGATTAAGTCTGCTGCTGGCAGTTTCATTGGTACCCAGGATGGCTGCGTAGGGATTCGCCGCAATTTGCAGCACTGTAACGCCCGAAGCGAGCACGAAAAGAGCGCCCAGGAAAAGCATGTATGATGCGCTCTCAGCGGCGGGATAGAAGAGGATGCACCCTATGCCGCATACCGCCAGACCCGTGGCCATTCCATTTTTATAACCAAGACGGTTTATAGGGTCACCGCTGCTGCGGGAAATGATGAAGTAGAGAATGGATACCACAAAAAATGCCCCGAAAAAGGAGAACTGTACCAACCCACTCTCGAAATTGCTTAGGTTAAATAGCTCTCTGAAGGTGCTAATGAGCACATCATTCATTACAGTAATGAATCCCCATAAGAAAAACAGGGCGGTGAGTAGGGCAAATGCAAAAGGATAGTTTTTCTTTTCCAAGGGTTTCGATTTGGCAAAGGCCCAAAGAAAAGCAAAATGTTGGATGATTATTTTCCCATCATATTCATTCTCGGTAGCACTTTCACCTATTCCAAAGTAAATGGCTTGCCATAAAAATTTTGAACCTGCTACATTTGCGACAAAGCCTCACCCATGAAGCACCTGATTTTTATTATTACCCTTTTCATTTTCTATGCCTGTAGCACAGAACACGAAGCGTATGATCCTGTGCAGCTTGTGAATCCCTTAGTTGGCACAGGCGGCCATGGCCATACTTTTCCGGGTGCCACAGTACCCTTCGGCATGGTACAGTGCAGCCCCGATACGCGCTTGGATGGATGGGATGGCTGCAGTGGCTACCATTACAGCGATTCAGTGATCTATGGATTCTCGCACACCCACCTCAGTGGAACAGGGGTGAGCGATTACGGCGACATATTGTTGATGCCTGCTTCGGGACCTGTTCAGTTCTCAAATGGATACGGAGCGGTTTCAGGGCTGGGCTATGGTTCACTTTTCAGCAAGAGCAGCGAAAAGGCGAGTCCGGGTTACTATGCTGTGCACCTCGATGCGCACCACATTGATGTGGAGCTCACGGCTACATGCAGGGCAGCAATGCATCGGTACAACCTTCCGGAAAATGACCTTCATGTAATCATAGACCTTGACCACCGCGACAAATTGCTCGATTGGCAACTTATTCAGGTTTCTGATACCGAAATTGCGGGCTACCGTATCTCCGAGGCCTGGGCCAGGGAGCAGCACGTGTATTTTGTGGCCCAATTCTCTGAACCTATTACTAAGACTGACTTTTTCCGCGAAAGCGAAAGCCAACCACAACCGAGTAAGGCGGCCATTCACTTTGAGAATACAAAAGAACTTCTGGTGAAGGTGGGCATCTCAGCGGTATCTGTGGAGAATGCCCGCGCAAACTTGCTCACTGAAATACCTGATTTCGATTTTGACAAAGTACACGCTGACGCACGCGCGGAATGGGGTAAATCTCTGTCGGCAATTGAAGTAGAAGGTGGTACTGAAGTATCCCGGGCAGTGTTTTACACCGCGCTTTATCACACCATGCTTGCACCAAATCTCTTCAGTGATTCCGATGGCCGCTACCGGGGAATGGATGGAGAGGTGCACCATGCTGACCATCCTGTATACACCGTCTTTTCACTTTGGGATACCTTCCGGGCTCTGCACCCACTTTTCACCATAGTGGAGCGGGAGCGAACCGAACATTTCCTTCGCACCTTCCTCCTGCACCACGCACAGGGAGGCCGCTTGCCGGTATGGGAACTCGCTGGCAATGAAACCGACTGTATGATAGGATACCACAGCGTTTCTGTAGTGGCAGACGCATACGCCAAGGGCATACGCAACTTCGATACAAAAGCCATGCTCGATGCGATGGTACACACTTCATCTCTTGATCATTACGGCTTGGAAAGCTACCGCAAGCATGGATATATTCAGGCTTCGCACGACCATGAGAGCGTGAGCAAAACGCTGGAATACGCTTATGACGATTGGTGCATAGCTACTTTTGCACACGCCATTGGCGATACAGCCGTGAACCGGGTGTGCATGGAGCGCGCTCAGCACTACAAGAACCTTTTCGACCCGCAGACTGGCTTCTTTCGCGCCAAAATGGATGGGGGTTGGTTTGGCCCATTCGATCCTGCAGAAGTGAATTTCAATTACACAGAAGCCAATGCATGGCAATACTCCACCTTCGTGCCCCACGATATTTCTGGCCTCATGGCACTGCACGGAGGCCCAGATTCGCTGGAGGCACACCTGGACCGTCTCTTCAGCGCTTCGAGCCAAACTACAGGCAGGGAGCAGGCCGACATCACCGGCCTTGTGGGGCAATACGCCCACGGCAATGAGCCCAGCCACCACATGGCCTACATCTACAACTATACCGGGTCGCCCTGGAAAACCCAGGAACTTGTCCGCAAAATTATGAGCGAACTTTACAGCAACAATCCCGAGGGGCTGAGCGGCAATGAAGACTGCGGACAAATGAGCGCATGGTATGTGCTCAGCGCAATGGGTTTTTATCCGGTGACTCCCGGCACCACTACATACGCTTTAGGTAGTCCTGTATTCGATAAAGTACATTTACACCTTGAAAGCGGAAAGACGTTTACCATCACGGCCACCAATAACAGCGATGGGAATGTCTATGTGCAGGGTGCATCATTAAACGGAAGGGATCTCGCACAATCCTGGATTTCGCATGACGACATTCTGGGTGGTGGTGCCCTCGCCTTCGATATGGGAGGGGTACCAAATAAGGAATGGGCGCGGGAGGCTGCGCATCGTCCCTCGGTTTCCATAAATGCAAAACCGATTGCATCAGTGCCCTTTTTTGAAAGCGAAGGCCCCGTTTTTACAAATGAAACTACAGTTGAAATTGGGAACGCTGACGGGAACGCGATACTTTTCGTGAGCATCAACGGTGCCGACTTTGAAGAATATACACATCCCTTGATATTGAAGGCAACGACTGAGATGGCAAGCTACGCCGTGCTTCCGGATGGTGCCCGCAGCAAGGATCTGCATGGACATTGGTTAAAGATTGACGACAGTCGGCAGATAGCTTTGGGTATGAACTATTCGAACCAATACAATGCCGGGGGTGACAATGCTTTGATAGACAGACTGCGAGGAAGCGATAATTTCCTCACTGGCCGTTGGCAAGGTTACCAGGACCAAAACTTTCTGGCAGTGGTCGACCTTGGTTCACCCCAAATGATAAGAAATGCAGGGGTAGGATTTCTGCAGGACATCAAAAGCTGGATATGGTTTCCGAAAGAAGTGCTAATTGAAACTTCGGTGGATGGTGATAGTTGGAAAACTGCCGGGGTGGCATCGCACGGCATTCCAGCAGATCAGTTTGGCACCATTACATACGATTTCAAAGTGCCTGTACATGCCAAAATACAGTACTTGAGGGTGAGCGCCCCTAACTTTGGACCTTGCCCTGAATGGCATCTTGGGGCGGGGGGTGCTTCCTGGCTTTTTGCCGATGAAATTTGGGTGGAGTAAACCCTGTTAGGGAATAATTTCTATGGTAGTGCCCACTGGCACCGCGTTGAATAACTCACCGATCTCTTCATTCGTCACTGCTATGCAACCCTGGGTCCAATCCTGTAGAAGGTGTGCCTTGCCAATGTGGCCCAGGCCATTGCGCAATCCGTGGATTTTAATGTCACCGCCAGGCGCTTTGCCCATAGCTGCAGCGCGAATCCTATCCTCTTTATTCGGAAATGAAATGCCCAGGTTTAGGTGGTATGCGCTGTTTGGATTCTTGTCGTTGATGGTATATACGCCCTCAGGGGTCTTTAGGTCACCTTCGTATTCCTTGTGCCCTATTGGATTTCCACCCAGGGCAATCTTGTATGTTTTTACCACTTCACCTTTGCTCAGAGCGTGCATTTGGCGCTTGGATTTCTCGACAAGCAACTTGTCAATCACTGCATCATCGGGAAGGGGAGTGGATTCAGTATTCATAAGGGCCAAAGATACCGCAGTGATGCATACCACCATAAAGAGTAGAAAAAGCTTGCTTCGCATTCATCTGGATTTGAATGGTTCATACGCAGGGGTCTGAAGAAGAATTGTGTCATTTGAAAATGTTAACTTCTTCACCAGGAGCTGATATCAATGTTTGACAAACTGCTAAACCGTTGTTGGGGATTAGGCAGGCATATTTTTGGGCTAGGAACAATCGACAAATCAAAGTGAATCCATTTCAGAAATACGTTTTCTTGCCATGGATACGGTCTTTAAAATTGCTGCCATTTCATCGGGCTTCTTCGTTCCAATTAGCAAATTCTTGCCGGATTTAAATTCAAGTTGCAATCCCATATTCCCAGAAATACTGTACGCCTTTTTCTTTCCAAAAAACCTGAAGCCCCAACCTCCATACTCCGCAATTGGCTTGTATTTGCGTACGCTTGCATGAATCAATTCTTGCCAGCTGAAGTGCTTCCAGGAGAGATGAAATGGAAACATACGCACGTGCACGCCTTCATGGTCTATGCGGGTATCGAGCCGTATACCTAGCACGAATAAGGTGACAGAAAGTACCAGAAGTGATATGAGGATCAATTCTAAATCCGAAGCGGGATTGTTTCCAAATGGCCGATCGAGTAATACCTGCTGTGTGATTCCAAAAACAAATATCCCATTAATGGCAATCATCGAAAGCATGACATACCACATATTAAACTTCTGTCTTTCCGAAAAAACCTTTATAGATTTCATGTTTTCAATTGATTCGGTTATCCTTTCTCTTGTTAATTGGTATCGGGTTCTGTTTCTGCTTTCTTTTTTACCCTACCGGCATCTTTCAGCGCCTTGTTCAGAAGATACTCCACTTGTCCGTTCACACTTCGAAACTCATCGGCAGCCCATTTCTCGAGCGCCTTGTAAGTTTCGGGCGGAAGCCGGAGAACAAAGTTCTTTCTCTCTGCCATACTCAATTATTGGTGAAGGGTGCCCGTATTTACCACGGGGGTCACGTCCTTGTCTCCACAAAGCACTACCATCAGGTTGCTCACCATGGCTGCCTTGCGCTCCTCGTCAAGGTGCACCACGTTATGCTCGCTAAGCTTTTCTAAGGCCAATTCTACCATGCCCACTGCCCCTTCTACTATTTTAAATCGGGCAGCAACAATCGCTTCGGCTTGCTGTCTGCGCAACATGGCGCTGGCAATCTCAGGAGCATATGCAAGGTAGCCAATGCGGGCTTCCAGCACATGTATACCAGCCATTTGAAGACGCTCTTCCAATTCGGTTTCAAGATCTGTATTGATGATTTGAAGACCGGAGCGAAGGGTGACTTCCTGGTCGTCATCTTCAAAATTGTCGTAAGAATAGGTGCCTGCCAGCTTGCGCACCGCTGCATCTGTCTGCACTTTCACAAAGCCCTCGTAATTGTCTACATCAAAAGCTGCCTTGTACGTATCCTGTACTTTCCACACTAGAATGACACTTATCATAATTGGATTGCCTTTCTTGTCGTTCACTTTTACCCGCTCACTGTCCAGGTTTCTGGCACGTAAGGTGATTTTTGTTTTTGTGTAGAATGGATTGGTCCAGAAAAAACCATTCGTTTTTACAGTTCCTTTATAATCGCCGAAGAGTACCAACACTTTAGAGCCATTGGGATTCACAATGAAGAATCCAGGGAGGATCAGAATTATAGGAATTGCTATGACCAAATAGGCAGGTGATTTGGTTTGCGCAATTAGAAAAACCATAGCCCCGATTAGCAATGCTACAATAAGCAGCGCGCCGTATCCCGAACGTGGCTGAACGAGTTGTTCTGAAATTGTTTTGTTCATGGTTGTGATTGGTTATGATATTAAAATGATATCACAAAGATATTATATATTTTATTAAATCAAATGTTTGGTGAAATATTTCAGGCTAAATAATCACCATTTCCTGATAGAGTAGGAAACCAAACATCTTTAATTGCACGCCTTAGGTGCAGGAAGCGCAGATTTTTAGCATTTTTGGCGAAAGCAAAGTATACCCATGGACAAGGAAACCCATATCGCAAATTTGATCAGTCTTGCAAAAATGGATGGCGTACTTCACGCACATGAGCTTATTTTTATTCAGGGACTCGCCCTGAGAATGGGGGTGGACGGACAAGGTTTTCAGCGTATTGTGAAATACCCGGAGCTGGTGCCACAGCGCCTGCCCGAAAATGAAAAAGACCGCCTTCAGCAGCTTAGCGAGCTCATTGTGCTGCTGCACATTGACTTCAATGCCGACAGCGAAGAACTTCGCTTTGTACAAAAGGTGGGCGAAAAATTTGGCTACACAGCCACGCAGGTCGATGCGTTGGTAAAATACCTTCAACACAACACACTGCCCACCGACCAGGATGAGCTGAGAGATGTGATGAATAAATGAAGATTATGTAGCCAGTGGCTTAGCGTGCTTCCAGCGCCTATGGCTCCATAGCCACCACGCAGGATCACGCCGTATTGCTTTTTCAAGTGCCCTTACATGCAGCTCAGTGATTTCATTTTCAGCACAGAGCTTGGGATTCTCCGCCAGAAGTTCAAAGTGTAGCTCATACCGCCCTCGGCCCACCTTTCTGATATCGAAAAATACCACAGCCATATCAAGTTTTGTGGCAATTTGTTCAGCTCCGAGGAAGATGGGCGTGTCCTGATGGAGAAAAGTGGTCCAGTATTTAATTTTTGAACGCTGCGGACTTTGGTCTGAGAGGAAGTAGGTAAGGGTTTTTTCACCATTGCGTGCTTCCGTGAGCAGTGTGCGAAAACTCTCCTTTGTATCCATCATATGCACCCCATATTTGGATCGTAAATCGTTGATGAGCTTATTGAAATACTTGTTTTTAAGCGGCTTGTGAATTGCCCAAACCTTGTGTTGAACATGCACCGGCAAGGTGGAAAGGTATTCCCAATTGGCGTAATGTCCCAGGATTCCGGCCACACTCTTTCCTTTGCTGTAGAGCGCATTCAACACTTCGGGATTTACCACTTTGAAATACCTGGACATTTCTTCAGCACTGCGGTGCAAGGGGTACATCCACTCCACAATGCTGTCGCAGAGATGATGGTAAAACTGTCGCTCCAGATGCCTTAGCTCCCTGGTTTCCTTCTCCGGAAATGCATTTCGAAGATTTTCACGCACCACGGCTTTGCGGTAACCTGTAAGGTAATACACCACTACAAAGAGCAGGTCTGTAAAGATGAATTGCACACGCAGGGGAAGCCAGGCAGCCAACCACATAAAGGCATACAATGGAGCGAATGTAAGTCTCTGCATGTGCGCAAAAGTAATAGGAATGCCAATTCAATTACACGCATCATTCAACCTTTGTCACCGCTTTCCCGCCACTTATAATATTTCTACCCAAGCAGGGTGAGGACTGTTGTAATTTTATGGCATTAAAATAAAGCCAATATGAGAATAAGTGTGAGTAGTAAGCCATTTTACCTGCTGCTGGCAGGTCTTTTTATTGCAGGTTCATTCTTGCAGGGGCACAGGGTGCAGGCACAGGATATTGATAATTCCCTGTTGTGGACCATCGACGGCAATGGAACAGAGCGTTCTTATCTATTTGGAACCATTCATGTGCTCCCACAGTCCGACTTCGAGCTAAAACCCAAGGTTGTTTCTGCTTTTGAAGAATGTAAGAAACTGGTAATGGAGCTGGATATGTCGAATCCGAATATGCAAACAGAAATGATGAAGTACGCCATGATGACCGACGGTACCACCCTCGATCAGCTTTTGGAGCAGGAGGACTATCAAAGGCTGGATACCATGCTCAATGAAACCATGGGTTTGAGGGCTGACATGGTGAAAACTTTTAAACCTTTTATCGTAAGTACTTTTCTACTAGGTAGATATATAGGAGAACAGCCCGCGAGCTTCGAGCTTACCCTTACGCGCATGGCGACAGAGGGTGAAAAGGAAATTGTAGGACTCGAAACAGTGGAAGACCAGATGAGGGTATTCGATAAAATATCCTATAAATCGCAGGCCGATGATCTGGAAGAGATGATCAATGATGAATCGGAGATGCGCAAGATGTACGCCGACATGATAGAGCTGTACCGAAAAGAGTACACATCCGAGTTGTTCGATACCACGACTGAATATCTGGACGACAGCAATGAAACAGCTATTATGCTTTTTGACCGCAACGTTAGCTGGATACCGCTTTTCAAGGAGATCGCTGCCGAAGCTCCATGTTTCTTTGCGGTAGGGGCGGCCCACCTTGGAGGCGAAAAGGGGCTCATCAACCTGCTTCGCAGGGAAGGCTACACCGTTGAACCTGTTTTGGACTAGCGATTTTTTCAGATAACAGAAGCGCCGGCCCATTATTAATGACCGGCGCTTTTTTATTGAAGTAATTAATTCTTACTTACTGAACACCTTTTTATACACCAATCCACCCAAAATTGCACCAACAATTGGAGCTACTATAAACAGCCAGAGTTGAGGCATGGCCTCTCCACCGGCAAACAGGGCTTGGCTAATGCTCCTGGCAGGATTCACCGAAGTATTGGTGACCGGAATGCTGATAAGGTGTATGAGGGTGAGCATAAGTCCAATTGCCAGGCCTGCAAAGCCTTTGGGAGCGCGCTCATCGGTAGCTCCAAGGATTACGATAAGGAACATGAAGGTCATCACAATTTCACAAACCAATGCCGCCTCCATGCTGTACTTTCCGGGAGAGAGATCCCCATAACCATTTGCTGCAAAATTGCCAATTTCGCTGCCATTTCCAGTGGCGATGAAATAGAGCACTGCCGCAGCAGCAATACCTCCGAGCACCTGTGAAATGATGTAAGGGAGCAATTGTTTAGCGTTAAATCTCCCACCTACCAGCAAACCTATGCTCACAGCCGGATTTAAATGTGCTCCTGAAATGTGCCCCAGACCATAGGCTGCGGTGAGCACTGTAAGACCGAAGGCAAGTGAAACGCCTGCGAGCCCTATGCCAACATCAGGAAATGCCGCTGCCGCAACCGCCCAAAACAAGCCAAAACGTACCGAGAAATTCTGCAATATTTGCTTTCATTGTAATTTGGTATTGGTTAATGAATCGACTTTAACGTCTGTCAAATCAAAGAAAATGATTTCTTCAAGAGTGTTGTCAACGTGTCCAAAATTATTAATGAACAGGGTGCTTTTAATATTGATCTATATTTCTCAAATTTGCCGGCTAAACAAATAACCTATGAACCGCACTGTTTTCTACTTGATTCCTTTCATCTGTGCCTTTTCCTGTGCCCAACCAGAACCTAAAACCACCGATGCAGATGTCATTGAAGAAGAGGCGCCCGCCAGAGAATTACTACCCCCAACCGCTATAGAGAGATCAGCTACCACAGGCATGAACATCCTTGGTATTATCGATTCACGTCCTGATTTGTCCATTTTCCGCGAGTTGCTTCATGTTTCATATGTTGAAGGTATCGTAGAAAACCCCACGGAATACACAGTATTTGCACCAACAAACGCTGCTTTCGAAGCACTTCCAAAGGAGACCCTGGAAGAAATGAGAAAACCTTCAGGGGCTTCCATGCTCAGACCCATTATAAGTTTGCATATTGCCCAGGGAGTTCAGAATGCAAGAGCCATCAACAGTAAAGTTGGAAATGGCAAATTTGAGCAAAAGATGGTAGGAGGAAAAATGGCTGTTTTGAGCCTTAGAAATGGTGAACTCTATATAAATGAGGCCCGTATCATAGAAACTGACCTTAGCGGCTCAAATGGTACAGTGCACATTGTAGACAAGATTGTTACTTCTGGAAATTGATATTCAAGCAGACAGGATTATAAAAAAAGCGGCTCCCGGGAGCCGCTTTTTTTTATGTTTTATATTATGGTCACGCCTGATGGTCTTTTTCTTCAATTCCTGCATTCACTTTTTTTCTACTGCTGTTGATGTTCAACACTTCAACAAGTAGAGAAAAGAAGAGCGCAAAATATACGTAACCCCGCTCTATATGCTTGTGCAGACCATCCAGTATCAGGATGAATGCGATAAGGATCAGAAAGGATAGCGCGAGCATCTGTATACTCGGGTGTCTGTTTATTACCCTGCTTATTCTATTCACAAATACCAACATTACAATCATAGAGATTACCACCGCAGTGATCATGATCACAATCTCGCTCACCATACCTACTGCAGTGAGAATGGAATCAAAAGAGAATATCATGTCAATCAGAATAATCATAGTGACAACTCCTGCAAAGCTGCGTACCTTTTGATTGACGCCTTTGGAAGTTCCATGCCCTTCTACCTTCTCATGTATTTCACTGATGGTTTTTACCAGCAGAAACAATCCGCCTCCCAGCAAAATCAAATCCCTCCCGGAAAAACCGGTTTCAAAAAGTGTAAATATGGGTTCTGTAAAATGAACCAACCATGAGATCATCATCAATAACAAAAGCCTGAAAATAAGGGCCAAAGCAAGTCCCGTAATCCGCGCCTTGGGCCTCTGTGCTTCGGGCAGTTTTTCTGACATAATGGATATGAACAGAATATTGTCAATGCCCAGCACAATTTCCAGGAGGGTGAGGGTGCCCAGGGCTATCAGTGACTCAGGTCTTAAAAGCACTTCCCAGTTGAACTCCATAAAATTAATCTTGATTTAGCTTTTTAACCATGGTGAGAATGGTGGCAATGGCCACAGTTTCACCTGTCTCGTCATACACATCCACCATCCACTTCACAATTCCTTTTGCGATGTCTTCCTCGCTGCGCTTTTCCTGATCCGTTTTCTGCCGTACCGTTAGACGTACACCGATGGTCATTCCGGGATAAACAGGTTTTGTAAACCTGCACTCGTCAATGCCGTAGTTGAGCAGCACAGGGCCTTTCCTGGCATCTACGAACAATCCCGCAGCCTTAGACAGTACAAAATACCCGTGGGCTACCCTTCCGTTAAATATGGTACCTTCAAGGGAAGTGGCGTCCATATGGGCATAAAAATTGTCGCCACTCACGTTTGCAAAATTGCTGATGTCGCTTTCAGTAACAGTGTGCTTTGCAGTGGTAAGGGTATCGCCCACTTCAAGTTCTTCGAAGTACTTTCTGAAAAGATGAACCTCTGATTCATGCTGCCTTCCTCCTTGCTGGTACACATTGGTGATGCGTGAGATGGTCGTAGGGCTGCCTTGTATGGAAGTGCGTTGCAAATAGTGCAACACCCCTCGCTTGCCACCCATTTCCTCACCACCACCGGCCCTTCCGGGTCCGCCGTGTACAAGCATGGGCATGGGTGAACCATGGCCGGTGCTTTCTTTGGCACAATCACGGTTCAAAACGAGGATGCGACCATGGTGGGATGCTGCGCCCAACAAGAATTCGCGCGCATGGATGTCATTGTATGTCACCATAGAGCAAACAAGTGAACCCTTGCCCAACTTGGTGATAGCCACAGCCTCATCTATGTCGCTGTAAGGCATCAGCGTACACACCGGACCAAAAGCTTCAATCTCATGGGTGCCAAGGTTCCTGAATGGATCCATGTTTTTCAATATTATGGGCGAAAGAAAAGCACCTTTGCCAGATTCATTGCCTTTGGCCTGAACCGTTTCAGGATCTCCAAACACCAATTCTGATGAATTGAGCAATTCTTTAATCTTGCCTCTCACTTCCTTTAGTTGCTCCTGACCTGCGAGGGAGCCCATGCGCACACCTTCGAGTCTTGGGTCGCCAATTACAGTGCCTGCAAGTCGGTTGGCCAGGGCTATTTGTACGTCTTCAAGTCTATCGGTCGGAACCAACACCCTGCGTATAGCTGTGCATTTTTGCCCGCATTTGGCGGTCATCTCCCTTTGCACTTCTTTGATGAACAGGTCGAATTCCAATGAACCGGGCTGCACATCGGGACCGAGTACGCATGAGTTGAGCGAATCGGCTTCCATATTGAAGGGCACCGATTCTTCTATGATTCTGGGATTGGACTTCAGCATGCGCCCTGTGCTGGCCGATCCTGTAAAGGTGACCACATCCTGAGATTGCACATGATCAATAATCCCGTTTGCAGATCCACATATGAGTTGCAATGCTCCTTTCGGTAAAATGCCGCTTTCGTCTATTTCCCTCACCATGGCTTCGGTGAGATAGGAGGTTAAGGTGGCTGGCTTTACCACTGCGGGCATGCCAGCGAGCAGGTTTACCGCTATTTTCTCCAGCATTCCCCAAATGGGAAAGTTGAATGCGTTTATGTGCACAGCAATGCCTTCTTTGGGCGTCATGATGTGGTGCCCTATGAATGTTCCTCCCTTGGAGAGTGGGGCGTAGTCGCCATCCACGTAATATGTTTCGTTGGGAAACTGCCTTCGCAAGCTGCTGTATGCAAATAGATTCCCGATACCCCCTTCAATATCTATCCAGCTATCGGGTCTTGTGGCGCCGGTGGCAAAGCTGAGTTCATAAAACTGCTCCTTGCGTTCCATAAGGTAGAGCGCAAGTGCTTTGAGCATGCGGCCACGTTCGTGAAAAGTCATTTTCCGGAGGGCAGGTCCGCCAGTATTGCGGCCATATTCCAATATTTCTGAAAAGTCTATGCCAGCGCTACTTGCAGTGGCAACCTCAGCGCCTGTGATGGCATTGTACAACATCTTCCCATCTCCATCACCTGCAATCCAGGATCCGAGGACGTAATTTTCAAGTTTCATATCAATGAGATTTGGGCGGGTGAAATTACACATTTCAGCGATGGAACATGGGGCTGCGCTATATGGCTTTCACTATTGGGGAATACGCTGCAGAGTTCGCATTTCGGATTCTCCAGTCCATAGGATACAAGCTCAGCAGGCGGTGCCCGTCATAGCGGCCAAGTCCGAGGGTGAACCCTTCAAATTTGATCAAATGGGTTCCGCTTACAGCTTGTATATCTTGCACATCCTCCCGTTTTAGGTAGGCAAGTGCCTGTTCAATATTTACATCCAATGATGGCATATTATACTCTGTATCACAGAGCATTGAATATCCATGTGAAGCCTTGAATGTTTCCCTTGTCCATTTGCCTACTGGCAATCCATGATGACGCATGTTCAGCAATTTTTCAAGCTTGCCAATTGTGGGGATGTGCTCAGGTCTTACAGCAAACACATCTCCCTTTTCATTCGCTATGGCCGCAAGATTTTTATGAGTGAAAATGCCTTCCAGGAGTTTGAAGAAGGGTCTTTCTGTTTTGGTGGTCCTGGGTTTTCCACCTTTTCGGAATACACTGCAGAAGAAGCCTTCTCCCCGCAATTTATGCGGGAAGAATCTATAGCTTTCTGCTCCCCGGTAGGTCACTGATTCAACCCCTTCCGGCAAGGAACTTAGCACCACAGATTCTGCAACCTGCTGAGCAAGGAGCCATGCCACATTCTCTTCATTTTCAAGGGTGTTGAAGGTACAGGTGCTGTATATCAGGATGCCGCCCGCTTTGAGTGAGGGCCACACATCATTGAGAATCTTCTGTTGTCTCGACGCGCACATATTCACATTTTGAAGTGACCATTCGCCTTGTGCTGCAGGATCCTTGCGAAATAGACCCTCTCCAGAACAGGGGGCATCTACCACCACCAAATCGAACATTTCTGCTGCCTTACCGAAGTTGAATGGATCGCTTTGGGTGATGGAAAATCCAGGGACGCCCCATTTGGTAAGATTCTCTTCAAGCAGGTTCACCCTGCTACCCACCACCTCGTTGGCAAGAAGCAAGCTGCTTTCATTTAGTGCTGAACGAAGAAGGGTAGACTTGCCACCCGGTGCAGCGCACAGGTCAAGGGCAGTGATGGGTTCCTTTTCCAGTCCCAATTGATGAATTACGAAGCTGAGAAACATGGATGAAGCCTCCTGTGGATAGTAGGCTCCCGCGTGAAAAGCCGGGTCAGAAGTGAACCTGGGCCTTTCCGGAAGATAATAACCATCTGTGTGCCAGGGAACGGCGGTCAGCGCATGTATGAGATCAGCTTTCTTCCGGTTTAGCCTAATGCTTACAGGCGGAGCTTCTCCAATGGATTTTATAAGCGCTGCCTTTTCATCAATGGGCAAGGGGATGCTCTCCAGAAAATCTACTGGCAAGGCCTGATTCATTCTTGTATTTCGGTTGTTATTTTTATGGTTGAATCAGTCAATGTTCTGTGTACCGGACATTTGTCAGCAATCTCAAGTAATTTCTCTTTCATTTTTTCATCGAGTTCTCCTTTCACTTCAATTAGTCGGCTGAAAGCATCAATTTTGCTTTTCTTCGATTCGGGATTTGCTGCATCTTCTTCATAACTGTGGCTGTGTGTGAGGCGTACCGTCACCTCTTGAAGTGGCCAATTCTTTCGTGCAGCATACATTTTCAGTGTCATAGCTGTGCATACACCGAGAGATGCACTGAGCAATTGATAGGGGGTTGGGCCCATATCGTTTCCACCTATCTCCAAGGGTTCATCGGCCAGAAGGCGGTGCCGTCCGGCGGCAATCTCTGTGGTATAGCCATCACTTCCAAGCTGCACGACTACTTCGGCAGCGCTTTCGGGTGATTCATGCTTAGGGTCGGGTTGTTGTCCTTTGGTATACCGACGGATCCAGGTGCCTATTACTTCCGCGACGTACACAGCATCATCTGTATTTTGTAGCAGGTGGTCAGCTCCATCCAGAGAAATGAAACTCTTAGGGTGCCAGGCGGCTTGGTAAATGGAAGCCGCATTGTCGATACTTACAATCTGATCCTGCGGGGAATGCATGATAAGAAGCGCCTTGCGGAGTTTTGGAAGGAGGGAAGCAGTGCTGTGCTGCTTCAGGTCTTTAATAAAGCCAGCACCAACATAGAAAGGCCGGCCACCAATGTTTACACTTGCCTTTCCCTTTTCGAGAATTTCTTCTTCTTTGCCTTCGATATGTTGCAGCACATGCACCGCTTCTGCAGGTGCTCCAATGGTGCAAATCGCTTCAATGGAGCTTATTTTCGTTGCGGCGTGCAGTACTGCAGTTCCTCCAAGTGAGTGCCCTACCAACAGCGATGGTGCTGCATAGTTTGCTTCGAGAAAGGCCGAAGCAGCAACCAAATCATCCACATTGCCAGTAAAGTCAGTGTCTTCAAATGCACCTTCACTCTGTCCCAACCCTGTAAAGTCGAAGCGGAGCACACCAAAACCCGATTGTGTAAGCTGACGCGAAATGACGGTGGCCGCCCTGATGCCCTTGCCACAGGTAAAACAATGGGCAAAAACTGCATAGTGGGCTGGAGGTGCGCCAACTGGTAATTCCAGCACAGCGCTGAGTTTAAGTCCAGCTTCATTGGTGAATTTTATCCTTTCTGCGTTCAATGATTCTTTTTTTGATAAAGGTCGTATAATCTCTTTAATACCTTAGGTCATCTGTTGTTCTTTGGTGCTTTTCGAGTAGTTTCGGAGTTTATTTAGAATCATGACCCTGTTGAAACGCATACTGACCATTGTCCTCGGGCTCATTCTTTTCACTGGCATCGTGCTTTGGATTTGGCTTGGGACCTTCAGTCCATACCTTAATAAATCACTTGAGATAAATGGTCTTAAAAGTACTGTAAATGTGTACTTTGATGATTATGGAATCCCACATATATACGCAGACAATGCCAGAGATGCTTATATGGCGTTTGGATACATACACGCACAGGACCGCCTTTTTCAGATGGAACTCATGCGCCGCGCGGGAAAGGGACGTCTCTCCGAAATACTTGGCCCTGATTTAGTGGAGGCCGACCGTTTTTTCAGAACCATGGGAACCAACAGAAAAGCGGCTGCTGACGTGGCACACTTTGACTCCCTTCCAGATGTCGTAAAAACCACAACCTTGGCTTATATCGAAGGGATCAATGCCTTTATAGCAGAGGGAAAAACACCCATCGAGTTCGTTCTTCTTGGCGAAAGGGCTGCGCCTTTTGACGTAGGTGATATCTATGCAATATCAGCCTACATGGCTTACACCTTTGCCTTTGCCCTTCGGACCGATCCTATCATGGAGCAGATTTCTTCAACCTTGGGCGCCCCGTATCTC
Source organism: Cryomorpha sp. (assembly GCA_041749535.1). Classification (GTDB taxonomy): domain Bacteria; phylum Bacteroidota; class Bacteroidia; order Flavobacteriales_D; family Cryomorphaceae; genus JBBQZU01. The sequence goes on along the minus strand of JBGTBE010000059.1, from coordinate 18,368 downwards.
TCGCTTTTTGGTGTGAATTCAGACTCAGCTTCTGTAGATTCCTTAGGGCTTGTGGGCACCCGATTCAAGCAACCTGATGTCATAGAGAACCTTCCACTGCCTACGCTACAGGGCAGTAATAATTGGGCGGTTGCACCCAAGAGGTCTGTTGCTGGTAGCGCGTTGCTTTCTAACGATACCCATATCAAGTTTAGCGCTCCGGGTGCCTGGTACGAGGCACATATCGAATACCCTGGTCTCTCACTATACGGCAATTTTCTAGGCGGCATACCCTTTGCCCTTGTGGGTCATACGCGTGAGCTAGGCTGGGGTATTACAATGTTTGAGAATGACGACACCGATTTTTTCATAGAGCGATTCGCGAATGCCGATAGTTCGCTGACCATCTGCGGAGACAGCACACTACCTGTAACCGTGCACCATGAGCGCATCAAGGTAAAAGGGCAGGCTGATGTGATAATCCGTATAGCTGAAACGGCAAATGGTCCTGTGATAAATGAGTTTTTACCAATTGAGAGTGAAGTGCCTGTGAGCTTTTGTTGGACATACACCCGCGTAAAAAACGAGTTGCTCGAATCATTTTATGGGATGAACTACGCCGACGATATTGATGGTTTTCGCCGCAATGTAGCCCGTATCGCAGCGCCAGGTTTGAACATAGTCTATGCTGATGTAGAAGGCAATATAGCCTTGTGGTCTGCGGCCAGGCTTATTGTCCGCGCACCCAACAACGGTGGGAAGTTTTATTCTCGCGGATTCGAACCAGCTGATGCACACAGAGGATACCTTCCTTTCGAGCGCAACCCACAAGTGGAGAATCCGCCTGCAGGCTATGTGTTCTCAGCCAATCAACGACAACCTTGGGGTGACCCATACCCAGGGTACTACGCTCCTTCTACACGGGCAATCAGAATCGATTCCTATCTCAATTCACTTTCGTCCATTGGAACTGACGATTTACGCATTTTGCTTACCGATGTGGTTTCTGCATCTGAAGCCCAAGTGTGCAAAGAGCTCACAACTTTGCTCTCTGAAACCAGAAAGGACTTAAACGAGAATGAAGCGCTTATCCTTGACACACTGAAGGCCTGGGATGGTGATCATCAACTGACAGACGTAGCTCCCACCATCTACTACAAGCTGTTGTACCACATGCTCCACATGGCAATGGCTGACGAGTTGGGCGAAGAAGTTTTTGATGCATTTCTCTCTACCCATGAATTATTGGCCGCTTATCCGAAGCTTATAGCCAACAGCGATGAACCTTGGTGGGATGATTTGTCAACTCCAGAAATCCGGGAAAACAGGGCGGATATTTGCCGAAAGGCATTCGGGCTTACCGTCTCGGAACTCTATGCAGCGCATGGTGATGACATGAAGCATTGGCAGTGGCAATATGTGCACACCATTGCCCATGAACACCCGCTTGGAAAGTTGGCTGCACTGAAACCTTGGTTTAATGTAGGCCCTTTTCCTGCGCCGGGAGGGCACGAAACGGTAAACAATGCGGGATTTAAGTTAAACGGAAAGGGAAAGTATGAATCGCATTTCGGTCCGGCAATGCGCATCATCATCGACTTTGCTGATGTGGAAGGTGCAGTATCCGTGTTGCCTTGTGGCAACAGCGGCAATGTAAAAAGCCCGCACTACAGGGACCAGGCGGAGATGTTCGTTTCGGGGCAGTTTCGAAATATGCTCATGAATGCCGGTGAGATTAAAACATCCAAAAATCACATGATATTCAAGCCCCGCTGATGTAACCCATGGCAAGCAATGCCTGTAAAAGATGGGTGATAAACTCCCCCCTTTTGAAACAGGTATTCGTTGCCTTTTATTTCGTTTGTTCTTGTCTAATAGCCCCGGCACAGTTGGTGTTGGATCAGACCCAATCGGCTGAGCAACTTGTTGATAGCGTGCTCACAGGCAGCGGAATACTTCCTCAGAACATCACATTCAACGGGCAGCCTGGCAGCATAATAAATTCGCAAATTGCTTACTTCACTTCTGGTTATGAGGTGTTTGGTCTGGAGCGGGGCATAATTCTGGCTACTGGAAATGCCTCGGTGGCCGTTGGCCCCAACAATTCATCCACAGCTTTCATAGCCCTCGCACCTGGTAATCAGTTGAATGAAGAACCGGACCTGCAAGAGATTGTGGCTCCGGCTGCAATCAGAGATGTTGCCGTGCTTGAGTTTGATTTTCAGGCATTGGGAGACACCTTGCAACTCAGGTATGTCTTTGCCAGTGAAGAATACAATGACCATACATGTTCCGTCTACAATGATGCTTTTGGTTTTTTTATTTCGGGACCCGGTATCACAGGTTCCTATACCAATCAAGCTAAGAATGTGGCACTCATTCCCGGAACCAATGTACCTGTGGCCATCAACACGGTGAATCTGGGCGTAGCAGGACAGTACGGAAGTGATGCTGTCTGCAATGATGTATCTCCCTCATGGCAAAGCAATTCTGCGTATTATGTGAACAACGAAGGCAATACCGATCCGAATACCACCCAATACGATGGTTACACGGTTCCAATGCAGATAAAAATCCCTGTGATTTGTGGGGAAACCTACCGCATTAAAATTGCAGTCGCCGATGCTGTGGATAATAAGAACGATTCGGCAGTGCTCATTGAAGCACAAAGCCTCGGTTCTTCAGCGCCACTGGAGGCTACAGGACTCATATTGAATCCACAGCAAGATGGAGCAGGTTTGGAGGGATGCAGCAGCTTGCAGCTGTTCATTTCCAGAAGGGACAGCTCCCAGGCCGAAACGATTTTTCTGCGCAGTTCTGGTCTCGATAATGCAGCACAGATTCTACCAGGCATGCCTGATCAAGTTGATTTTATGGCAGGGCAGGGCAGCATGGGCTTGGAGATACCGCTTGAGAATGACAACGAATTACATGGCACCCGCAGTTTTGAGATACAGGTGTTAAAGCCCGCTTCTTGTGGACTTGATACAGCGGTTTTCAATTTGAATTACACCATCTACGATGTGGATGAGATGCTCGTGGATTACGATGCCGAAATATGGCTGGAATGCACTGCCACCGGTAGTGTTTCAATCACTCCCACAGGTGGAAATCCACCGTACTCCATCACCTGGGATCAAGAGGAATATGTTGGTTTTGAGCCGGAAATAAATCCTCCGTCGGATACGTTGCTCACAGCCATCGTTACCGACGCCTGCGACCTGCACACCCAAAACATTCAAATACAGGTGGAAAGAGAGCACTATGCACCTATGATTGTCACCATGCCCGGTGAAGTGCTTTTTGATTGCTTTACTCCGGTTCAAGTAACACCGGTGGTCAGCGATGGGTCGGGAGACCGTACCTACTTGTGGCTGTTGGAAGGGGAACCAATCAGCAATGAAGCTGTGCTGAGCCACACACTTACCGCTCCTGGAATAATTGCGCTTCAGGTCGAAGACCGTTGTGTGGAAATGGCCGCAGGCTCCGTTATGGCAACCTATTCGATGCCAGCACCAACGGTATGGCTTGGGCCTGATACTACAGGTAATTGCGCAGAAAATATGATCGTTTTCCCTATTGTGGAAGGAGGGTACAACCCGCTCAGCTATAAATGGTTCAAAAATGGAAGTCCCGTTTCTACAGAGGCCCTTTACACTTTTCAGCCCCAGAAAACCACCAACATTTCACTCAAAGTGAGCGATCTTTGTGGCCGGGAAAGTGAGGATGCCATGCTCGTATTTGTATTTGTTCCTACGCTGCACGCAAACCTCCCTGCAGTGTCTACAGTGTGTAAAGGTCAGGCCCTGAATCTCACCGCCGAGGTGTTAGGCGGCTATGGGAGATATTCTTATGACTGGGTTCATTCGGGTGGCACATCCCAATCTGTATCCTTCATTCCCCAACACGATAGTGAATACCTTGTAGTTGTAACTGATGAATGTGGCCAAAGTGCCTCAGCCTCCACTATTGTAGAAATTGCAGAAATTGAAGCACACTTTGAATTCGATTACTACAGCCTGCATAACAAGCTGAAAAATTACTCCACACCGGGATGTACGTATACCTGGTCCTATCCCGATGGGAGCACAAGCGATCTTTATGATCCTCCTTTCGAACCTGAATGGGGTGAGACTGCAGCCCTAATGCTTCACGTTGAGAATGATATGGGATGCGAAGATGATATGGTGCGGTTCTACGACCCGCCCATGAGTGTTTTTATTCCTTCAGCATTCACACCCGATGGAGATGGGCATAACGACTTCTTCAAGGCGGAGGGAGATTTCATATCATCATTTCAACTGATGGTATTCGACCGATGGGGAAACCTGGTTTTTGAAACCGACGATATTACAAAGGGTTGGAATGGCTCCGGCGCACCAGGGTCGGGCTATTCAGCCACTGATGAAGTGTATTCCTACAAATACACAGCCCGGGCTTGGTCGGGCAGTGTAGAAGAGCGCACGGGCATGGTAACATTGCTTCGTTAAAGATCGCTGATCATTACAGCCGCCTCATTGCCAATGTAGCTCCCCAATGCCACACCCATACCCCCGAATCTCACTGCGCAGGCCACGCGGTCACTTAATTTCTTCACGATTACATCTTTCGATTTACCCATTCCCATTGTTCCGCTCCATCGATGTTCTATTTCAAAAGCTTTCCCCGGTAGAATAACTGTTCGCAGAAGGCTTTCAAGGTAATCCTGAATGGTTTTGGTAGTTTCCTGAACATCCGTATTTTCTGCATCCATGTCTATATGTCGTCCACCACCCAAAAGCAACCTACCATCCACATTTCGGAAGTAATTGTATCCGCGGTCGTGGTGGAAACATCCATTTATGCTCAATCCATCTATGGGTTTGGTTATGAGTACCTGCGCCCTGCAAGGTTGCACATCGAGTTGGGGGAGTATATTCCTGGCAAATCCATTGGTGGCTACCAGCAGCGCCCTGCATTGAAGTGCTCCAAAGTTGGTATGCACAGTCACGGTATCCGGTTCTTCGGTGTAGCCAAGTACCTCAACTCCTGTATGGATTTGTACACCCAAACTTTGGGCGAGCATGATAAGGTTCTTCATCATCAGGCCTGTATCGAGCATGCCTTCTTCATCGTTTACAAGCATGTGTTTCACGCCATTAAAGCCAGTTGCTTTAATTTCTGCTTCAGCATCTCTGTACGCCTGTTTTCCTATGGCATTTACCAGTTCGGCGTTCAGGTATCCCAGACTACCAAGGCAATATTCATAGCTCTCCGTCTCACTATCCAGAAATATTTCAAAGCCTCCGCTGTGCTGATAGCTAAGCTGCGTATCACTGAGCAAACCCCTTAGTGCTGTTAGGCCTTTAAATCTTTTCTCTACCAGTCCAAACACTTCATTTTCAGATTTGTATTTTAGGTCTTCTAGAATTTCTGAAGTGCTTCCGAAGCATGCAAAACCTGCATTTTTAGTACTGGCGCCGCTTGGCATCATGCCTTGCTCTAAAACAAGGATCCGGGCCTGAGGTTTCAATCGTGCAAGGTAGATGGCAGAGGTGATTCCGGTAATGCCACTACCTGCAATTATATGGGTCTTATGGCCCCAGAAATGCTTATGCTCCCAGTAACTAAAATCTCGTTTCACGCGTTAATAAGTGGTTTGATGTTTGTTGCGAAGGAAAGGGTTTTTCTTCGATATTTGCGTACAATGCGTTATCTGCGAGGGGCATCGTATTATTATCTATTCTATTGTAGGACGGGGCTTTCAGCGCTTTTAACCGTCTTATTGGTATTATTCTGCCTTACGGGAAATGCACAGGACGACCTCAATGTTCACGGTATTGTGAGCGATGCCATGACCACCACAAAGTTATCAGATGTTAAAATTGTGGTTAAAATGGATGGGGTTGACCACAACACATACAGCACCCGCGCCAATGGCAAATATGAGTTTTATCTGCTCTGTGGCCACAAATACGAATTTATCTTCTCGAGAGCTGGGTATGTAAACCGCAGTATCATCATCAACTCCAACGGAATACCTGAAGAAGTGATAGGGGCTGGCATCATCATGCCTACCGACATGAGTATGTACGCCCTTACTCCAGCGATGGAGGGCGCTGATCTCTCGGTATTCAACAAACCAATAGGAATTGCTACTTACGACCCTGCTTTGACCGATCTGGTGTGGGATTTTGAACATACCAACAAGGTGAAAGGCGAAATTTTTGCCTTCATCAGAGACATTGAGAAAAAGCAAAAGGAGATGGACAAGGAAGCAACGGCAGCTGATAAAGAACTCGCAGCCGCCGAAGCCAAGTTTGCCTCCTTTGTGAAATCTGGCGATGCTGCGATGCTCAAAGCGGATTATTCCTCAGCAGTGACGAACTACAAAGCAGCAGTAGACATTAAAGCCGACGACGCAGCGGTAAATGCTAAGCTCAAGGATGCCGAAGCCAAGCTGAAAACCAAGCTCGATGCTGAGAAATTGGATGGCGATTACAATGCAGCGCTCGATGCAGGCGATGGATTTATCCGAACAGAAGAGTATGAAAACGCTCTCGCAAAGTACCAGGAAGCCTCCAAGCTAAAACCAGTTGAAAAATATCCCAAGGATAAAATCGCAGAAGTAAATGCGCTTATAGCAGCTAATGCTTCGAAAGCAGCCAAACAAAAGGAGTTTGATGACTTAGTAATTAAAGGCGATGGGCATGTTTCTAAGACTGAATTTCCGCTTGCAATAACGGCTTATCAGAACGCATTGAAAATATTTGCCGACAAGAAAGATGTGCAGCAGAAACTCGCTGAAGCGCAGGCCAGTCTTAAAAAGCAAGAGGAAGACGCAGCCAAGGGGGCGGCCTATCAAACACTTATTGCCGATGCGGATGCCAAATTCACAGCCGGAGATTTTGCTCCTGCCAAGGCGAAGTATACAGAAGCCCAAAAACTGAAACCTGAGGAAACGTACCCGGGTGAGCGGATTGCGCTCTGTGATGCGCAGATTGCGCAACTTGCCCTGGCTGAAAAGAACAAGGCAGCATTTGACGCATTTATGGCCAAAGGTGAGACCTCACTGGGCAAGATGGCCTATTCAGATGCTGTTTCCAATTTTGAGTCGGCCGTTGAGCTTATACCTAATGACAAAACAGCCACAGAGAGATTGGCACAGGCCAGGTCGCTGCTCGCAGAGATGCAGGCTGAAGCAGATAAGAAGAAGCAGTACGATGAGCTAATAAGCAGTGCTGATGCCGATTTTAAAAAGGAAGTGCTGGAAGGTGCGCTCGCCAAATACCAGCAGGCCAGGGATGTGATTCCTTCTGAAACGTATCCTCTCGATCAAATAAACAAGATCAATGCAATGCTGGCTGATAAAGCCGATGCTGAAGCAACTGCCAAAGCCTATGCCGATGCGATGGCTGCAGGAGCTGTTTCAATGGAATCTAAAAAGTACAGCGATGCCATTGGTAGCTTCACATCAGCGCTAGCCGCCAAGCCCGGCGACAAGCCTGCACAAAAAGCATTGGACGAAGCCACCAAACTCAAAGCAGAATTTGAAAGTGAACTCGCTACAAGACAAACTTATGATGCACTTATTGCGCAGGCAGATGCCAAGTTCAGTGCTGATGACCTGTCCAATGCACGCGCAGATTACGAACAGGCCTCGAAAATACTGAATGAGAATTATCCGAAAGACCAGATTGCTTTAATAGATAACAGGCTCGATGACCTGGCGAAACAACAAGCAGAAGCAGAGCAACAGGCGGCATTGAAGAATAAGTTCGACAAAGCCATGATAGCGGGTGATGCAGCATTCTCGAATGAAGATTTTGCGGAAGCCATAAGCCGGTACGAAGAAGCACTCACACACATTGCTGAAGAACCCACAGCAGTGAAAAAGCGCGATGAAGCCAAAGCCGCCATGGAACACAAAATGGCTGCAGCCGCCGTAGACGATCAGTATAAAGAATGGATAGGTCGCGGAGATGAGAAATTTACGGCTGATGCCCTCACAGATGCCCGCGAAGCCTACACAAAGGCATCGGGACTCAAGCCTACAGAAGCATATCCACAGGACAGGATAAAACTCATAGATGAAACCCTGGCAGCCAGGGCACAGGCTGCTGCCGATGCTGATGAAAAAGCCAGACTCGAGGCCGTCGCTGCCTTGGTTCTTGAAGGTGATAACATGGTGAAAAGCAAGAATTACGAAGGGGGGATTGGCAAGTATGAAGAAGCCCTGAGAATGGCTCCGGAGCGGAAAGACATAGAAGAAAGGATCAGCAGCGCGAGGAACACCATGCTTGCTGCCTTGGAAAGTGAAGCCATGGAAGCCGCCTACAATGAAGCCATAGCTGAAGGGGATGCTGCTTTTGGAAATGAACGCTGGGATGAAGCCATTGCCAACTATAACACAGCACTTGGAATAAAGCAGAATGAACAGTATCCTAAAGACCAGATCGAGGAAGTAAATGCAAGACTCAGTGCGCTCTCTAAAGCGGATGAAGACAGAAGAATGGCGGCAGTGATGGCAGACTTCAACCGATTGCTCGGAGAAGGAGACAGCTACTTCAGCGAGAAAAATTATGAAAAGGCTTTGGGAGCGTATGAGAACGCTCTCAGCCTTATTCCCGACAGCGAAGTGGTACTTGAGAAAATTGGCGCTGTGAATCAGGCCATGTCCGCAGCAGATGCTGAACGTGCAATTGAAGAGGCGTATAAATCCATTTTGCGCGAAGCAGATGCCCTCTTCAATGCTGAAAGCTATGAAATGGCGCGACTGAAATACAGCGATGCCGTGGAGCAACGCCCTCAAGATACCTATCCGGCAAACAGGATTCTGGAAATAGACCGGATTATCGAGAACCTACTGCTGGCCGATGAAGCCGCGCGTGCGGCAAAGGTTGAAAAAGATTATTTGAATGCCGTAATTGCTGGGGACGAAGCCATGAAGAACCTCCTTTTTGAGGATGCCATCCTTGCTTATGAAACGGCCCTTGACGTGAAGCCCGATGAGACCTACCCGCAGGTGCAGATTGAAAAAGCAGAGAAACTCAGAATTGAGCGTGACGAGAGGGAAAGTGAGCGCCAAAGAAAGGAAGAACTTGCCCGTGAAGAGGAAGAGCGGCGCAAGGCCCGCGCAAACCCCAATTACCAAACCGTGACCAACAATTCAGAATTGCAGGCCGAGGCTTTTATGCGTGAGGCAAGAGAAGCAGAGGAGCGTGAAAAATATGAGCGTATTAAGAAGCAAATAAAAGAAGATACTGAGCTAAGAGTGGATTGGGAAGACCAGGATGCGATGGACAGGCTGGCAGTTGCTGAGTCGCTCAAGTCATACATGGAAGGCGATTCGGAGCGGTTCAAGCAAGGCCTTGAGCGCTATGAAGCACGCACTGCAACATCAGCAGATAACAAGGAAATACTTCTATTGAGTATGAACCGACAAGCTGAGACTGCCCAGGTGCGCGGTGCTGATGCTTACAATCAGTTGCTGCAACAAATTGAAGTTCAAGGTCAGCGCAACTCAGAGTGGGAGCAGATGCAGATGGAGCGTATCATGGGCGATAGGATGGAGATGGAAACGCAGATGACTGAGATTGAATCCTGGACCAAAGAGAGTTATGAAAACAGGCTAAAGATCAACAAGGAGTTGAGCGAGGAAGCTGTGAAATTTTACGCAGGCAATCCAATGGCCGATCTGCAAAGGCAGGAGAATGTGAAGCAAGTGGTTGCCGACGCCGCAGGTATTGGGGAAGTTGAAAAGAGACGAAGTGAACAAAACTTGAAGCAAGTAAGACAGGTGGGAGCTGACCAACAGGTGTACCTGGAAGGATTGGAATCCATCATGCATGACCGCAACAAAGCAAAAGTAACTGCAGGTCAGGAATCGGTGAATGCCGAGAAAGACAGGTCTTATGGAAATCTAGAAGGACGACGCTTGATGGCGGATGAAAAGCGCATGGCTTCACTGGAAGAACTCAGAAAGCTACAGGAGAAAGACCCGCAGAGCTATACAGATCAATTCAGGTCTGAACTCGCAGCCATGTATCCGCAGGGCGTTACAGAAGAGAGTTCGACACTTGGCAACAAGGTAATCATCACAAGGGTGGTGGTAAAAGGTACCCGCGGTGATGAGTACCGCAAGGTGCTCGACAAGGCGGGCAACTACTACTTTAAGAATGGGCAAAGTATTTCAGAGACTACCTGGAACCGCGAAACCCTTGATGCATTCTATAAAAAAGATTAACAATGAGCGAAGTGCGCATGGGTACTGTAAAGTTTTATATAGATGAAAAGCTTTATGGCTTTCTCAGCGATGATGAAACAGGAGCGGAGGTCTTTGTTCCTGTGGGGGGGCTTATTGACGAAATCAAAAAGAACAGCAAGGTAACATACCGCCTTCAGGAAGGCAAGAAGGGCCCGGAAGCTGGAGAGGTTAAACTCAGAAAATAGCGCGATGATGTCCCCGCAACGCATATCAGCCACAGTGATTCGGGCGGCCCTTTTCGTGCAGATTTTGGTGGGCTTGGCCCTGTGCATCGTGCCTACACTTCCATCGCTCGAATCATCAGAAACACGCGGATCAGAATCTGCCACGATCAACCTGAAGTGCAAGGGTATCAAAGCAAGCAAAGGCCACATTATGGTGGCGGTGTACGGTAATAAATCCTCCTTTATGAGCGATGATATGGTTCTCGCCAAGAAATTACCCATTTCGGGCAAAGGAGAGTTTACCGCCCGACTGGTATTGCCCAAAGGCAGTTGCGCAATTGCCGTATACCATGATATCAACTCCAACGGCAAGCTGGATAAGAATGTATTTTTTTATCCCACAGAACCTTACGGATTTTCCAACAATGCCCGCGGCATAGCAGGACCTCCTTCCTGGAATGATGCACTGATCTCTGTGGAAAACGAAATGGAATTGACCATTTCCCTGGAATGAGTTTTTATACCTTCGACGGAGTATAACTGAACTCCATGCCATCATTTACCGGTACAGAATGGATCGATTACCTAATATTTACTGGCATTGTTCTGCTAGTTTCGGCCATCTTGCTCCGCATACTCAGGTTTCTGCTGGGCAGGGCCTTGTCCCGTTCTTCGGTTCAACTCAGGGTGGACCCTACAAAGTACCATTTTCTCAAAAATGGACTCAATTTTATCGTTTACATCATTGCACTTATCATCATTCTCTATTCTATTCCAGAACTTAGAAAGTTTGGTGTTTCACTTTTTGCCGGTGCCGGTATTCTTGCAGCCATCATCGGTTTTGCATCACAAGCTGCATTTTCCAATATCATAAGCGGAATCTTTCTGGTTATTTTCAAACCTTTCAGGGTAGATGATGTAATTCAGGTAGGCGACAAAGTGACTGGAAGGGTAGAGGACATCACCCTCAGACATACCGTAGTTCGGAATTTTGAAAACCGGCGTTTTGTTATACCAAACGCGCTGATTAGCTCTGAAATAATTCTCAACAGCGATCTCACCGACGAGAAGATTGCCAATTTTATTTCCATAGGCATTAGCTACGATGCTGATATAGACAAGGCCATGGAAGTAATGCGCACTGAAGCTATGGCGCATCCATTGCTGATTGACAACCGCACAATGGAAGAACTTGAACAGGATATTCCAATAGTGGTTGTAAGGGTGACTGCCCTGGATGAATCGAGCGTGAACCTTCGTGCTACCTGCTGGACAAAAGATTTTACTGATGGTTTTGAATTGAAAACAGATTTGCTCAAATCCATCAAGCAGCGCTTTGACCGCGAAGGCATTGAAATACCATTCCCACACCGCACCATAGTAATGAAGAAAGATGGCAAGATTAATTAAAAAGGCCTCGAATAAAATAGGGGTAGCTCCCGGATCCTTCATCTTTGTAGGTACGCAGCGTACCGAGAACGTGCATATTGACGCCATAAAATTCAACAAAGATTCCTTCGAACAATTTGATACTGTTGACCCTTCGGCTTGTAAACCCCTCCTCAGCGATGATTCTGTAACCTGGATTAATGTGACAGGTGTACACGATCCGGCCGTAATGGGCCAACTTAGCGAGCAATTCGATCTTCATCCCCTTTTTATTGAGGACATGATGAATACCAATCAGCGGCCCAAGTTTAGCGAGTTCGAGTCGAATTTTGCCATCATTCTCAAAATGCTCCACATCGATGAAATAAAGGGATTTGTGGAATCCGAGCAGGTGAGCATTGTGGTAGGGCGGCACCACCTTATTTCTTTTCAGGAAGCTCCCGGCGATGTGTTTAAAACAGTGCGCGACCGCATCATCAACCCATCTACCCGCATCAGGCACCGCAAGGCCGACTACCTCGCCTTTGCACTGATGGACGCAATTGTGGACAATTACGTGCTCTCCATCGAGTACTTTGGAGATGCCATTGAGAGTCTGGAGGAGCGACTGCTCAGAAATGTGAAAAGAGAAGATGCATCACAAATAAATATGTTGAAAAGGGAAATTAGCAGCCTTAGAAGGATCATAAGACCAGTGCTCGAAATTGCTATTCAGTTCGAAAGAAGTGAGAACCATCTGATTGAAAAACGCACACACCCTTTTATCAACGACCTTGGCGACCACGTGCTCCAAGCCACAGAAGCAATCGAGATTTACAAAGACCTCCTGAACGACTGCTTTCAGTTGTACGATGCTGCGATGACCCACCGCCTGAATGACGTGATGCGCATACTCACCATTTTCTCTGTAATCTTTATTCCGCTTACATTTATCGCAGGGGTATATGGCACCAATTTCAAATACCTTCCTGAGCTGGACTATAAATACGCCTATCCAATTTTCTGGGCTGTCTTGATTATCACCGCTATAGGCATGCTCTCCTGGTTTTACCGCAAGAAGTGGCTTTGAAGGGATTGATTATCTTCGAAGCCTTCTATTAAACAAATCACTATGAAATCTTCTCTGCCTGGCAAGTTTACCTGTCTGATTTTGTCATTTTGTTTCACGGGCGCTTTCGCGCAAACCATGACCCCCGAGCTGTTGTGGCAGTTGGGCAGGGTGAGTGCCGTAGGTATGGGCACTGACAATAAAACACTCGTGTATAAAGTTTCGACTCCCGATATGGAAGCCAACGCCTTCACTTCAGCCATGTTTGCACTCGACATGGCATCAGGCACGGTAAGGCCCTATGGGAAAGAGGAGAAACTCATTGCTGAAGAAGGCATCTCACCCGATGGGAAATGGAAAATTACCACCCGGGACGTAAAACTCATGTCGGTATCAGGCACTGACCACTACCCCGAACTTGATAAAAGCAATGCGATGGTATTCAATTCCCTTCAGCACCGACACTGGGACCAATGGGAAGATGGGGCCTACAGCCACATCTTTATTGAAGCCGTGGATGGAAGTACAAAGGCTGTGGATATTATGCAGGGGGAGCCTTACGACAGCCCCATAAAACCTTTTGGCGGAAGCGAAGACTATACCTGGAGTGCCGATGGTAGTAAGGTGATTTATACCGCCAAGAAATTGCAGGGCACTGCTTATATGGTAAGCACCAACACTGATTTGTACAGCTATGATGTTGCATCTGGTAAAACGGAGAACCTTACAAAGGCCAATGCAGGCTACGATAAGAATCCTGCTTTTTCGCCGAAAGGCACACTGGCATGGCTCTCCATGGCCACAGACGGCAACGAAGCCGACAAGAACGACTTGAAAATAATGCACAACGGCAAGGCGCTGAACCTTACCGCTTCCTGGGATGGAACCGTAGATGAATTTATTTGGAGTGCCGATGGTTCAACGATCTACTTTACCGCGCCCACCAAAGGCACCGCCCAGCTTTTCTCCATATCAATCCCCAAAAAAGACAATACCCCCGGGCCGGTGACGCAGGTTACCGAAGGGCAATGGGATGTGACCGGACTTGTGAAGCACACCGGCAAAGAAGTGATCGCTGGAAGAACCGATATGAACCACGCCAAGGAACTGTACGCCATAGCGCTTAAGAGCGGTAAGATGCGTCAACTCACCCATGTGAACGATGCCTTGTACAACACCATTAAGTTGAGCAAGGTAGAAGCGAAATGGGTACCCACCACCGACGGAAAGGAAATGCTCACTTGGGTGATTTACCCACCGGACTTCAATCCCACGAAGAAATACCCAACATTGCTCTACACCCAGGGAGGGCCGCAGTCGGCATTGAGTCAGTTTTACTCATTCCGCTGGAATTTTCAGGTTATGGCGGCGCAGGGCTATATTGTTGTAGCACCCAATAGACGAGGTATGCCCGGTCACGGTGTGGAGTGGAATGCGCAGATATCCAAAGACTGGGGTGGGCAGAATATGCGCGACTACCTGAGCGCCATTGATGCACTAACCAAAGAACCTTTTGTAGACAAAGACCGACTGGGTTGCGTAGGTGCCAGCTATGGGGGGTTTTCTGCCTTTTACCTGGCAGGCATACACGAGGGGCGCTTCAAGACCTTCATTGCCCACGATGGAATCTTTAATTTAAAAAGTATGTACGGCACCACCGAAGAGCTCTTCTTCGCCAATTGGGACATGGGCGGCCCGTATTGGGACAAGAACAACAAAGCAGCGCAGCGCACCTACACGGAGTTCAGTCCTTCGGAGCGGGTGGGGGAATGGGATACCCCCATACTGATTATACAAGGAGGCAAGGACTACCGTGTGCCTGATGGACAAGCATTCGAAGCATTCACCGCTGCACAGGTAAGGGGCATAAAGAGCAGGTTGCTCTACTTTCCCGAAGAGAACCACTGGATCCTGAAGCCGCAGAATGGACTGCTTTGGCAGCGCGAGTTTTTCAAATGGCTGGATGAAACGCTCTGATCATTGATATTTCACACAGAACCCTGAAATTTCTACCCGCGAGATGCCTGCAGTAAAGCTATCGGTTGTAATTATTACCTATAACGAGGAGCGCAACATTGGTGCGTGTCTCAAGGCGATCGACGGCATAGCGGATGAGGTGCTTGTGGTGGACTCCTATAGCACCGATCGCACTGTTGAAATTTGCCGTGCGCATGGTGCCAGCCTGCACCAGCATCCCTTCGATGGATTTGCCGAGCAGAAGAACAGGGCCAATGCCCTGGCCAAATACGACCCTATGTTGTCTGTAGATGCTGACGACGTGCTCCCGGAGCCTTTGCGCAAAGCCAGCGAGGATGCGAAAAGAGATTTTGCCTTCGCCGGCTACCGCATCAAGCGCAAGACCTTCTTTTGCGGAAGGTGGATAAAGCATTCAGGCTGGTACCCCGATGACAAGCTGAGGCTTTTTGACCGCAGGCTGGGGGAGTGGAGAGGCGCCAAAATTCACGAGGCATTTTTTCTGCTTCAAAGTGCAGAAACCCCTTTTCTGGAAGGAGATATGATGCACTATTCCTTCCACACAGTAGCCCAGCATGCCCAAACCGTAAACAAGTACTCCACACTCAAGGCAGAAGTGATGTACGAGAAGGGCAAAAGTGGAAATGCCCTGCCAATGCTCTTCGGGCCTATGATAAAATTCGTGAAGCAGTACTTTTTGAAACTGGGCTTTTTAGATGGATGGCAGGGGTTGGTGATTGCGGTGAACTCAGCCCATGGGGTATTTTTAAAATACATGAAGCTCAAAGAAATGAATGCAGCACCCGGAAATGATAAAATGAAAGGCCGGTAAGCCCACTTTTCTCTCTGTGCAAAAGCCCTTTTTCTATATTTGCCCACAAACTCTACCACATTACCATGGGAAACAATCTTCTGAAAGGAAAAAAGGGAATCATCTTCGGGGCGCTCAACGACATGTCAATAGCCTGGAAAGTAGCTGAAAAGGCCCATGCCGAAGGCGCACAACTCGTACTTACCAACGCGCCAATAGCAATGCGC
Source organism: Cryomorpha sp. (assembly GCA_041749535.1). GTDB lineage: Bacteria > Bacteroidota > Bacteroidia > Flavobacteriales_D > Cryomorphaceae > JBBQZU01. The sequence goes on along the minus strand of JBGTBE010000059.1, from coordinate 2,530 downwards.
ATGGGCGAGATTAACAAGCTTGCCGAAGCTTGCAACAATGCTCCTGTGATCCCTGCTGACGCCACGAGCGATGAAGATTTGGCCAACCTATTTGATAAGTCCATGGCCCACTTTGGTGGTGGGGTTGATTTTGTGCTGCACTCCATAGGTATGTCGCCCAACGTGCGCAAAGGCAAGCACTATACCGAAACGAACTACGAGTTTTACCACAAAACCATGGATATATCGGCCATGAGCCTGCACCGCGTGCTTAAAGCCGCCATGGAGCGCGATGCTATAAACGAATGGGGCTCCGTGGTGGCGCTGAGTTATATTGCCGCCCAGCGCGTATTTCCCGACTACAATGATATGGCCGACGCCAAGTCCTTGCTTGAATCCATTGCGCGCAGCTTCGGATACCACTACGGTGCGAAGAAAAAGGTGCGTGTAAATACCATTTCACAGTCGCCCACCATCACTACCGCCGGGAGTGGCGTGAAAGGCTTTGATGAATTTGTGGCGTATGCCGATGCCATGAGCCCCCTCGGCAATGCCGGCAGTGAAGACTGTGCCAATTATGTAGTGGCCATGTTCAGCGACCTTACGCGGTACGTAACCATGCAAAACCTGTTTCACGACGGGGGTTTCAGCTATACCGGAGTTTCCCAAAAGGTGATTGAAAGTTTTGCGAAGGAGTAAGAAACTTGTTTTTGGTTTAAAGCGTAGGGGGACGCTACGCTTTTCAAAGTAGAGATTTTAATTACAACAGTTTAGCGTAGCGTCCTCGCTACGCTAAACTAATGAGAAATTAAATTGTAACCAGTAAAGCGTAGCGTTCACGCTGCGCTTATTATCAAAAATTTAATAGTCGTGTATTCGCTACTCTTCGAAATTTTATTAATGCATTAATTTTTCGTTATCCACTTGAATGTTGCAACATTCACATCTATCAATCCTTCAAATCCGGCATAGTTTCTCGCACTGGAGTATATATAATCTTCAGGCTTTTCTACTATTCCAGCTTTGACTGGATTCTTATGGATATAATTTATTTTTTGAGTGATAAACTTATTTGAAAGCAAGACTATAGCGCGATTTTCATGCGTCCACAATTGATAATTCGTATTTCGTTTATGCAATGTTGCGGCATGTTCAAAAAGAGGTAGAATCCATGTTTTCCGCCTCTCTTCAGATGTTTCAATGGCATGAAGAATTGCTTTGCTCGTATAACTCTTAAACGCTCCAATGGTATCACTCAAATTACCTGTTGAACTTCTCACTACCATGTGCAAGTGGTTGGACATAACTATATAGGCGTAGATTTCGAGAGCTTTGTATTTCTGACAGTATTTTAAACTCTGGATTATAATGTCACGATACCGTTTTCGTGTAAATATATCTATTGAATTTACCACTTTAATTGTCAAGTAGTAAAGCCCTTCCTGATCCAATATTTGATATCCGGTTGGCATGGGGTGAAACGAATAAAATTTAGTAAAGCGTAGCGGGGACGCTACGCTCTACCAAAGTAGATTTAATATTACAATAATTTGGCGTAGCGTCCTCGCTACGCTAAACAAATAAGATTCTAATTTATAACAAGTAAATCGTAGCGGGGACGCTACGCTAAACTGTTGATCCCTAGAATTCAAATCTATGAAATTAAGATCTTTTAAAGCGTAGCGTTCTCGCTACCATCAACCTTTGCCTTTTTAGTTTTCTAGTCTAAGGGTTCCTGATAAACCTTCCTTCCTGAATATCTCAGCCAGTTCGCTGAGCATCATGGCGGTGGCTCCCCACACCGTTTCTCCGTCTATGTCGTAGTATTTCACATTTACCGTGGCATTTACCACCTGCACGTGCATTTTCTTTTCGCCAATAAGGGCCTCGTTCAGCAATGCGCTTATGGGAGTTTCAATAATGCGGGCCACCTCTTTAGGATCGGCAGCGAAGGTGGGAGCATACGGTACAAAGGCGAGAAAAGGACTCACCAGAAAGCGGCTTGGCGGTATATACACCTCCGTAAGCATACCAATGGGTTGCAGCGCTTCATGCACAAATCCTATTTCCTCATGGGCTTCCCGAAGGGCTGTGTGCCACAAGTCAACATCCTCCGGCTCGGGCTTCCCTCCCGGAAAACTCACCTGTGCGCCGTGGGTGCCATTGTACGGGTGCCGCAATGTGAGGACCGTATGCAGTTCGTTCCCTTTCGGGTAAAGGAGCACCAGCACCGCACCCTTGCGGGCCTCTGGGTCTGTGCGCATGGCTTCGTGGGCCTGAGGGCGCAGGTAGTTCAGCATCTTTTGCTGGGCCTCCCAGCCGGGCAGGGGTTTCTGAAATGCAACCTGAAGGGCCAGGAGTAATTCGTTCATAGGGCAAAGATAGGCAGGGGCTTGTATTTGCAGGTAAATGACAACAGCCGGAAAATAAATATCTGGAATAAAATCAGATCTGTATAAAAGGATTTTCATACATTGCTTTATAAATTAATCGATTTCTTAACGGCAAGTGCTATGATAACATCTACTTACCCCCCCCCCCCCGTGTCAGG
>JBGTBE010000058.1:0-46205 GCA_041749535.1 Cryomorpha sp. | reverse complement strand
AAAAAGCAGCCCCGAGAGAGGCTGCTTTCGATTGAACATTATACCGTTTAAGCTTATTGAACCCTCACCACTTTTCCATTCTGCACCGGAGTGCCGTCAAGGAAGATGGTATAGGTGAGCATACCTTTCGGCAAATGGAGTCCATCTATGGTGAAGATGCTGCCGGGGCCAAATTGCTCACTTTTTACGCGGCGACCAAGGAGGTCGAAAAGTTCGATTCGAAGCACTTCAAACGGAACTTCTGCTTTATCAACTTTCAGCGTTAATTCATCACTAAAAGGATTGGGGTATAAATGAATTAATCTGGTTTCTCCGGTAAGGCTCTCTTGTTCATTGCTTTTCTCACCCTGATCGGGAGTAAAATCTTCGGGGATCTCGAATACCGGAAAGTACATGGTTCGCTGCGCGGCATAAAGGCTATGGAGTGCTGCTATATTGCCCGTCCACTCAGAAAACTCAGCCATTTCGCCTGAGAGCATCACAGCAGGCAAGGCCTCTGCTCCTGCAAACTGCGCAAGGGTGCCATCAGGGTCATACACCACATCGCCACGCGAGTTGTCATCCACCCACGCTGGAATGCCATAGCCGTGGGTATTGGCCAGGGCCGCAACATAACGTTGAACCGCCTTTGGCTGATGAATATTTGCAATGCTCATAAACATTTCGGGCGTATACGCGCCGATTGTATCGGCTGAAGTAAGATGCGCAAAGTCTTGCCAGAAAATGTCCCTGTTTCTTTGTGCTTGCTTCCAGGCCAGTTCCGCGGTGGATACCTCGATGGAACCACCCAACATTTCAACCGCAGCCATTGAGCTGAAGGACTCAGCAATTAAGTCGGCATAACTTGATTTTTGGATGGCATCAAAAAGCATGGAGCTCATTTCGCCTTCAGGAATGTTGCTGATTTGTGCAAGCACAGATTCATCATTTCCTTCGGTAAAGAGCAGGTTAATAAGCTCAAGGGTTTGCCCACCATCAATTTCCTGGGCTGCTGCAAAAACTTCGTTTTCAAGATATGCTGCCTGCTCAAAGAGATTGTCAGTTTCATCAGAACCCGACATTGCTGAAAATTCAAAGGAGCCTTCGCCGCCGGTAGCGGGAATTCTTGAATAATCGCAAGCGAATTCTGACGTGTATACATTGCTGCATAAATAGCGTTCCACATAATTTGCTGGCGCTCCGGTGGCAATTTCACTCACCTTTAGAGGATAAAAGTAAGGCCAAAGGCCGCCTTGGGGAGTAGTTGTGTATTGAATAGGAAAAGCTCCTGGTGTAACGGTGCTATTCACCCTGAAATCGAAGTGCGAGGCATTCAGTACGCTCGAGTGGCTGAATGAATTTCTTGGAAGCAGCGAAGGATCATTCGGGTCGCAAGAACCTTGTTCAACCGAAATGGAACCGTTATCTATCAATATGTCGGCGCGGGCAATGGTAAACCTTTCAAAGTAATTGCACTTGTAAACCAGTCCTGTCCGGTACAAATCATCCTGGTCGGCATTGACAAACGCTGATACAATACCCACGGTAATGTCATCAAACCAATTGTTGAAGATTTGATTCGGGGCTGTTCCTGAGCGCCATACAGCGATACCCATATTCCATAGTACCAGGGTTCCGCTTACGCTTCTGAAGTCATTGTCTTCTACTTTGTAGCCCGTAGACTCGTCCATAAACAAGCCTATATTGTTTGCTGCACGCGGCACCCTGAAGCTGTTTCGCAATACCGCAGGTTTCAGACTTCCGTTGAGTTGGGCGCCCACCACGTTGTTGTCAAATACGCAATCCAGTATTTCAATTTGTCTGGAATTATTAATATATACCACATCTATTCCTTTGGCCAGGCTGATAAATTGCGAAGGTGAATTCAGTGCTGCTACGCGCAGTCTGGAGTTTGTAGCATATACACCTACCCCCTTTTGATTGGGGAGCCAGTTTGCCGATGTATTTTGATTGTGAAAGAGTGTTTCTTTAATTTCTACACCGCTAGACCCATCAACATCAATGCACCTTCCGGGTGAAAGGGAACCTGGGGCAATTATAAAATCATTGGTGGTAATAAAATTCGCGCGGGTAATGACGCTTCGATTAAATGTCTCAGCATTGTTTTGAATCCTGATATAGGGGTCAAATCTGAAACCGTTGATACAGTCTTTCACAGTACTGTTTAATGCGAATAGAATTCCACCTCCAAAATTGGGGGCATCAGGATTTCCAATATGGACTGCTTGTCTGGCGAATTGGATGGTACTGTTTTGTTCCATTGCAAACCTGCCCTGTCTCGAATTGGCAAAAACACCGGATGGCTGGCCGAGATTGTTAAACCCTTCTACAATTACACCTTGCCAATAATCTTTTGAGCACGGAAGCAGCACTTCGCTGCTTATACCCTCACCTTCTGACGCAGATTCACCCGAAGGGGGCACGGGAGGAATAAATTCACAGGCGTCGCCAAGAAAATTCCGATCAACGCAGCGATGATCGGCAGTAAACAAGGTGTTCTTAAGGTGAAGTACGCCTCCATTTTCGCTTGATGTAAAACCCCGTTCTACGATTACTCTGGCATCAGGTCCAAAGTAGAAGTTCATATCCTCGATGGTGATGTACGAATTGGAAGCAATTCTCAACTCAGTATCAATATATACATCAGCGCTATTGCCAAAAGGATTGAAAGTTGGCGTCCATGTTTCAGTATAATATGCTTCAAAATTTTCACTCTGGTAGGCGGCGGCTTCCTCACAGCAAGGGCAGGTGCGGTTCAGCATGCGGGTATAGTCGCCGTCGTCAATCTGGTCTGGTAATATTCTGCGGTGTTTCGTAGCGTCGGTATTGCTGGCGAGTTCCTGCATGGTCACATTCAATGCAATGGCAGCCGGCTGCCAGCCGGGGTTTGTAGGATTGCCGGGATTCTGGAACACACCCAGGGTAGTGGCGCTGGCAAGCACAATGGCTTCGTCATAGCGCTCCAGGAACGACTCTCTGAAGTTGTTGATATTGGAAAGGGTCGGCAATGAGGTTACAAGGCTTTGGGTTTGGGTATCCCACACATCGAGGGCATTGGGCAGCGAAGGGTGGGATTTGTGGGTGAAGTAAAGATAGCGGCCTGTTGAATTGAATTCCAGCCCGTGGGGCTCTGCCCTGTCGGGAAATGTGCCGGGCAGGGCTATTGTTTGGGCTGAGTTGGCCACATAGTTTCCCTGTGCATCCAGATCAATGATGCGTATCATCAATGGTAGGCCACCCCCGGCAGGCGCCATCGCGGGAAAAGCGAGCCGATAGCCCCCGGAAGGCAGCTGTATCAATTCCATCTCTGAGCGCACATAGCTGCCCGGTTCAAGGTTTGGATCAGTATACACGATGCCATCCCATTCAAGGTCGGTAGATGTAAGCCTGTATCTGATTACGTTTCGGCCTTCAAAAACAAAAACATAGTAGAAACAATCATCTTCATTGGTGCCTGCCTCGATATAATCACTTGCTGCTATGAAAAGCATTTGGACACCGAATCCTTGCTCGCCGGGAAATGTCATTCCAGGAAAAAGTTTGTAACCGTATAAGTATGTGGTGTTTCCAGATTGATTAAGAACATCAAGTCCCCAATTTATATAGTCACGTTCTGATATGTCTTCCAATGTATTTGCATCGTTATTCGAATTCATCCCAATCAAGCTGCCTTTGGCTTCCGCATTGAAAGGATTGGCAGCTTCTGTATCATATATGGACATGTACAGGCGCAACCTGGTTGGTTGTGTGGTACTGTTGAAATCTTCATTTGACGACGGCCCACCGCTGTGATCACGCCCGGCTGGATAAATGATTGCAAATTTGGTACATGAATTACCCAGTGGCAGAATAAGCCGCTCGCTGTGTCCGCGCTTTAAATAGTTTCCGGAAGTTGGCGTTGAATAGAATCTCTTAAAACTCCCCACAAGCCAACCTTTGTAGTCATATAAGTTTTGATCTACTGTAAAAAACATGAGATCGCCCCAGGGGTCGGTGTAGCCTGCGTGCAAGTTGGTGGCTGCGTCGGTGGCGGCGCCTTGATATGAGTAGGCTGACGTTGAATTTGGTTGACCTGTGTTGGGGTCGTAGGGGGAGGAGGGGAGGGGGACTGGAAAAGAATTGACCGCATCTAAATAATTCGGAGTTAGAGTCCACAAAGGATTCTGAGCATAGCTAAAAATGATAGAGCACATGGAAATTGCCAGAATAGCAGTATTTTTCATAGTAATAAGGTTTTAGCTAAGGTTGCTATTTTCATGGGTAAAACTTTCTTCCATTTGGATAGATTCTTTACTTTTGAGGAAACTATTTATCCATGAGTATAGGTAACAATATAAAGAAACTGCGTGAACTCAAGAATTACACCCAGTCATATATGGCGCAAAAGTTGGATATGAGCGTACCAGGCTACTCAAAAATTGAGAATGACAAGACGGATATTACTGTTTCTAAGATATACGCCATTGCTCAGGTATTAGAAACAGATCTTGCTACTATTTTAAACTTTGATGCCAGAAACGTGTTTCATCAATACAACAACCAAAACTCCGTGATTACCGGGTACAACCATCAGCTCAATCTGAATGGAAACATTGACAAGATTTTGGCAAATATCCAGCAGGAGATTAACGAATTGAAAAAGAGAAGTGATTAGATTAGCATCATCCTTTTCTCTGCTATTTCTTTTGTTATGTCATCAAGAATTGCATGGGCAGATTCTATTTCAGCAGGATGTATTTCGTGGTGGTGTTACTGGTGGTGGTTTTTCTACAGGGATGGGCGTTGGCTCTGGTATTGTGCAACTTTATATAGAACCTGGTAGTGAAATACGCCGCGCATACATTATTGCATTTAGCAGTGGTGAAAATGCAACTGGGAGTATTCTGATTAATAATATTGAGTATCAATTTAATGCAATAAATAATCTGTCAAATGTTAGCCACACAAGTATTTTTAGTTCCCCTATTGGAACCTACATAGTTGATTTTACTGATGATTTACTCTCCGCTCAAACATCAACTTTTTTCATTGAAGTCCCATTTCAAATAGGAATGCCGTTTAAGGGTGTTTTTGCACCTTATATCTACATTCAATATGAGAATTTAACCTTACCTGAAGTTTGTAGTGTGATGTTGCTAAATAATCATCAACTTACTGGTGATGAAAATTATAATGTTAACAACATTAATCATTTCAATACAAATTTTCCTGTAGGATTTTCCTTATATACGGATAGGACAGGAAGCGGATTTGTACCTAATGAAGATGTGTTCTTTAATTCCAATTTCTTAGGTGTACTTGGGGGCAGCGATAACGTCAACAGCTTTTGGAATTTCGGTGGAGTTAAAGGCCATTTCTATTATCAAAACAATCAATTGTTTGGCTTGGATGACGATACTCCTGACGCTTTCATGTCTGGCACTGATGGATTGGCAGATGTATCAGGCTATTTAATTAACAATGCTACCTCCTGTAACTTTCAGTTGAGAAATATCCTTTATCCCAATCAACCCATGAATGCCACAAGTGCAAAAATTGCTTACTTCTTTGCCTATACTCCCTCCTGCCCAGTATTAGAACCCATCATGGAGCGCAAATATTCCTATTGCCAAGGTAGTTCCGTACAAATGGAGGCAACACCCGGTTTTGACAATTACTCCTGGGAGCCCCAAACAGGACTGAGCAATGCAGGAATCTCTAACCCAATATGCAGCGCCACCCAAAGCGGCTGGTACCGTGTGCGTATGTGGAGCACCGGACCTGATGCCCCCTGTGAGCAGACCATACCGGTATTTGTAACCGTGCACGACCCGCCCCGGGCTTTTGGCACCCGCACAGGGTTTTCACTCTGCCACAATGCCACGGGCAGCATAGAGATAGATTCTATAGGCGGCGCAGGGCCATATACTTTTCTGCTTAACGGAGCTACGGCACAGAACCCGCCCTTTGCTGGCCTGGGCGCAGGGGTGTATGCCCTCTCCATCACCGACAGCAACGGCTGCGCCTGGGACAGTACTTATACCATAGCACAAGTAAGGGTTACCAACGCTGCCTTCACCGCCAATCCGCAGGAAGGAGAGTCGCCTCTGGATGTGCAGTTTCAAGACCAAAGCACACAGGCCAATGCCTGGCAATGGGAAGCCAATGGGCTGCCTTTCTCATCTCAACAAAACCCCTTTTACACCTTCGCCGATACCGGCACCTACACCGTAAGCCTGATCGCCTACTTAGATGACCCCGCCTGCGCGGATACCGCTACCGTCACCATTCGTGTAAACCCCGGCATACGCATCATCCTGCCCAATATCTTCACCCCCAATGGCGATGGAGTGAACGACAAGCTCGTAGCGGAGCTATTTGGCGTAAGCCGCCTGCGCTGGGAAGTGTACAACCGCTGGGGCAACATGCTCCACAGCGGCGCTGACAACAGCGGTGAAGGGTACATAGAAATTTGGGAGGGTGCTGATGTACCGGCGGGTGTGTATCCCGTGGTGCTTACTGCCACCGGCATCAATGGGAAAACGGAAAGGATGCAGGTGATGGTAGCGGTGGTGTATTAGGTAGCAGGTACGAAGTAGAAAGATGCGCAAATTTTAATACTCCCAGCCAACCAATTGACATGTTTATAAACCCTGTTGGCAGAAAATACTACAACTTCAACCATATCGTTATTATCTTTGCGCGAATTTTCGAGTACTGATTTGAGAAACATCCTGTTTTTTGTAGTTGTTGTTTTACTTGCTTCCTGCTCGAGCTACAATAAGTTGCTCAAGAGCAGCGATGTGGAGCTCAAGTACCAGAAGGCCGTGGAGTATTATGACAAGAAGGAGTACTCCAAGGCCCTTTCATTGTTCGATGAGTTGGGCACCCTTTTTCGTGGCAGCAGCCGCAGCGAGGTGGTACAATACTATATTGCCAACTGCCATTACAACCTGAAGGATTACTACTTTGCGGGGTACTACTTTAAGAATTTCGCAAAGACCTTTCCCACATCACCGCTTGCTGAGGAGTGTACCTTCAGAAGTGCATATTGCGCATACCTGAACTCTCCAAACCCCAGTCTCGACCAGCAAGACACCAATCAGGCCATCGAGGAGTTTCAGATTTTCCTCAACAGGTATCCCACCACAACCCTGAAGGACAGCGCCAACACCATGATTGATGAGCTGCGCCTGAAACTGGAAACAAAGGCCTACGGCAACGCCAAGCTCTACTACAAAACGGAGAATTATAAATCGGCCGTGGTGTCGCTGAAGAACATGCTGCGCGAATTCCCCAACAGCCCGCACGTGGAGGAGATTGAATTTTTATTGATTGAAAGCCAATACCTCTTGGCCATGAACAGCATTGAAACTAAAAAGGAACAGCGATTTAATGATACTGTGGAAACTTATCATAAATTTGTGGATTCTTTTCAAAACAGCAAGTACTTGAAGCAGGCCGAGAAATATTACACGAGTTCGATTCGGGAACTGGAAAAGATGAAGTTCTGAGATCGCTCAGTCCACCTGCTCACACAAATCCAACCAAGACAAACAACGATTACAATGAACCTGAAAAATTCCAACGCTGCACGCACCACCATCACACGCAACCTGAAAGATCTTGAGCTGCAGACCGGCAATATTTATGAGTCTATCAGCATCATGTCAAAACGCGCCAATCAGATAAGTGTGCAGATGAAGGAAGAGCTTGCCGGGAAACTTCAGGAGTTCTCAACCGCTCAGGACAACCTCGAAGAAGTATTCGAGAACAGGGAGCAAATAGAAGTATCAAAGTTTTACGAGCGCCTTCCCAAGCCGCATGCTATGGCAGTGGAAGAAATGCTGGAAGACGAAATTTACTTCCGTCGCCTTGAGTCTCCCGAAGGCTCACAGGAAGTAGAGGCTTAATTCTGCCCTGGCATGGGTCTGCTCAAAGGCAAAAGAATCTTGCTCGGGGTTACGGGCAGCATTGCCGCATACAAATCTGCCATTATAGTGCGTGAGCTGGTGAAGGCTGGCTCGGAAGTACAAGTAATCTGTACCCCATCAGCTTTACAGTTTGTTACGCCACTCACCCTGGGTACGCTGAGCAAACACCCGGTGCTCGATGCATTGGTGAAAGACCCTGAAGCCGGGGTTTGGACCAACCACGTGGAGCTTGGGCTTTGGGCTGATTTGATGCTCGTGGCACCTGCCTCAGCCAACACCCTTTCGAAAATGGCACATGGCGAAGCCGATAACTTGCTACTTACCACCTACCTCAGTGCCCGGTGTCCTGTTTATTTTGCTCCGGCAATGGACCACGATATGCATGAACACCCCGCCAATGCAGAGAACATACAAACACTGATTCAAAGAGGCAACATCCACATTCCCGCCGAAAGTGGAGAGCTGGCAAGCGGACTCGAAGGCAAAGGCCGCATGGCGGAGCCTGAGCACATCACATCCTTTCTGGAATCCTACCTTTTGGAGTCGGCCCCTCTACGGGAAATGAAGGTGATGATTACCGCCGGTCCCACCCATGAACCCATAGATCCTGTGCGGTTTATAGGCAACTACTCCACCGGCAAGATGGGCTATGCCCTCGCTGAACGCGCATTGCAACTTGGAGCAAGTGTTACCCTGATTAGCGGTCCCACTCACTTGAAGTCACCTGCGGGTGCTACGGTTGTGAATGTGCACACCGCTGAAGAAATGCATGCCGCTGCCAAGGCAGCATTCTCAGAATGCAACATTGCTATTTTCTCTGCAGCAGTGGCTGATTTCCGCCCTGCGCAAGCATCTCCCGAGAAAATAAAAAAGGAGAACAGCGTACCCGTCATCCATTTGGAGAAAACCATTGACATTCTACACACCCTTGGCAACACCAAGACTGGACAAATTGTGGTGGGATTTGCCTTGGAAACTGAAAATGAAGAGGAGAATGCCCGCCGAAAATTGGTGCAAAAGAATGCAGACATCATTGTGCTGAACTCCCTTAGGGACGAGGGAGCTGGTTTTGGGGGCGACACCAATAAAGTAACTTTGCTCAGTAGCAATAAAACTGTACCTTTAAAGTTAATGTCGAAGGCTGATACAGCTGCCGGTGTATTTGATTTTATCATCGAAGAGTTTCTATGAAAAAGCTTTTAATCGCATTTATAATCGTCTGTCTTCACATCTCCGCTGCATCAGCCCAGGAGCTGAACTGCTCAGTGGAGGTAATTTCGAACAGGGTGCAGGGTGTGAACCCTGCCATATTTGAAAGCATGCAGCAAACCATCTTTGAGTTCATGAACAACCGCAGGTGGAGCAACGATCAATACACCATCGAAGAGCGCATAAACTGTAGCCTTATACTAAATATTGAGCCCAATGCTTCTGCGGGGTCAAATACCTTCAGCGCCACGCTTCAGGTTATTTCCACCCGTCCTGTATTTGGCACTGATTACAGCACGCCGGTTATAAACCTGCAGGACAAGAATCTCACCTTCGACTTTTTGCCCAACACACAATACAACTTCAACCCGGACCAGTTTCAGAACAACCTTGTTCATACCCTGGCCTTCTACGCATACATCATTCTCGGTTACGACTACGACACCTTTTCGCCGAAAGGTGGAACAGCTTACTTTCAGCAAGCACAGCGTATTGTGCAAGCCGCGCAGGTATCGAGCGCATCGGGATGGAAAGCCTTCGAAGGCGATAAGAACAGGTACTGGATTGCAGAAGACATCATGCACCGCACCTTTGAGCCCATGCGTGAGTGCTTGTACGAATACCACCGCAAGGGCATGGACGTAATGTCGGAGAAGATGCCACAGGGCCGCACAGCTGTAATCAACAGCCTTTCGAAGCTCGACAAGGTGCACAAGGTAAAGCCGCTTGCATACAATACCCAGAATTTTTTTCTCGCCAAGAGCGATGAGATTGTGAACATCTTCATTCAGGCCCAGCCAAATGAGCGCAATGCCATGTACGAATTGCTGGCAAGGCTGGACCCCGGCAATCTATCGAAGTACGAAAAAATGCAAAAGGGAAAATAATCGCCCCTTCACTGCATTTCCCGACAGGTAAAATCGGCATCTTTGTCCTATGCTGAAGCAACTTTCAATTAAAAACTATGCGCTGATTGAATCGCTCGAAATAACCTTCGGCGAAGGACTCAATATCCTTACGGGCGAAACAGGAAGTGGCAAGTCCATCATTTTGGGGGCCCTTGGGCTCATGCTTGGCGACCGGGCTGAGTCGCGCGTGGTGCAGGAAGGCAAAGCCAAGTGCATTGTAGAAGGCACGTTCACCATGGAAGGGCTCGATATAGCGCCCTTATTTGCAGAAAACGACCTCGATATTTTTCCTGAAACAACCATTCGTAGAGAAATCTCCGCTACCGGTGTAAGCAGGGCGTTTGTGAATGACACCCCAGTGAATCTCAAAGTGCTTAGGGAAATAGGGTTGAGACTTATAGACATTCACTCACAGCACCAAACCCTGCAGATCAACGACCACAACTTTCAGCTCGACACCCTTGACCGGTATGCCGGAGCGGCAGCGGAAAGAGCGGTATACGCCTCGCACTATCAGCAGCGTGCGGCAACGCAGAAAAAACTGGACGAAGCGCGAGAGCGGGAGCGCAATTTGCAAAAGGACCGCGACTTTACAGAATTTCAACTCAGGGAACTCGACGCTGCTGGGCTCGACAGCATCGATGAAGCGGGACTCGAAGAGGAGCTGAATATGCTTGGCAATGCCGAGGATATTACCGCACGCCTGCAGTCGGTAATCCGAGCTTTGAGTGATGGACAAGACCCTGCATCGCACAGCCTGCGCAGCGCGCGCGACGCTATGGATGCGCTATCAGGTTTCTCACGCGCGTATGCTGAGCTTGCAGGTAGGTTGAGGAGCGCCCTCATTGAGGTGGTAGATATTGGCACCGAAACGGAACGTCTTGCATCAAAGGTTGAATTCGACCCAGCCCGACTTTCGGAGCTGAACGAAGTTCAAAACACTTTTTTCCGCCTGGAACAAAAGCACGGAGTGACTGGCATTGCTGCGCTTATTGCACTGAGAGAAGCACTGCGCGCTGCACTGCGCAGCAGCGACAACGTAGCAGAAGAAATAGCCTTACTTGAGCAGCATCTTGCAGTTCATTCAAAACAGCTCATCGCTGCTGCCGAAGCCTTGAGTAAGCGCAGGCGCAAGGCCCTTTCTACCTTTCCGAAAGAGATTGAGCAGCTGCTCAAATCCCTGAACATGGCACAGGCCAAGTTTGAAATTCTGCTCGAAACAGCAGACAAACCCATGCCGAATGGGATGGATAAGATTCAGATGCTTTTCAGCGCCAATGCAGGCAGAAAGCCAGAAGCGCTCAAGCTTGTGGCCTCGGGGGGTGAACTTTCCCGCCTCATGCTTGCAGTGAAGAAAATTACCGCTGAAGCATCTGCCCGCTCCACCATTGTTTTCGATGAGATTGACACCGGCGTTTCGGGTGAGGTGGCCCATGCCATGGGTACCATTATGAAACAAATGGCCGGCGGACTTCAGGTGCTGTGCATCACCCACCTGCCGCAGATTGCCGCCAAAGGTGAGCACCACTTTAAGGTTTATAAAGTTACCGAGAAAGGAGTGGCCCGCACGGATATTGCCGCTTTGAACGCAAATGACCGCATTGTAGAAATTGCCCAAATGCTCAGCGGCGCCAAAACTACCGATGCCGCCATGGCCAACGCCCGCGAGTTGCTTTCAATCAATTGATAGGCTTCTTTTTTTTTCAATATTCTTGAGTGCTTCCCTGCGGCTTAGCCCTGAAAGTGCTGTGGCATTCACAAAGGCTATGACATCTTCCGGGTTGGTATAGGCATATTGCCTGAGCGCCCAGCCTATGGCTTTGCGGATAAAGAATTCCCTGCTACCTGCATGTTCACTGCAAATATCAAATAGCAGGGCGCTGTCGGTCTTTGACTTGTACATCAGTTGAAAGATGAGCGACACCCGCACAAGCCAAACGTTATCGCTCTGCCTCCACTTTTCTATCCATTGGTCTTTGTGCTCAGGGTACAGCGTAAAATACTTACCTGCACCATGCACGGCCAGGGAGTCTACTGTATCCCACCACGATTTGGAGACAATGAGTTTTTCAATCACTTCAATTACCGTGGGATTCCATGTTTTACAGCTTTTCGCCAGGAACTCTTGTCCGAAATACTGCCACTCACGCTCGGCTTGCTCCCAGCACCAAAGGGCTACGGCCTCAGGGTCGGCATGTGCATTTGATAGACTTTTCGCAACAGGTTTGGACAATGCAGCGCGCAAAGGCTTTTTAATGCCGTAGTACGGAAATAGATTGCGCATATATGCTGACATGGCCTCAGCATCAGCCGAAGAACTGTGTTTTTTAAAGTCTGATTCGAGCCAGCTGAGGTGCGCAAGCGTTTGGTCCGTCATTTACTTTTATTGAGAAGGATTGGTGGGACCTTTATTCTTCTGGCTCTGCCGAGAAATGCTCTTCCCGTTTCATTTCTTCCAGTCTTTCCACAGCGTAGCGGAAACGTGGATTCTCAGCAGTATCTGCCGTGATGGCATACTTCTCAAAAGCCCTTTGCGCAGTTCCCTTATCTGCGTAGTAGGCATCGTAACTCACTGCCAGGTGGTAGAGCAACTCAACATCGCTGCGAAGGCTTTGGGCCATTCTGAGGTGCTGTATGGCTTCGGCATGTTGTTCTTCCTGCTGCTGCAATAAGCCCAGTGCTTCGTGGTATGCCGAGAGGTTGCTCACTGATACTTGCTCTATGGCTTTCTTAAAGTGCTCAGCTGCGGTATCCAAATCTCCCATTTTCTGATGGCACAGGCCCATGTAATAATAGGTGTACTCGAGCTCAGGATCTAGTTCGGCAAGAAAAGTAAGTACTGCGATGGCATCTTCATACCGACCGATTTGGTAAAGGGATATGCCGTAGAATCTTGCAGAGATTGCGTTGCCAATGCTCTGTGGAAAGTGGGGTTCGAGCAACCGAACCACATCTTCATAATCGCTTTGCACATAGGCAGATTTAGCGGAAAGCATGATGCCACGCCAGTTTTCTGGATTGAGTTCCAGCGCCTGATTGATCAACGAATCCACATGGGCATAAGCCCTCATGTCCATATAAGTCTCTGCAAAAGCCAGATAGTTTTCAGGTTCATCAGGTTCCAGCTCAATGGATTTTTGGTGCCATTTGAAGGCTTTCCATAATTCTCTCAGAGAAGCACTCAATATTGCGCCCCGCCTGTAGTAAAAAGCATTCGTACTGTCGGTTTG
This sequence comes from Cryomorpha sp., assembly GCA_041749535.1. Taxonomy (GTDB): domain Bacteria; phylum Bacteroidota; class Bacteroidia; order Flavobacteriales_D; family Cryomorphaceae; genus JBBQZU01. The sequence continues at coordinate 32,945 of JBGTBE010000058.1, read as the reverse complement.
CAACAGTGATTTATACATTTCATGTGCTTTTTTGTCTTCGCCTATGGACTGGTAGAAGCGGGCTGTTTGGTATTTTAAAGGAGCGCTTGTGGTGTCCCGCTCTAGTGCCTGCAGGTAGGCTATTTCAGCCTCAGCAACTTGTCCTTTGGCGTGGTAAGTCTGAGCGAGTTCCACACAGGCTTGCACCGACACCGTGTCGAGTCTTGCCCAATGCTGCACGGCAAGTAGGGTTTCCTTTTGGCGGTTGTTCGACTTGAAATTTTGGTATTCGGCTTTCCAGAAGTCTATGCTATCCGTGGGAGTTTGGGCCTGAAGGGCCAATCCAAGGCCTGCATTCAAAAGGAGTAGGGCAATTTTTTTCATGTTGCATTTTTATCAAAAATGATACCTAAAACTGTCTTCTCTGTTACCATGGCTTAAGTACTTGAACGCTTTCACGGAAGGGTTATTTCACCCTTGCATCTTCAGGATGATTGGTACACCCGAGGCGTGAATTTCTCACTGAGCAGAATTTTGACGGGTACACCTTTTGCAAAGACTTCAGTAAAGTAAACGGATGGGGCATGAAGACCAAAAAAACTACATTTACACTCTTATTTTCAACGAAAACCAACTTATGAAGTCCTTCAAATTATTCTTGCTGCCATTTGCGTCAGCGCTCATACTCGGTTCATGCTCACAGGAACAACCCGCAGAAGAGAAAGCTGATGTCGTGGAAGAGTTCAAGGTGCTGACAGAGCAATTTGCCGACATTAAAATTCTTCGCTATCAGATTCCCGCTTGGGATTCTCTTTCGCTCGACCAAAAGAAACTGGCCTACTACCTCACACAGGCAGGGCTTGCCGGACGTGACATCATCTACGCCCAAAATTACAGGCACAACCTGGAGATACGAAATGCATTGGAGAGCGTGTACCGCAACTACACAGGTGATAAAGCATCTGCCGAGTGGAAAGAATTTGAATTGTACCTCAAGAAAATGTGGTTTGCCAATGGCATACACCATCACTATTCGGGAGATAAGAGCGAGCCGGGTTTTAGTGCCAACTACCTCGGTACGCTGCTCACCGAAACAGGAACCAACCTGAGCGATGAGGCCATTCAGGCCATCTTCGACAAAGAATTCGATGCCAAGAAGGTGAGCAAGGATGCCACCAAAGACTTGATACTTGCCAGCGCCATCAATTTCTATGCGCCGGACATTACTCAGAAGGAAGTGGAAGATTTTTACGGGAAGAAGAGAAAGGAAATTGATGCACTGCGCCCTGTTTCTATAGGACTGAACGCACGGGTGAGCCGAGGTTCTGATGGCAAATTGGTAGAAGAAGTGTGCAAAGTAGGTGGACGCTATTCTGAATCCATAGAGAAAATGGTATTCTGGCTCGATCAGGCAGCAGGAGTTGCGGAAAATCCACAACAGAAGAAAGCCCTGGAGCTTCTCATTGCTTATTTCGAGACAGGCGATCTTAAAACCTGGGATGAATACAACATTGCCTGGTTGAATGATACCACCGGCGTGGTAGATTATATACACGGGTTCATAGAGGTATACGAAGACCCGCTGGGATACCGCGGCACCTTCGAAAGCATCGTGCAAATACGCGACCTTGATGCTTCCGCCAAAATGAAGGTGCTCGCTGAGAATGCACAGTACTTCGAAACCAACTCAAGTACCTTGCCCGAGCACAAGAAGGAAACCGTTGTGGGCATCACCTACAACTTTATCAATGTAGTGGGTGAAGCAGGCGATGCAGCCCCTTCAACACCGATTGGAGTGAACTTGCCAAATGCCAACTGGATTCGGGCCGAGCACGGCAGCAAGTCTGTAAGTCTTGGCAACATCGTGGCAGCATACGACAAGGGAGGCACTCCCGGCCTCACCGAAGAGTTTTGCCACGACAGCACTGAGCTTGCCCTCACCAAAAAGTTTGGGCAACTCTCCGGCAAGCTGCATACAGCGCTTCATGAAGTAATAGGCCACGCAAGTGGCAAAATAAATCCCGGAATTGGCACCCCAAAGGAATCGTTGAAAAACTACGGTTCTACAATAGAAGAAGCCCGTGCCGACCTGGTGGCGCTGTACTTTATCATGGACCCAAAACTTATTGAAATGGGTGTGATGGACGATTTAGATTGCGGGCGCCATCAGTACGACAGCTATATTAAAAATGGACTTATGCTTCAGTTGCGCCGCATAAAGCCGGGCAACAATGTAGAGCAAGACCATATGCGCAACCGTCAGACCATTTCTGCCTGGGCATACGAAATGGGCATGGCAGACAGTGTAATTCAAAGGGTAACCCGAGATGGCAATACCTACTTTAACATTACAGATTATGACAAACTTCGTGAAATATTCGGGGCACAGCTCAAAGAGATTCAGCGCATCACATCCGAAGGTGATTTTGCAGGAGCCCAGGCACTGGTTGAAAAGTATGGCGTGCAGGTAGACACAGCGCTCCATACAGAGGTGCTGGCCCGTTCCGAGAAGTTTCAGAGTGCCCCTTACGGTGGATTTATTCAACCCCGATTGGTGCCTGTTGAAACAGATGGTGTAATCACTGATATAAAGGTGGAATACCCGCATGATTTTGCCACGCAAATGTTGGAGTATTCAGAGAAGTACAGTACCCTTCTCCCAACTCCCCAACCTGCAAAAGCAGAAGCTGCGTTGTAACTGATCTGCAAAAGCAATAATTAAAAACCCCCTTCCGGCAGCGCCGGAAGGGGGGAAGTATTTGTTCCTTTCCTTGACCAAACTCAACTTGAGAATAACCAAAATTATCTGTTTTGTATAAGAGCTGAACAGGATAACGTCTTTTTTGGAAACGCAGGTGATGATGTAAATTATTTTATGACCAACGAAAATCCAGTTCGTCCCATTTCTCCAGTAATGACAGGTGCAGTAAACAATCCATTGGGCTTTGGAGAAGATGCAGTATTCTCAACAATGGTGCACTTTGATTTGGTTTCTTCTACAAGCAATAATCAAAAGGAAGTGGATATAACACCATATCCTAACCCTGTAGGCTTCCCATAAACTGGACGGGTTAGCAATGTTTCAACTCCCCTTAGTCCCTCTGATATGCTGCTCGATTACATCCCACATGGGTTGAGGAACTGCTTCGAGTTGGTTAAACTGTCCTGCCCCTTGCAGCCATTCACCACCGTCTATATTTACTACCTCCCCATTCAGGTAGGCAGCGAAATCGCTCATCAGGTAGGCGGCGAGGTTTGCCAACTCCTGGTGTTCTCCCACGCGGCGCAGGGGGATGCGTTTTTCCATAGATATTTTTTCTTTGAGCGGTTCTGGCAGTAGCCTGTCCCAGGCGCCCTTGGTAGGAAATGGTCCCGGGGCTATGGCGTTGAATCGTATATTGTACTTGGCCCACTCCACAGCGAGGCTGCGTGTAAGGGCTACCACACCCGCCTTGGCACAAGCTGAGGGCACCACAAAGCCAGAGCCTGTAGACGCATAGGTTGTTACAATGCTCACCACGGTGGCGGGTTGTTTCTCTGCAATCCAGTGCTTGCCAAAAATAAGGGTGCAGTTTACGGTCCCTTTCAGTACAATGTCGAGTATGATGTTGAAGGCTTTGGGGCTCAACCGCTCGGTGGGGCTTATGAAATTGCCTGCTGCATTGTTGAGCAAGCCATGCACGGCGCCAAATTTTTCAATTGTTTTGGTAAGTACATTTTGCACTTCATCTTCCTTGCGTACATCACAAGCTATGGGCAGGACTTCCCGCCCGCTCAGCGCACTTATTTCGGCGGCAGCCTGCTCAAGCACTTCTATCTTCCGGCTCGAGATTACCACATTTGCACCGAGTTGAGAAAAATAAGTTGCCATGGCTTTGCCGAGGCCTGTGCCACCACCGGTTACCACAATAGTTTTTCCCGAAAGGGCGTTATCACGGAGCATGGGTTCGTTGAAATTCATATTTTGGTATGTTTTATGCTGAGCCGAATGTACTCATATCAGAGCGAATATTTTGAAAACTATCTACCCCGCTAAAGTACTTCTGGCCTGGGCCGAAGCCATAGGAGGCAATAAAAAAATCAGGGAGTGGCTCACAGAGCACGGATACCCTGAGCTAGGCGTGTTCACATTTGCGCTGCGCAACAAAGAGGATGCAAAAACCTGGCTGGCAAAAAATGGCTTTGAGCACCTGGCTGCGACCATTGCCGGTGCCGAAGGAAACAAAAGTGCGGTAGATTGGTTGGAGAAGTATAAATTTGACATCCTTGCCAAAGTAGCCCTCAGCGGCGATGGAAGCAAGGAGGCATTTATGTGGTTGCTTGCCAACGGCCACAAAGAGATGGCTTTGGTTGCAAAAAGAATACAGTTGGTAAAGGAGCAGATCGAAGAAGACAACAACGATGTGCACAAAATAAGCAGTGATTAACCATTAATGTTTTAAAAACAGAAAGTATGAGAAGTATTATTAAAATGGGCGCAGGATTGACACTTGCACTTATGTTCACCATCACCACCCAGGCGCAGGACAAAGACAAAGGCAGCCGACCCAGTCCTATGCGAACGGCTACAGCTAGTATTCCCAATGGGGAAATTACCATTCATTATTCGGCACCACAGGTGAAGGAACGCAAAATTTGGGATGCCCTTGTGCCTTACGGGAAAGTGTGGCGCACAGGTGCCAATGAAGCCACCACCATTACCCTTACGGGAGATGTGAAAACCAGTGCCGGACTCCTGAAAGCCGGAAAGTACGCGCTCTTCACCATACCGGGTGAGAAGGAGTGGACCATCATTTTCAACAGCGTGTGGGACCAATGGGGAGCGTACAATTACAGCGAAGAGAAGGATGTACTGCGCCTTACTGCCACTCCCAGAAAGACGGACAAACTCGTTGAAGAGTTTACCATTTCAGTGAATGAGCAAGGTACTGTGACTATGGCATGGGAGTACGTCACCGTCTCCTTCGACCTGGAATAAACAACTATTCAATTTTATAGCGCAGCTGAAGGGAATCTCTCTCAGCTGCGTTTTTATTTTGGTTCAGTTCCCAGTAAGGCTTGATTAAAGTGGTGCGGAGCGTGGCTATGGTTTTGGCAGTCTTTCCGTCTATACTGTGGGTCTCTTCCCATCCGAGCACTTTGAAGGGAAACTTGTTCTCACATTCCCACACCACTGTTCGGCTCAACTCCGGAAAACCCAATTGGTACACATAATGCTCCTTCCCACCTTCACCAATTTGCAGTAACAGTCGGGCTTCAGCTTTGTATGGTTTCAGTGGCAGGTGATAAAGGCGCAGGCATTCCTGAGAGGGCACCATTTCGAACTTACCCATAGGCAGGGTTTGGGGTTCAAGGCGCATGCGTGTCCATACTTCTTCTTCGGTATTGGTACGCGGCAATTCAACAGTCTCATCACCCGGTTCCTGAAAGTAGGAGCGGGTTTCGAAATGCTGAATTCCATCCCTTAAATTCATTTGTGAGAAGCTTTGACCGCACCAATCCTGAGAGCTGAATGTAATCTTTAGAGTATTGCCCGTTTCGCGTTCCATAATGGGCGTGAAAACGCTGCTCATAATGGAGTAATCATAGATTCCCGTGATGAACTTTTTCATCATGTTCAGCTTCAGCGCGGACACAAATGGACTGTTTCCCAACTCTTTTTTCACTTGCTTGTCAATCAGAAAATCTTCGGTTACGTACACGAGCACCACCTCACCGCGGTGGGTTTCCCCATATCGGTATTGCACAAGATCGTAGGAGTTTAGTTCGGCTACACCGGTGTACCAGTATTTTGTGAAAGCCTGTGGATCGCTCACCACGGGGGCTTGAGGGGCTGGTTTCTGTGCATTGCAGCCGTTAAGTACGAGTGTGAACATAAAAAGTGAATTAAGGAATCTCATCATACTTGGGGTGTGTTGCGTTGAAAAGGTGAATATACAGGTACCAGATTTTGTCCTTTTTCCCTGAGGTGGGCAAAGAGGATGATGTCTATGACCATATGTGCCACAGCAGCCGCGAGAATTCCCATTTCGTCGGCCATGTAGCCGAGCAGGGCAATGGCCAGCACCATAAAAATACCATAGATGCTGAGGCGCCAGTTGGTGGGGCTCAGGTATCCATGCAGGGCTACAAAAGCTATGGCAGTGATCCACACCCCAGCAAGGGGTTGGATGGCGCCACGAAAAAAAAGCTCTTCGCCAAACCCTGCGCAAAAAGAGAGAAAGATCACACTAAAAGGTGTGAGTTGCAATCCGGCGACCACGCGTGCATACTTGTTTTCAATGTTGTTCATGAATGCCCGGGTTACGATGTACCGTGCCAAATACCCCATAGTTATACCAACAGAGGCACCTGCCACAAGTTGCACCCAAATGGGCAGGTTGCAGCGCAGCATGAGGGCGACGGGCTCATCTTCAAAAAAACGCAACACCCCCCAGCCCAGAAGCGGAAAGAGCAGGAGGGTGAGCCAGCCTGCAATCATCACGCGTCGGCGCATTTTCAATTTTCGTTTTCTTCAAAGTCGTCCATAGAAAATACGCTGTTGAAGAGGTCGGAGAAGGAGAGGCCCTGTTCCAGGATGTTCTTGCCCAGCATGGAGTATTCTGCCAAACCGTGAAGTACAAATTCCATAAGCAGGTTCAAATCCTGACCGCTTGCATTGGGGCTGTACTTCTGGGTGAGTTTTTTTAATCCCGGCACCTTGTCGAGTGCTTCACTGTATTCTTTTTCTGGCAGATCGGCGGGCAATTCCAGTTCGTGCTTTCCAAACCAGGTGATGATCGTTTCATATGGGTTGGGTTCATTTTTTCGTTTTTTTACCAGCTCCGGGTCGGGGAAGTACTGTGCAAAAAGGGTGCGTATGGCTTTTCCCATCAGGTTGAAGGCCACATTGCGGGGTCCTTCCTGTTCGCCTTCGTACACCAGTTCCACCTTACCGGTTATTGCCGGAATGATGCCAAGCAAATCACCAAATCGTGCCCTGCCTTCGGTTTCTCCATTCATAAGCAGTCGTCGTTCCACGGTGCTCACCATATTCTCGTAAGCGCTGATGGTGAGCCTGGCTGATACCCCGCTTTTCTGGTCAACAAACTCACTGCTCCTTGCTTCCACAGCAAGTTGTTCTATGACCGTTGCGATAAGTGGTGGGATGAATACCGCAGCTTGCTGGTCCTTGGTGAGACGCGCTTCCTGTTGTGTGATCGCAGTGGAGATCTCTATGCTTTTTGGATAGTGGGTGAGAATCTGGCTTTGTATCCTGTCCTTGAGTGGAGTGATGATGGAGCCTCGGTTGGTGTAATCTTCCGGGTTGGCGGTGAAGACGAACATTACATCGAGCGGCAGGCGAAGCCTGAACCCCCGTATTTGCACATCGCCCTCCTGCAAAATGTTGAAAAGCGCCACCTGTATGCGGGGTTGCAGGTCGGGCAGTTCATTGATCACAAAAATACCCCGGTGGGCTCTGGGCACAAGTCCGAAGTGGATGACGCGCTCATCGCTGTAATCGAGTTTCATATTGGCAGCCTTGATTGGATCTGCATCGCCAATAATGTCAGCGACGGTCACATCGGGTGTAGCCAGTTTTTCGGTATATCGTTCATTGCGGTGAATCCATGCCACGGGTGTATCATCACCCCTGGCCGCAATAAGATCGGTGGCAAAACGCGATATTGGAGCCAGTGGATCGTCGTTTACCGGTGAGCCTGCCACTACTGGAATATACTCATCGAGCAGGTTGAGCAGTTGCCTGGCCATGCGCGTTTTGGCTTGCCCTCGGAGCCCAAGGAAGTTGATGTTGTGCCTGGACAGCAGGGCCCTTTCCACTTCCGGAAATACCGAGTGTTCGTAGCCCAATACCCCATCAAATACGGGTACGCCGGCCTTAAGTCTGTTGATCAGGTTCCGCCTTATCTCATCCTTTACAGAAGTAGGGGTATATCCCGAAGCCTTTAATGCTCCGAGTGTTTTTGCCAAATTCGTTGTGGCTGCTCTCATTTAGGTTTTAACTTTGAAGTCTGTTTAATACCAAACACTGCACCGAAGGTATTGGTTGCACACCCAATTAACAAACTGATGAAAAAAACCCTTTTTATTTTGTTCCCATTGTTTCTGATCGCTGCCTGCGTGGGTGAGCAGGGCCCTGCAGCGCCTACTATGCGCATCATTCAGGGCGAAGCACAAGGCACCACCTATTCCGTAAAATATATTTCTTCTGAGGGCGACACCATCAGCAAGGGCAGCATAGATTCATTGCTTAAGGTCATTGATCAATCCCTCTCGGTGTGGGTGGAAGGGTCGGTGATCTCCAGCTTTAACCGAAGCGATTCAGGGGAAATCAGCGATGCGCATTTTATCACTGTTTTTATGCGTGGAAAGGAAATTTCTGCGCTTACTGATGGCGCCTTTCACCCCATGGTGATGCCTCTGGTGCGCGCCTGGGGATTTGGCCCCGAAGGTGGTGAAGTCAGAGAGGGGATGAACATTGATTCCATTCGATCCCTTGTTACTTACGATTTTACTTTTAGTCCTGTAGAAGGAGAATCAGGCAGCTATTACTATAAAAAGCCCGGCGGCGTGCAACTCGATGTGAACGCTTATGCGCAGGGCTACGCAGTAGATATGCTGGCTCATTTTGCGGAAAGCAAAGGCCTGAACAATTACATGATTGAAATAGGCGGGGAGCTAAGAGCGAAGGGTATAAACGATAAAGGCGAACCCTGGAGAATAGGGATCGACAAACCATTGGCAACCGAATCAGAGCGGGAAATGCAGGCCGTGGTAGCGCTTACGGATAGGTCTATGGCTACTTCGGGAAATTACCGCAAATTCTATATGAAGGATGGGCGCAAATACGCGCACACCATTGACCCTGCCACCGGCGCTCCAGCACAGCACACCCTGATGAGTGTGACAGTACTTGCAAATAACTGCACGAATGCGGACGCATTTGCAACGGCATTTATGGTGATGGGCGAAGAGAGAACCAAAGCGTTTTTGGGCAACCATCCAGAGCTAAATCTGGAAGTGTACCTCATTTCTGATGGTGGGGAAGAAATGTATTCTATTTGGTCAACCCCCGGAATGGCCGGAATGATAGAAGAGAATTAACCGGGATTTTTGCACTGCTCATCAGGGCGAGCGCCGCACAGACCGCATGATGCACCTTCTTCTTTCAGCATGGGGTTGTTGCTCGCGCAGGTGCCGGCAAACTGCCCATCCTTCTTCACCAGAAGCTTAATGGCTATACCGGCAAAGGCAAGGGCAAGAAGAACCGTAGTTATAAGAATTAGCTGCAGCATTGAAATGAATTTGGGTCAAAGGTAGGCATTGACAGGGGAAGAAGGGTAGAAATTTAAGGTGTTTTGTGAGGATTTAGTATAGCCTTCAATCCGGACTTTCGCCAGTTGGTGCATCAGAAGTATGCATATCTATTCGTTCCTGCAAAGTATATGTAGTTTCGATCGTGTATTTGGCCCTGGAAGACTTTAAATTTGACGAAGCGTGACAAATGAGCAACTCTCACTATTAGCTTTCGTCATGATTATGACACCATTAAACCGAACCCCGTGCAACAAAAATTAAGCTTGGTTTGCATATCAGTATTGTTCACTCTTGTTGCAAACGCCCAGGGCCCGCTAACTACGAATATATATTCAGAATTGCTGCTCGGTACTTTTGAGCAGCCCGGTGCTCCGAATGGCGATTTTTGTTATTCAGTGATTCACAGCTACTCTCTCGGTGCAATCTACGGAAGTTTGCCAGGTATGCATGCCTTTATGCGTGTAGACAGCGTAAGAGGCAACTCTGGTCAGGTATCAGTTTCCATTGGAAACCAGTCGGGCTACGTTCAGCTGCAGGATGGTCTGGAGTTTCCTTGCGATGATCCGGCTTATTCACTTAAGATGAGATACTATTTTATAGATTCTGATACTGTGTATTACTCGCTGTTGTTGCGAGGTACGCCTTTGGCTGCAGGTCTTCCTTACTACCCTGTCTTTGAAAAGAATCTTTGGAGTTGGCCTTCGAATTTGTGCGACGCACCTTCTTACTATCACTCAGCTGCAGGCGACAGTGTGTTTGTTGAAGAGGGAGATTTACCTTTAATTGGTCCAGATTGTGCATCGTCAGCGGTTATGCAGCAGGGGCACAACTGGTATACAGCAACTTCTGCTCAATTGCTCACTGGCGATGTTCCCCCGTGCTGGTATATCGATGGATCGGAATACCATACCAGCTGGTATAGCTTTACTACTCCAGATGAAGAATCATCTCTACTGATACAAGCAATTCCTCTGTATCCATATTTCATCCAGGATGTAAATCTTGTAGGAGTACAAATGGGGCTTTACGATGCTTGTGGTGGAAATTTATTAAGCTGTGCAGGCTCTGAAGAATGGTATGACTTTTCCAGTTTACAAATACCCTGTGCCACACTTTCACCGAACACAACCTACTATTTGCTTGTTGGCGGATTGACTGTAGCCGGGAGCATGCAGCAAAATTTTGCATCAATTTACTATACTGAAAGCCCTTGTACGGTTGCGGGTTGTACTGATCCGCTTTCTTGTAACTATAACCCATTGGCCAATACAGATAATGGCTCCTGCCTGTTTGGTACAAGCTGCCCTGATCCTGTGCCATTGCCCATTATGAACATACAGTCTTGCTATGAATTTATTTTCGAGTCGCCGTTTCCCATGGAGGGTGGGTACTATACTATGAATGGGTATTTGGGAAATCCAATGTTTTTGGAGAATGGAATTTTTCAATATGCATCTGAAGAAGTTGGCGAGCATACCATTTGTTTTACCAATTACAGTCCGTCAGGTCAAATTTATCAGGCCTGCACCACTGTGGAAATTGCTGAAAGCTGCTTTGAAGGATGTTTGTCAGGATATACCATTGAAGATGGGATCGAACCGTGTACCTACCAATTTATTGCTGAAATAAACAGCGCTTTCGACCCGGAATTGGTTATATGGAATTTCCCTGCCTTGGGTCAATCATTCTCCGGAGCAGAAGCAGTGGTTACTTTTCCGGCAAATGGTCAATATGAATTTTCTGTATTTGGCAATGACAGCTCTTCATGTCAGACCATGATATACTATGATAATTTGATTGTAACGAATTGCACGGGTTCACTCATATATGGCTGTATTGATAATGCTGCACTTAATTATGATCCGGGAGCGAATGTGGACGACGGCTCCTGCATTTATGAGCAATGCGAATTAAGTATCACAGCTATGGCCGATACAATTAATGGTGCTGTACTCCTTATCATACCCAGTGTGAGCCCCTCACAGGCGGTTTACATCGAATGGCATTGGGGCGATGGTAGCTTTTCTACTGAACAATACCCCAGTCATAACTATGCCGATGAGGGTCCGTTCGAGCTTTGTGTATTTATGGTTTACCAGCTAAGCGATAGCTCGTATTGTGAAATCGAAGCTTGTATTACTGTAGATGGAAGTATGGTTGAAGGTTCAGGGCTTACAGGCGGTTTTACCATCGAGGTTCAAGATCCTGCGGCACTTTCAGTAGCTGAGGTAGATAACCTGTCATTTCAAATATGGCCCAATCCGGCACAAAGTATATTGCATTACCGAAGCACTGAAATTCTAGCTGGTGTGCGTATTCTTGATATACAAGGCAGGGCATTGATTCACATTTCTGAACCCCATATGGAAGGAAGCGCCGACTTGCATAACCTTGCTCCCGGAACTTATCTATTGGAAGGCTTATCGCAGGAAAGGCACGTAGTGCACAGGTTTGTAGTGCAGCATTAAGCCAGCGCAAAAAATTGAGAATAACCACCAAGGCATCTAAAATTTTTGCCATTTATAAAGTATGAGCTTGTATCATCAGGAGTTTGGCGACACCCCGTGACACTTATGCCGTGCATGCCTATCTCAGATCTTGAACAGCAGTAATATTTCCCGTGAAGGTGCGCCCATCCTGAAGTCTCAGGATGTAAAAATATACACCGTCGGCGGGTTCATTGGGTGTCCAGTTGTTAGCGTAGGAAGTGGTTTGTAATTCTTCTCTACCCCAGCGGTTGTAGATGGTGAGCGAAGCAGGCGGATATAGGTCTAAGTTTTGTATCTGGAAAACTTCGTTTTGTCCGTCACCATTGGGAGTGATCACGTTTGGAATAAGAATATTTCCAATCACATCTACATCTAAAGTTGCAGTGGCGGTGCACCCGAGTGTGTCGGTGATAGTAAGCTGCACCACAAAGCTTCCGTCGTTTTCAAAGCTATGTTCGGGATTTACCAATATGCTGCTGTTTCCATCTCCAAAATTCCATTGCCAGAATACCAGTGGTAAAGAATCATTTGCAGGCGCTGACATACTTTGAAACTGCACAGGTATTCCGGTGCCATATACCGGGTTGGGGTTTGCTTCAATGCCAGCTGTGGGAATGACCGGAGCCAGAAAGAATTGAGCAGTGGCCGTGCATCCTGAGCTATCGGTTACGGTAAGGCTGTAATTCCCGGTTCCCACGTTGATGGCAGATTCATTGCTCCCCTGCGACCAGGCGTATAAAACGAATCCTTCATTTGCCGTGAGCGTGGCCGTAGCACCAATACAAACTCCCGCAGGACCGTTTATAGTTACAACGGGTGCTGGTGCCAGCACCACGCTGACCGTATCGGCGTTCAAGCAACCGTTGGTGTCTGTGGCTGAAACCCACCACAGACCGGCATCGGCATTTACTGAAAGGGTATTAGCTCCATTGCTCCACTGATAGTTGCTCAGCCCATCGGTGGCAGTCAAGAGGGTGGAGTTTCCATCGCATGCGCTCAGGATGCCACTTATGTCTATGCCTGCCGTTGTGTAGTTGGCCACTACAATGGTATCGCTCAGGGTGGCCGATGCGGTGGTTACTTCTACCCAATAGGTGCCGGGAATATTCACTGTAATGCTGCTGCTAGTTGCACCGGTATTCCAAAGGTAGCTTTGCTGCCCTTCGCCGGCATTTAAGGTCACTGATATACCCGGGCAAACAGTTGAGTCGGGGCCCAGGTTCAGCGCGAAATCGTTGCAATTGTAAGTATCTTCTATGGTATTGTTGAGTCCCCATGTGCCAAAGGGGCCATTGAGAAATACTGCATCGTGCTCATAGTTGCACGCCAATCCGGCGTTGTTTGGTTCATTGATCACACCAATGTAGGATGATCCGTTGCCGGCCAGCACCGTAGTGGTTCTTGCTACATACATTTTTCCGTTGGGGGCAAGTTTAAGGCTTCTGAATCCTGCCTCGTATGTAAAAATGGTGGTTCTTGAATTCTGTATCGTCGCTGGGTCATTTGAACTGATGTCGAACTGATAGATGGAGTTATTCACCACGCCGGGGAATAAATCGCTGGGTAATACCGTGAAGTAGAGTTTTGAATTATCGGGTGAGAAGGAAGTTCCATATCCACCTAATCCATCCAGAGACAATTCAATGGGGTTGGAAACAATTCCTGTGGCGTTGTCAAAATCTACCAGGCAGGTATAACCGTTGTAGAAAGTTGTAAAAGCGAGCTTGCTGCGATCGGGCGATGCCTTGAGTTCGCCAATTGCGTCAAATTTGGAATTGAAGGGAATGCCCGGAGGAAAAGTAAAAACGGTAGGACCAGCGGCAGTAATAATTGGGTCGGGATTGATACCGTCGCTCGTAATAAGGAATGCATAAAAGTTGTTGTTGCCATACTCGTGTCCAATAAGCCATACATCTTCGCCATTGGCATGATACACGCCTGTGAGCATTTCGCAGTTGCCCGGTGGTTTTATCGGATTGAAACTTGAAGTTACCGCGCCTAATCCACCATTCAATGTCATATCGACTTCGGCATAATTTACACCATTTGCATCCGGAAAGTTGGTGTTGGTGATCGATCCGGCTTGTATATCAGGCGTAAACACGTAGTACAAGGAGCTGCTCCCCGGGCGTTTAATAATGATGTTTTGGGCAGCTGTATTGCTGAGTCCAGCGACATTGCCATTTTGCATTACAGCATAATTGGCATTGTAGATGCTGTAGCCATCTGTGTAGAATAAAAGTGCGCCTGTCTCGCTATCCGAAATAGATGACTGGCCTTCAAAGGCGCTCCCGACTGAATTGTTCAGAACGATGGGCTCACAGTCTTCGAAGTTTAAAGCCGCCGCAACGGGGCCGGGCACAGTGCCTGAAAGGCTTAACTGCCAGTTGAAATTCTGCTTGGATTGTGCAAATATTACTGTTGCACCAGTGAGTATCGCTATACCTGTTAAAATCACTCTCCTCATTCTTCGCTGGTTTTGGTCTTTGATGCCAGATTATTAGATTCTACGCTTGTTTAGTGCAAATACAAAATCACACAGGTTTCACCCTTCCCGAACCTATAAGAACCTGTTCTATTTGTAAGGGATTGCCATCGTAGCGTATATCGCCCCGCAAATAGATAATACCAAAGAGGTAGCCGCTGCTGTACACTTTCAGGTCCTGAATGGATGAATTGTTGCACTCCACATAGGCTGATATGAGCCCTGTGGCGTCAAGCTTTCCAGTGCTGGCATTGTAGATGCTGGCTTGTTCGGTAGTGCCATACACTTCTAGCAAAGTGTTGCCTGTATGCTTGTATATATTGGCCTGGGCTGTTTTGATAAGGAGTTTTACTTCCCCGTTGGCTTGCCACTCTTCGTAGGTAAGGGTTTCGGTGTACAAGGTGTCGGTGAAGGTTACATCGCCGGTACCCATATTTTCCATGTAGTCAAAAGTGGGTGCGAAGAGGGTTATTTTTGGTTTTTCAGAAAGGTCGCGCACCCAGTTGCAGCGGGCTTCATTGGCAATATGCAGCGCGCCATCTCGCACCTCTGTTTTGATGTGCTCTACAATGTTTTCTCCAAACGTCACTTCAGCGCGGTATTCAGGTGCGTATCGGTATTCCAGATCAATTTTATCTTCCAGATACACCGCTGTAAATGCATTCAGGCTGCGGCTTTCGGTTTTATCATCGCCCATAGAGGTGAAGCAGTCCCAGCGGTTCTCCTTCTCACAGGCGGTAAGTATCAAAAGTAAGGGTATGAGCAGTAACGCTTTCTTCATTTTCTAAATCTGTATGCGGCACCTACTTCTATATTGTCAGCTTTCGCGAAATGCGATTTCAGTCCTGCCATAAATTCTACGCGCTCCCACTCGTAAATCAGGTGGTAGCGAAAGAATACGCTTCCATCCTCTTCAAAAGCGGGAAAAAGATACCCTCCGGCCTGCAGGCGAATACCGAAAGGCTCAAAGTGCAATTGGTACTGTGCCGCAATGTACGCCCTGAAGTCGTAGAAAAAATTGTCGCTGCTCCCTTCTTCGCGGTGGCTCAGGCTTTCATTGTAATTGATGCCTGCCTCCGCTCCGTAGGATGATTTTGGTGAGAAGCGCTTTCGCCAACCAGCGAAGATGTTTACCACCGCATATTTTGGGCCGCCAATAGGCAAAATCTCCTTCATACCAAAGCTAGCGCCGGTTGTCATTTGGTTCGAGGGTTTTACAAATTCAGGTTGCAGGCGCTCATGTTTTGGGGGTGCGCTGCCCAGGTAGCCAATATTCAGTTTTAGTATGGGCATATTGATGCCTGAGTTGGGCATTTTCATCGCTCCATTGGAGATGTGGTACAGGGCTATTCCAGGCCTTATGAAGATACTTTCAGACAGGGGAATATTCACATAACCCTCAAGTGCCAGGGAGGCATTGGCGAATGAGCCAATTGCGGAGTTGTGGAAGTTGTCGTCCTCATCAAAGGGTTTTGTAATCCACCCTCCGCCAATGCTCATCTTTATCCCCAAGGTTCTCTTTGGATTTAAAGGAGCGTCCAGAAAAATCATGGCAGTATACGCTGAGCCTATATCATCGCTTCGCAGGTCTAAGGCATTGAAGCTAACTCCCCATGCCGGAAAGTTGAAGTAGTGGTGCCAATCTTTGTGCCCGTCGGTTACTTTAAATATACTCACCTCGCCCGCGAGCACGTGTCCCTCCACAAGGTATTTCATGTCGGGGTGGTGCGGCACGATAAAACCACCACCTGCCCCTGCGCTGAAGTGCCACGGGTTTGCTGCATCCTGTCCGGAAACAGCATGGCCGAATGCGAAAATTAAAACAACTGTGAGAAACCGTATCACAGGCGCGAAAATAATCATTTGCCCCAAGGCCGAAACCACTGAATGCAGCCTATCATCGGATTCCAAATACCTACCTTCGCAGGCAAGAATTTATTGATTATGAATGAAAAGCTGAAGGCCTTTGAAAGGCTGCTTACCATCATGGATGAGCTGAGGGCCCAATGTCCCTGGGACCGAAAACAAACTATGGAGACCCTCCGCCACCTGAGCATTGAAGAGATGTACGAGCTCTCCGATGCCATCATTGATGCGGATATGAACGAGATAAAAAAAGAACTCGGGGACCTGATGCTTCACCTTGTTTTTTACAGCAAGATAGGAAGTGAAACAGGGCATTTTGATATTGCAGATGTGCTGAACAGCGTTTGCGAAAAACTTATAAGCCGCCACCCCCACATTTACGGCGACGTGGTCGTGGCTGATGAAGAAGAGGTAAAATCAAACTGGGAAAAGCTGAAACTCAAAGAGGGCAACAAATCGGTGCTGGAAGGCGTACCCCGTTCCCTTCCATCATTGGTGAAAGCCAGCCGTATACAGGACAAAGCCCGCGGGGTGGGCTTCGACTGGGACAATGCCGGGCAGGTATGGGAAAAGGTGCAGGAAGAGATTGGCGAACTAAAAGTTGAAGTAGATGCCGGGAGCGATAAAATTGAGGATGAATTTGGCGATGTACTATTTTCCCTGATCAACTATGCCCGCTTTATTGGCGTGAATCCCGACGATGCACTGGAGCGCACCAACCGCAAGTTTATTAAGCGATTTCAATACCTTGAAACTGAGAGCGCCAAAGATGGCCGCAAGCTCGGTGAGATGACCCTGGAAGAGATGGATGTGTATTGGAATAGGGCGAAGGAGGTGTTGTGAGTAATGGTTAATTGTTAATTGTTAATTGTTAATTGTTAATTGTTAATTGTTAATTGTTAATGTTGTGCTCCCATGTAATAGCTTGACATGTCACCTGGCCAAAACCCAAATGCACAAAGGGCCGGAATCGTTATTAACGTTGGGTAAAAATTTGCAATTGACACAGCTAATTTAATGATCTTTCCAGGGTTGCATTTGGTGATTAATTTTCAGCCTTTTCGCCAATATTTTTTCAATTTATATTATTTGCTGTTTTATCGCATTCTTTTCATTTGATTTCATTTTTCAGGTCTTGGTAATACGGGAAGGAGTCCCATCTACAAGAAATATTGTTTTATATTTTTCACGATAAATCAGTTCTTTTGATCGAATTGTGTGGTATGAAGTTGTTTTATTTCGGTACAGCGTTTTTGCTTTGGCTTTGCTTTTCCTCTGCCGGCATGACTCAAAATTACCTTGGCACTGACTTTCGCGCAATGTTTATGCGAAATCTGGAACAGCCGATTAATGGAGTCCCCAATTTTGAATTTAGCATTTATGCACCTACTGGTGCACAGGTAACTGTTACATATGGTGCAGCAGGGGATCCTTTTTTTCAGGAGCAATCGGGCACGGTGGCGCCAAATGGACAACTGACTTTTGCATTCAACAATCAAATCCTCGAACAGGAAAATTATGGCGTGGCTGAAACACGGTCTTTTCATATTACAGCGTCAAACCCCATTCGTGTTTACGCCATGCATTTGCGCATATTTTTTAGTGATGGCACTGCGGTATTGCCGTTCACAGCCTGTGGTTCGGATTATTGGATTACCACTTTTCAGGAAACTTCGACCATTGAGAGTCAGGTAAGCCTGCTGGCTTATTCCAATAATACTTCGATCACCGTAATTCCATCTGTAACCACTCCTGAGGGCCCCGCCGGAGTTCCCTTCAATGTGTTGTTGCAAGCCGGCGAAACCTACACCATTGCTGCAACAGGCAGCGACCTTACCAATACCCACATTTTTAGCTCTGATGAGACCCCATTTGCCGTATTTGCCGGCCACCGCCGCACGACCGTAGGCACTTGCAGCGCCGACAGCCATCTTTATGAGCAACTCATTCCGGTAAATTACTGGGGTACCGGTTTTGCACTTGTTCCTCCTGCGCAATCGGGCGGTGAGCAGGTCAGAATCACTGCTGCATTTGATGAAACTGAAATTTATCAGGACTGCGACGAGCTACTCTACACCCTCGATGCAGGCGAAACGATCACTTTTTTAAATACACTTCCCCGACTGATTAGCTCGAATAATCCTGTACAAGTAATCACTTTCTCAAGAGGTTCGGATTGTTCAATATACAATACCGGCGACCCCAACATGCGTTTGGTATTGCCTCTGCAAAAAGCAATAACGCATCTGAAATTGAAAACAAATTTTTCATTCTCCACCTTGTTTGGCGCAACTCAATTTGAATTTTTTCACCTTGTAATGCCTACTGTCAACACCGGTGACCTCACCGTGAATGGCAATCCGATAGCATGGACCCCATTTGACACACAGCCAGGTATTTCCTTTGCACGCATCGATGCCGATGAAATTCAAACCCTGACCACTATCAATTCGCTGTCGCCTTTCTGGGGCGAACAAGTGGCAATTGCGAACTACGATGCCATTACCATGTCGCTGGGGAGTGATACGATTATGGTTCTCCCGCCTTTGGGCAGTGCTCAAATATCGTTGGGTCCTGACTTTTCTCTTTGCCCCGGTACTACAGGTACATTGCAAATTCCCGATGGTAGTATCGGCACGTGGCAGGATGGAAGTCAGGCGAGCAGCTTCAGCATTAGCGAGGCAGGAACTTACTACGTAACTATAATGAACGTATGCGGTACCGCAACTGATACCGTACAGGTTGGTTTATTCGATGTGGCTGAAATAAAAATGGACACCGTCTTTTTTGCGTGTGCAGGTCAGTCGGGCACTCTTTCCGCATTGGCAATATTCGGCTATAATTATCTTTGGAGTGATGGCACTGCCGGGCCGGAGATCACTACTGATGTTGAAGGTACCTACGTGCTTACCGCCACAAGTCCCGATGAATGTGTAACGGAGGCTGCAGCTGTTTTTATCAACCTGCCTTTGCCCGAAGTAAGTATTAAGGGAGACACTTTTATCTGTGAAGACAGTGTGGCTGTTTTGATTGCATCTCCTCAAAATGGTAACATTATATGGAACACGGGTGAATCTGACCCTACGATTACTATAGAGAATTCAGGATTGTACTCGCTTATTTTCACCGATGCCAATGGATGCACTGACAGCGTTACTGCAAGCATCACACGAACGCTTTTGCCCTTCATCTTTGCAAATGATACATCAGCGTGCGCCAGTGAGATGGTTTTGCTCTCTGCTTCTTCACCCAATGGAGAAATTGTTTGGGATGGATTTTTACCTAACGAAACACCTGAAGTACCTCCCGGGATCTACCCGTTGCAGGCTGCCAATGTATGTGGTCTTACAACAGCCATTGTTACTGTATTTGAAGAACCATGTTTATGTGAAGCCAGAATTCCAAACATTTTTTCGCCCAACCGCGATGGCAAAAACGACGCTTTCGAGCCATTGATTGACTGTGATCCCAAAGGGTTTTCAATGACCATTTTCGATCGTTGGGGTAAGGAGATATTCAGCGCAGAAGATATTGCCACGCAGTGGAACGGTATTGCTGCAGATGGAACAACCTTAAGCGAAGGTGTGTATTATTACATAATTAGTTATTTCAACTCCCTAACCGCTAAACCCGCACAATTGGTCTACAATGGGTGGGTAACACTGGTGCGCTAGTCCAATCGGCAATTCATCCCGTTCAATGCGCGACTGATATCGCATTACCAAAAACAATTTTCAGACCTTAGCCCCGAATCAATCCATACACTATGAGCGAACAGGAATTTATCACTTTTCAGAAATTTGAGTCGCAGGAAGAAGCGGAGATTCTGATCACACTCTTGCAGGAAGCCGGCATAGCTGTTCAATACGAAACGGTGTCTACTCCTGTAGACGTGACCTTTACGGGCAATGCCCAGCCTGCTGAAGTGCTGGTGAAAATACACCCCGATGATTTTGAGAGCGCCAACGAAACCCTTGAACAACAAGCGAAAACCATCGTAGTGGAGTATCCTGATGACCACTACATCTTTTCCTTTACCGATGATGAGCTTCTTGAGATAGTCCAAAAAGCCGATGAATGGAGCAAAGAAGATTACCTGCTTTCAATGAAAATTCTCAAAGAACGCGGTAAGGAGGTGAGCGATGCACAACTGGAAGTGTACCGGCAGGAGCGGCTTGCCGAGTTGAGGCGTGAAGTAAGAGGCAATCCCGGGTGGGTGCTTTTTGGATTCGTAGTGGCCATCCTCGGCGGGCTGCTGGGAATCATCATGGGATGGATCTACTACACGCATAAAAAGACCGACTCCACCGGCCACCGATTCTTCGCCTACGATGCAGCCACCAGGAAGAAGGGGCGCACAATGTATATTATGGGTATTGTGTTTTTCATATGCTGGATGGTCTGGATCTTTCGTGAAAACCTGAATTTGGATTAGATATATTTGTAGGTCTTTGCGTGAAAGCTCTATTATTTTCCACGCAAAGCGCAGGAAGAAATCGCAGAGCACGTGAAGAGTTTGCGGTTCTTTGCATCAACCCTTTGCGATCTTTGCGCTCAACCTTTGCGATCTTTGCGTGAAATCCCTTCGCGTGAAAAACCTTTACCCGACCAAACTTTGCTTGAGAAACTTCGGCTTATATGTTTGATATAAAAAACATTTTGAACTACGGGGTATTCCTGGTGCAGGTGTCCTCTGCATTTGTGGTTACATTCCTGCTCTATATGGTTTTCGCCATGTTTGATTATCAGGGGGGATTGCCGGCCTTTGTTGGCTTGGCCCTGTTTCAACCCATGCTCGGGCTCATCTTTGCAAGTACATCGGTAATTTTCTGCATACTGCCCGGACTGCCCATCAGGCTACACATGGGTATCAACCGCTGGTGGCGAAAGCATTTCTATGTGGCCACAGGCATCGCATTTTTGGGCTTGTTGTTCAGTGCACTTTCTATGGTGCCATCGTGGATGCAAACACTCTCCTATGATGTAGAAGGTGTGGTAAGCATACACAGGGTGCCCAATCAGTTTCTCTCCATTTCAGGTTGGTACATGGTCACCTTCGGAATACTGCATCAGTACCCGCCCAAAATTGCACAAGATTGGCTCGAAAACCGACTGAAGGTGCTGGAGTAATGCTGTGATTGGGTTTAGGGTACACCAATGCCTTACCATGCGCTGTTGTTTACAGCTGTTGGCTCACAGCCCGAGTATCCTTGGGCAAAGGTGTTGCAAAATGTGGTTTGGGGCGCTGCCGGCTGCTGCCAATGAAACCAATATTCACCCAATCTGATTAGATTTGCGCCCATGGCCGAGAAGAAGAGCAACATCATAGATGCAGAAGACCTCCTGATAGCATGGAAGTTTGTTTCTAGAAATTGGCTCATTATCATCATTTTTCCTGTGATTTCGGGAGTGGTAGCCTACCTGTACACCCATCGCCTGCCAGATGTATTCGGCGCCAAAACAGAGTTACTCCTGGGCAGTGGTACCGGCTATGAGTACCAAAGCCAAATATACCGTGGCCTTACAGGGTATGGCAATGATGTAAACCAAATCACAAACCAGATCAGGGTACTCAAATCGCACGACCTAATTTCAACTACACTCGACAAGCTGGATTTTCAGGTATCCTACTACATCGTGGGCAGGGTGAAAACCACCGAAATACCCCGTATCGATGCCTTCGATTTGTCTATAAAGCTCTTTGACGACCTTGGCGATCAGCTTTACGGTGTGCCTTTCGATGTGAAAATCATTGATGAGGAAAATTTCATCATCTCCTTTACAGTTGGTACAGAAAAAATTGAGCGCACCCATGCATTTGGGGCCGACATTGTAGAAAGCGAGTACATTTTGCGGGTAAACAGAAACGAATTTCTGAGCGAAGAAACGTTCCAAAAACTCATTGAGAACAACTATCGTTTTATTGTAAACAGCAAGAGCTTCCTCATCGACAAATACAAGCAAGCCCTCACTGTAACCAACGAAGAGAAGACGAGCATCATAGCCGTATCCGTGAATGATGAGCTTTCCGCGAAAGCGAAAATGTTCCTTGATTCTCTCTCCAAGTCTTATATAGATTACACCATTGAATCACAAATAGTGCTCAATGAAAATACTCTGGAATACATAGACCGGCAACTCTCTGGTGTTACGGGTATTCTCGATTCCATAGAAACCAACCTGGAGAGTTTCAAAGCCAATAATGACATCCTGGACCTCACAAGAGAGCAGACAGAGTATTTTGAGAAACTCATATTCTTTGAAGCGGAGAACAGGCAATTGGAATTAAAGCTGCAAACACTTAATTCCCTGGAAGACTACCTGTTGAATCGCACTGACGATCAGGTGTTGCCACCCGCCCTGTACATTACCGACGATGAATTTCTGCGCAGCACCCTCTCTGAACTTTACAACCTTGAAGTGCAGCGCACCCAATCTTCTTATGATGTAAAAGAGTTCTCACCGCGAAATGAGCGCGCTGTGCAAACCATGCAGGCCCTTCGCACCAACATCATACTCTACATCAAAAACCTTCGCAAAGCCATTCATGACAAGATAAAGGATACCGACAAGGAAATTGCCTTTTACGAAGGTACCCTTCGCAAACTGCCCCAATCGCAAAGGGCCATGCTGAACATAGAGCGAAACCTCAGTGTGAATGAAGAGATGTACGTGTACCTTCTGGAAAAAAAGGCAAATACCATCATCGCGAAGGCTGCCATCGTACCCGAAGTAAGTGTAATTGAAGTGGCGCGCAGCTTAGGAGTAGTGGGGCCTGACAAAGCCCGCACCATGTATTATTTTCTAGCGGGTGGTTTTATACTGGCGTTGATTATCGCCTTTATACGCACGGCCTTCTTCGACAGGATTCAGAATGTGCGGGAACTGAAGCAAATAGCCCAACTGCCTGTGGTGGGTGGTGTACCAGTTTGGGAGGGTGATTTAAAGGAAAGACTTATTGTTGAAGCCAATCCACGCTCCAATCTCGCTGAGGCTTTTCGCAGCATTCGCACCAACCTACAGTACTTTGGGAAAGGTATAGACAACAGGGTGATGCTCGTAACCAGTTTGCATCCCGGTGAGGGTAAAACATTCTGCTCTGTGAATACCGCCGCCATCATTGCCGGTGGACACAAAAAGGTGCTCCTGCTCGACTGCGATATGCACAAGCCCAAGGTGCACACAGCCCTAAACCTTGAGAATGCTACCGGACTTTCCACCTACATCATAGGCCGCGACAGCCTGGACGAAGTAATACGCTCCAGCGGATTTGAGAATTTTGATGTAATTACTGCAGGTCCTGTGCCTCCCAATGCCTCAGAATTGGTGCTGAGTCCCAAGGTGGGCGATTTGCTCGAGACTCTTAAAGAACGTTACGACCTAATCATTGTAGACACCCCCCCGCTAATGCTTATCAGCGATTCTATGGCCCTAATGCGGCTCGTTGATGTGGGCATCTTTGTGCTCAACACCAACAAAGCCACCCGCAATGGGGTGCGCCACCTCGAAGAAATACTCACCGCCAACAACCTGAAGAATGTAGCCCTGATTCTGAATGGACTAAGGGCCCAGAAATGGCGTTACTACTACAGCCGATATGGTTACCGTTACGGCATGGGTTATGGCTACGGCTACGGCTATGGATATGGCTATGGTGAGAATCCCGAAAAATGAAAGCGCAACCCGACATAGACCCCAATGATTCCAGCGAAGAATGGGACCTGGTCATAGAACCATCCCGCGGTGGTTGGTCGCTGAACCTCGGTGAAGTGATGCGCTTCAAGGATTTACTCGTCCTTTTCGTGAAGCGCGATTTTGTGACCTTCTACAAACAAACCGTCCTGGGACCACTTTGGTTTTTTGTGCAACCCCTGCTCAAAGTGGCCATCTATTACGTGATTTTCGCCAGGGTAGCTCAGATACCCACCGATGGCATTCCACCTATACTCTTCTACCTTACCGGTCTTACCTTTTGGGAGTATTTTGCATCCAGCTGGAAAAAAACATCCGACACCTTTATTGAAAACCAACACATCTTCGGCAAGGTCTATTTCCCAAGGTTGGTGGTACCCCTTAGCGTGATGATCAGCAACGGAATAAAGCTGGGCATACAGTTCCTGCTCTTTGCAGTGTTCTGGGTTTACTACTATGCGCAAGGAGCCCCCATCCACATTACACACACCATTGTGTACCTGCCCTTTCTCATCATCATCATTGCTCTGCTTGGTCTGGGGGCCGGACTTATCGTCACATCCCTCACCACGAAATACAGGGACCTGAAGTTTCTGCTCGATACGGTTATTCAATTGCTTATGTACCTATCGCCAATTCTCTATCCACTGAGTTTGGCAGAAGGTACATTCCGCACGCTGCTTTTGCTCAACCCTATGAGCGCTGTGCTCGAGGCACTGAAGTTTTCATTTCTCGGCACAGGGGTGTTTTCTTTCACCTACCTGGCGTACAGCGCAGGTTTTGCGGTGCTAATGGTGCTCTTTGGCATTGTGCTATTTAACCGCACGGAGCGCAATTTTATAGATACTGTGTGATGGGCAGTGTACTGGAAATACGAAATGTCTCTAAGCAGTATCGTCTGGGAGAAATTGGCACGGGTACCCTATCGCACGACCTGAAACGCTGGTTTAGCAAATCTACCGGCAAGGGTGATCCCTTCGCTATTGTGGGCGATGAGAACCGCCCCAATGTGGCGGGTGGTACCTATGTGTGGGCCCTGCGGCAAATAAATCTGAACGTGGAGAAGGGCGAGGTACTCGGCATCATTGGCAAGAATGGGGCTGGTAAAAGTACCCTTCTCAAACTCCTCTCAAGAGTTACAAGCCCCACACAAGGCAGCATCCGCGCAAAAGGGCGTATAGCCAGCCTGCTGGAAGTGGGTACAGGGATGCATCCCGAGCTCACCGGTAGGGAAAATATATTTCTAAATGGCAGCATACTGGGGATGACCCGTGCTGAAATAGAAGAGAAGTTTGATGAAATAGTGGCCTTCTCAGGCTGCGCGAAATATTTGGATACGCCTGTAAAAAGGTACTCCAGTGGCATGAAGGTGAGACTTGGATTTGCCGTTGCAGCCTTCCTCGAACCTGAAATACTCATTGTAGATGAAGTGCTTGCTGTGGGCGACGCCGGTTTTCAGAAGCAAGCCATTGGCAAAATGAAAGACGTGAGCAGCAGCGGTGGGCGTACGGTGCTTTTTGTAAGCCACAACATGGCTGCCGTACAGAGTCTGTGCACCCGCGCTATTGTAATTAAAAATGGCGCCGTGGCTTTTGATGGAACTCCAGATGAAGCAATACGCGAATACCTCCGCGACAGCGCACCGGATGGTGACCTCCTGCATTTTGCCGAAAGGAAGGGGAGCGGTATTGTAAAGATTGCCGAAGCAAATGCATACGGTGCAACATCCAGCGCCAAGCCACAAACCGGGCAGCCCTTTACCCTTGCCTTTAAGCTGCACAATCCCACGGGAGTGAGGGCAGACCATATGCGCTTCGACCTGCGCATAGACGATCACTACGGGCAGCGCGTGGCATGGCTGAGCAACAGTCTGCTCGATATTGAAGAAGGCAGTGCCCCTGATGAGATAGCATTTCGGGTAAACAAACTGGGAATCAACAGCGGACTTTACTACGTGACGGTATACCTGGAAGTAAAGAACGAAATTGCCGATTGGATTCAGAACGCATTTACCTTTGAAGTTACCGAGGGTGACTACTACGGAACCGGCCGCACCGCACCGGCAAATCAGACCAACGTACTCATGGATTTTAACGTGTACTACCATGTTTGACCGAATTAGAGACCGACTGCGCAAGGCGGAGGAAAAACTCGATCACTTTAGCAATGCCCAGCGGGAACAATTCGCCTTTGCAAGGCTGCAACAATTGTTTCCCAAAGGATTTTTTCCACCCCTCACCACCTGGAGTATATCGCCCGGCACCATGCTTTTTGTGTGCAACGAAATAGCCGTAGCTGGCAGGCGCTGCGTGGTAGAGTTCGGCTCTGGTTTCAGTACCTTCTGCATTGCCTCGCTTATACATCACAATCATCCGGGAGTGCGGTTTATAAGCATTGAGAGCGATGGCAAATGGATGGAAGAGGTGGACCATTCCCTGGAAAAATTAGGTTGCCGAGACAGTGTGAAACTGGTGCATGCACCCATTACCGATCTTCCGGCGCAATACGCCCATACCCCACCTCAGAAATGGTATGACAGTGCAGTGGTGCAGGCAGCGCTCAAAGAGGAGCCACTTGTAGACTTGTTGTTGGTTGACGGACCCTTTGGGAGGGTATCGCCATACGCCCGCTATCCGGCTGTGCCTGTGCTTAGGAACCGACTTGCAGAAGTGTATTCCATATTCCTCGATGATTCAAACAGGCCCCAGGAAACTGAAATTGCCGCGCGCTGGACAACTGAACTGGCCTGCACCCGCACTGACTATGAGCGCTTCACATGCCTGCGCACAGGCGATGGATTTGACCCTACCCCTTACGGATTTTAGCGGCAGTTTATGGACAGCAAGGCCATAAAAGTGTTGGAGATAACAGGTTTGCACAAGGAATACCGCCTCGGTAAAATCGGAACCGGTTCACTGGCCTACGAAATACAAGAAGCCCTGCAGCGGAAGGGCAGAAAGGAGCACGGTGTACCTGATGATGCCCATAAACTTTCTTTGCCCCGCACCATATCCGCGCTGCAGGATGTGCGCTTCGATGTGTACAGAGGAGAGACAGTAGGTATCATTGGCAACAACGGAGCGGGCAAAAGCACCTTGCTGAAAATACTCTCACGCATCACGGTGCCAACACTCGGCACTGTGAAATCAAAGGGACGCATAGCCAGCCTTCTCGAAGTGGGTACAGGTATGCACCCCGAACTATCGGGCCGTGAGAACATTTTTCTGAATGGGGCTATACTCGGCATGAGCAAGAAGGAAATAGAAAACAAGTTTGATGAAATCGTTTCTTTCTCAGGTTGCCATGATTTTATAGACACTCCCGTAAAGCGCTATTCCAGCGGGATGAAGGTGCGCCTTGGCTTCAGTGTAGCTGCATTTCTGGAACCGGAAATTCTGATTGTAGATGAGGTACTCGCTGTGGGTGATGCATCCTTTCAGCAAAAAGCCATAGCCAAGATGCGTGAGGTGAGCAGCGGCGGACTGAGAACGGTACTTTTTGTAAGCCACAATATGACTGCCGTGAAAAGCCTTTGTCCCCGCACCATTCTGCTCAAAGCCGGGCAGGTAGTTTTTGATGGGGATACCGACGTGGCCATAGCCCGCTACCTGGGCTACGACAATACCGAAGCATGCTCCCTAAGATTCTGGAAAGAAGGCGAGGGTGCTCCTACAGGTGGGCCATTCACCTTGCTCCGCGCGGAAGCCATTTGTAAGGACTCCGCTCCCGGCACATTTACTACCAACAGTCCATTGGAAATCACCATCACCATTGGCCGCAGTGACCCCGAAGCGGTGCCCGAATGCACACTTCACCTGCTCGATAGCGACGGTACTTTTATAGCTGCAGGCAGCAGCCTGTACTTCGGTGGTGAAGTGGTGGATGGGCAAGGTGATACCATCACCCGCACCTGCCGTATTCCCTCGCATTTCTTCAATCAGCGCGCCTACAGCTTCAACTTGCTCATCATCGCCGACCGACAAAAAACAGTGATACGGGTGGATGATCTTTTTCGCATTTCCTTTATCACGGCTTCTCGCCCACAGGGTACTTGGATGGGCACACCAGCCAGTTATTTATTGCCGGGGTGGGAGTGGAAATGAAGCACGAAAGAAGCCGCCCCGATTAAGGTTTTCTAAATTTTAGATGGGAGGATATAGCTCCTGTTTATTTAATGAGTCTCCTCGGTTTGCTGGTATCAATGTCCATTAGTTTTCCGGAATCCGCTTCAGTGCTTCAAGGGTGTATTTCCAGAATTTCTGCACCGATGAGATTTGCACCTTTTCATCCGGGGAGTGCGCACCGCGAATATTCGGACCGAAGGAAATCATTTCCATGCCGGGATAGTGTTTACCCAGCAGTCCGCATTCCAGGCCGGCGTGGCAGGCAGCCACGTTGGGTTCCTCGCTGAACATTTCACGGTACAGGTCGCTCATCAAGTGCACGATGGAAGAGTCGGGCAGGGGAGTCCACCCGGGGTAGGAGCCCGAGTACTCCACTTTGCCATTCAGGCCTGCGAAGGTGGCTTCGATGGCCTGTGCCTGGTCTACTTTTTCTGAATCTACTGAACTGCGCGTTAGGCAGAGCACTTCCATTTTGCCCTTGCCTACATTTACCCTTGCAAGGTTGTTGCTTGTTTGCACCAGGTCGGGAATGTCAGGACTCATGCGGTATATGCCATTGGGGCAGGCATACAGCGCAGCGATAAGCCCTTCCTGGGTTGCGGTTTCCATCATCGAAGGTGGAAGGGTGGTTTTTTCGATTTGCAGGTTAAGGCCGCTATCGGTGCTGCGGTGTTCAAGCTTCAGGATGTCCCTGCACTTGCTTATGTGATTTTCAAAATCCTGTGCATGCTCATTTGGCACAACCACCGTGGCATGCGCTTCTCGAGGGATGGCATTGCGCAGGCTTCCGCCATCGAACTCTGATAGGCGAAGCCCAAACATTTTATGGCTTTGCCAAAGTACGCGGTTCAGCAATTTGTTTGCATTGCCCAACCCTTTGTGAATATCCATTCCACTGTGTCCGCCGCTGAGGCCATTGAGTTGAATTTTGTAAGCACTACAATCGGCTGGTACACTGGATTCGGGGTATGTTCCATGAAAGCTTACGTCTATGCCCCCCGCGCAGCCAATGCTGAGTTCATCATCATCTTCGGTATCTAAATTCAGGAGGTATTTGCCAGTGAGCTCCCCAGCTTGCAGACCCTGGGCGCCGGTCATCCCTGTTTCTTCATCAATGGTGAATAGTGCCTCAATGGCAGGGTGTGCTATATCTTTAGAAGCGAGTAAAGCCATGATGGTAGCCACCCCAATTCCGTTGTCAGCACCGAGTGTGGTACCTTCTGCTTTTACCCAGTCGCCTTCCACCCGCATACGTATGCCCTCTGTATCGAAATTGAAGTTTGTGCCTGCATTTTTTTGGTGCACCATGTCGAGATGACTTTGCAGTACCACCTTGGCCCGATTTTCCATTCCAGGGGTTGCGGGCTTGGTGATGATCACATTCCCTACCGCATCCTCCCTCGTAGGCAGTGCCAGGCTTTCGCCAAATTTAATTGCAAAGGCGCGCACCCGCTCTTCCTTTTTGCTTGGGCGGGGCACCGCATTCAAGTCGGCAAAATAATTCCAAAGTTCTTTTGGTTCAAGGTTGCGTATTTCCTGGCTCATTGGTTTTTATTTTAAGGTGACTAATTTAATGTAAAAGTATTTGCTGAGAGCGCCCCAACTTGTGAGCAGATGAATGGAGTGTGCAGAAGGAATTGCTCCAAAAAAATTTCAACTACTTTGGACTTCTAATTTTTCGAAATGAAAGTAGGCCTAAGATCCATTGCTACTGCACTCATCCTTACTATTCTGGTAAGTTGTGCCGATGAGAAGCAAATTCAGAGTGAAGTGCTGTACAACTCCGATGCCTATACCCTGAGTCGAGATAGGGTGAAGCAGGGAAATAATGAGGCGATAGTCGTTTCGCCTACTGAGATAAAATCGAATTATGCCAGTCCGGCAAATGCGGTGTACTCCAGACGCATTCAGTTCAAATTTAGCCTGAACGAAAAGGACAATGAGCTACCCCTTGGCACCGATAGGGCGATTGTCATTGACGAAGAGCATGAATCGGAAGTATATGTTTTTGGTGTGCCATCATCAGCGCCGGTTGTGGATGAACCGGGCATCTTGCCGGTAGATTATCCATTTACGTTTCGACTTGACATGCGCCCTGTGTTGAACCAATTTGCCGAAAAGGGATACTTTGAAGCAGTGGATGGCACGCGCGTGGCAGCAAGCGAATTCAAAGGAGTGTATATAGCCGGAAGTTCCTTGCCCCTTTCCTGGGATTTTGTAGGCCTTGAAGAAAAGGGACTCAAACTTACAGATGCAGATGCAGACAGCATTTACACGCTCGAGCTCAAGCTCAATCCCAAAATAGAGAACGAAGACAAAACATGGAAGCTTACAAGCGATCTCAGCAGCAAGCCATCTTTTCACTCAGATGTACCCATTGTTGATGCACTGTACAACATGGCTTTGCAGGAGTCTATGCTCGCTGTGGAACCCGATAGCACCTTCAGAACCGGCGCCAAATGGGAAGGCGTGTGGACGAGGGATATTAGCTACAGCATTTACCTGGCTATGGCGTACATGAATCCCGAAGTGGCTAAAATAAGCCTGATGAAAAAAGTGCGGAACCATCGAATCATTCAGGACACCGGCTCCGGTGGTTCCTGGCCGGTTTCGTCTGATAGGGCGGTGTGGGCGCTTGCAGCCTGGGAAGTTTATCTTGTAACCGGCGATATGGATTGGCTGAAGCAGACGTACACCATTGTGAAAAATTCTGCAGATGATGACCATCTCAACCTGCATTCACCTGCCACAAATATGTATAAAGGTGAATCTTCATTCCTCGATTGGAGGGAGCAAACCTACCCCAAGTGGATGTCGAATGTGGACATATACAGTTCAGAGAACCTTGGCACGAATGCGGTGCACCACCGTGCCCACAAGATACTTGCTCAAATGGCTGCGATACTCGGTGAGCCTTCAGCGGTATACGAAGCTCGGGCTGAGGGAATAAAACAGGGGATGAACGATTTTCTTTGGATGGAAGACAAAGGCTACTATGCACAGTACCTCTATGGCCGCCATCACACGCAGGTGTCTCCTCGCTTTGAGGCCTTGGGCGAAGCACTTTCAGTGATTTTTGAAATCGCTTCCGCAGAGCGGGCTGCAGAAATAATTGAAAATGGGCCACTCACCCCATTTGGTACCCCTTGCATTTATCCCCAAATTCCGGGAATACCACCTTATCACAACGATGCTGTGTGGCCATTTGTGCAAGCCTATTGGAACCTTGCTGCGGCAAAAGTGGGCAACGAAAAAGTACTAAACCATGGCCTGGCATCCATCTACCGACCGGCGGCGCTCTTTCTTTCAAACTATGAAAATATGGATGTAGAAACGGGCGACTACAAAGCAACGGAGATCAACTCCCATCAGATGCTTTGGAGCATTGCGGGCAATATTGCCATGGTGCACAGGGTGTTTTTGGGGATGGATTTCGGGCCTGAGAAACTCACCTTTCATCCGGTGATACCCGAGGGATTCGGAGGGGAAATGAAGATGGGTAATTTTCATTACCGCAATGCGGTTCTCGACATCACTGTGTCAGGCTTCGGGAAGGAAAAAGAGAAAGTGCTTATTGATGGAAAAGAAGCGGCTGTTGCAGAAATTTCCGCTGATCTGACCGGGAATCACAGTATACATATCACGATGAATAACAAAGGCTTTTCTGAGGGCGGTGCCAACCTTTCGGCAAATGCGTACAGCCCGCCCAACCCCATTGCAAGATGGAATGGCGATACACTCAGGTGGAAGCTTGTTGAAAATGCGAAATCATATGCTATTTATAAAAATGGCATGCGGCAGGAGGATGTAAATGAAAATTTTAAAATTGTTTCAGCAGAAGCTGAACCTGCCGAGTACGCGGTGGTGGCTGTGGGTGCCAACGGATTTCATTCATTTATGTGTGAGCCGATGAGCCACGGTGGTCAAATTACTACACTCGAGATGGAAGATTTTGCCGGAAGGTCAACAGCTGCATCGCTGAATTACACAGGTAAGGGCTTTGTGGAGATTTCAACAGCCGTGAATACGGAGCTAAAAATTCCTCTGCGTGTGGCGGCTGGTATCTACCTCCTGGACATTCGCTATGCCAATGGCAGCGGGCACGTCAATACTGACAACAAATGTGCCCTTCGATCTCTGTTCATGAACGGCAATTATGAAGGCCCCATTGTAATGCCCCAACGAGGCCTCCATGAGTGGTCGGATTGGGGATACACCAACGTGCAAAAATTGGAACTCACAGGTAAGGGAGATACCCTGGAAATATCATTGCAACCCTGGAATACCAACATGAACATTGAGGTAAACCGGGCCATGGTTGACCATATTCGGCTCTTGAGAATCGAATAGGCAATATGTGCAGGCATTGTGTAGAAGCGAATGCCTTTCAGGGAAGATTTATACTATGAATCGCGCACGTGCTTTATCAAAAGCGTTGGTACCATAAAGCGTTCAATCTCTATGGATTTGAGGAGGGTATTACTTGTGTACAAATACCTGTTTACCTCAGAATCTTTGTCGGGATCAACGAGAAGAAGCTGCCCGTCGGTGAGGGTAGAAATGCGTTTTAATACCCCGCTGGTCTCGGAAAAAACATGACCTGCATGGCCTGGTTTCTCGAAATACAGAGATGCCGATGAAGCGGTGATGCTCCCATCAATACGGTGCGCATCCCCATCAATCACCACCTCATAATATCCATTTTTGCGGGCTACATCCACTTTATTTTTGAGGGAGCCATTTAGGTAAACGATGGCTGAGGAAGTCTGAAGCATTCCGTTGAGGAAAACAGCCTTTACTTTATAAGAAACTCGCACTGAGATAACCATGGATAAAGTAACTTCCGAATGCACTTCGTATTCAATAGACTCGCCCAGGATCTGTTTTTTGGCTTGCACTTCACCCACAAGCTTATCGCCTGACAGTACCTGATAATAACGGCTGATGACCTGTGCTGGCAGCTCGCCTGAAAAAAGCAAAAGCAACAGAAAG
>JBGTBE010000057.1:0-87452 GCA_041749535.1 Cryomorpha sp. | reverse complement strand
CTTATAAGTATGCTTGGCTTCATTTTCATGATTCTGTGCGCAACCTACAGCGCAGAAGAGAAATGTTAAACCGATCAACATGGGCGTTTTCATAACGATGACTTTAAGAACATAACGTTCTAGCACCCGGTTTTGGTTTTACAATGTGGATAATTCTTGGCATTTGTCATCTGTCTTACATGATTGCTTAGTATTTTCGAAGGTATGAAAGAACCGAAAGGTAACGGTGCGCCCAAAAGAAAACTGATTGATAGCCAGCGTGCTGCGAGTTTTGCAAAATTGCTTATGGGTGCGCTCAAAATTGATCGCATCAACAACCTTTACACCAAATACAGCCAGAAGGAAAGTTTGGATTTTGTAGATGCTGTGCTTGACGACCTTGGTGTGGAAATAAAGCAAGTAGAAGGCGAGAATAGCCACTTGCCAAAGAAAGGAGCTTGTGTGGTGGTTGCAAATCACCCCTTGGGAGGTATCGACGGACTTGTGCTTCTGCGAGTGCTTGCCCGGATCAGACCCGATATCAAGGTAATGGCCAATTTCCTGCTCACTTCTCTGGAACCTGTCAACGACTATTTTATTTCAGTAGACCCCTTTGAGCGAAATATTTCCATACCAAACAATGATGAAGGACTTAAGCTTGCTGCGCTTCATCTAGGCGCAGGAGGCATATTGGTTATATTTCCGGCTGGTGAGGTAAGCACCTATAACATCAGACATGCATCGGTACGCGACAAGCTTTGGCAACCTTCTGCTTTACATTTTATTAAATCGCAGAAAGTCCCTGTCGTACCTGTTTTTCTGAATGGCAGCAATAGCTTGCTTTTTCACCTTCTCGAACTTGTGAATCCACGCATGGCAGGGCTTTCTGCACCACTTGGTATTTTTACCAAGAGGGAGCGAGAAATTTCATTGAGAATCGGGAGGGCTATCAGCACCACCGATCAGGACGATTTTCTCGATCTCTACGAATATGGTCGATTCCTCAGAATAAAAACCTACTTGCTTGGGCTACCAATTTCTGTAAAGCCTTTTTTCAGACCTGTGCTCTTCCGCAAAAAATGGAAAGAAGTGGTGCTCCCGAGAAATGCTGAAGCCCTTAAAACTGAAGTAAATGCGCTTGAAGCCGAAGGCCACATGCTTTTTCAAACCAAAGAATACAAGGTTTTCTG
The DNA here is from genome assembly GCA_041749535.1 of Cryomorpha sp. GTDB lineage: Bacteria > Bacteroidota > Bacteroidia > Flavobacteriales_D > Cryomorphaceae > JBBQZU01. Next base: position 86,283 of record JBGTBE010000057.1, on the reverse strand, counting down.
GGCAACATCTGAATTGATTCCCAATACTTTATATGAAATAGGACGTCTCAGAGAAATTACCTTCAGGGAAGTGGGAGAAGGAACTGGGAAGAATATAGACCTTGATCAGTACGACCTATACTACCGGCACCTTTTTGTGTGGGATGATGAGAATGGCAAAGTAGTCGGCGCATACCGCCTAGGCATGGGCAAAGAGATTTTACAACGTTATGGCAAAAATGGCTTTTATCTAAACAGTCTTTTTAAGCTCAAAAAAGGCTTCAAACCCATACTTAACGAGGGTATTGAACTTGGTCGTTCATTTGTAGTGAAAGAATACCAATTGAAACCACTTTCCTTGTTTATGCTGTGGAAGGGTATTTTATACTTTATTTTGAAGAACCCGGAGTATAGGTATTTGATTGGCCCAGTAAGCATAAGCGGTGAGTTCAGCAAGTTTTCAAAATACCTGATCATATCCTTTATTCGCAAGCATTACTTCGACAAAGAACTTGCGGCGCTCGTGCAGCCACGTAATGAGTACATTCCCGAAATAGATCCACGAGACCCTGACCTGGAATTGCTGCATAGGAGCACCAAAGAAGATATAAAAAGGCTCGATCGAATTATTGAAGATATTGAGTTGGGAAACTTCAGGCTGCCAGCATTGTTAAAGAAATATCTTGGTCAGAATGCTAAGATTGTAGCATTTAATGTAGATCCTCACTTCAATAATGCCCTCGACGGGTTGTTGATCATGGATTTGTTCAATGTTCCGATGGATACGTTTGAAGGGCTCTCTAAAGAATTGGGAGACAAAGATATACTTCAGAAATTTTCAATAAACACAGATGAACAGAAAACTGGTCAAAACATTTAAGTTTTGATCTCGTAATCAATTGTTTACACTAAAGTATTAAAATTATGAAACTCATATTTTTGGCCACAATCGCTATATCATTGCAGGGGAGTTTGTATGCCCAAAATCCTATGTACGAGTTCGGTAGCAGCCTGGCATTTGGTGGAGCACAGAACGATGAAGGTGAATCCATAACATTTATCGGAACCCAAGATGTCTTGGTTTTTGGACAATTCAGGGGTACAGTAAATTTTAATCCAATGGGTACCACCCAAAATATGAGTGCTTTAGGGAGTCCGGATCTTTTTCTTGCGCGGTATTCTCAAGAGAGTAATGAATTGATATGGTCTTTGAATCTTGGAAGAATTGGCCTATCAAATGGTATGAATACCACAGCTGTCAAGACTACCACAGACTCAAATATACTGCTGGCTGGCTCTTTTTCGAGCAATGTGAATTTCAACCCGCTCGGTGCCAATACCACAGTCTCTGCCGTTGCCGGGAAAGATGCTTTTTTGGCCAAGTACAATGAGAATGGCACGTTGCTCTGGTTGAGAACTTTCGGCACTCTGAATTTTGATGTGGCAACAGCACTTGAGGCTGATGCTGATGGCAACGCATATTTCGCGATGAGTTTTTCAGGTCAACTCGATGTAGACCCAGGAGCTGCAACCGTATTTGTAAACAGCAATGGGGGTGAGGATGCAGTAGTAATCAAGCTTTCTGAGGATGGGGAGTACATCTGGCACCGACTCATTTCTACTTCTGGCATAGATGAAATTTCTACCATTGGAACTTCCGGAAATTTCCTCGCTTTTGGCGGGCAGATAAATGGCAGCAGTGGTCCATTTCCAGAAGCAGAATTGTTTGGAAGCCTTATGAATACTGGTGGTTCTGAAATTTGGACCATAGAACTTCAAAATCTGAGTGCAGGTAACCGCATGGGACAGGTTTGCGTGGTGGAATCGGTGCAGAGGGTGTACTTCGGAGGCGAAATTCAGGCAGCAACCGATTTTGATCCATCCGGTGAGACATTCACCTTGACACCTTTCTTCAAGGATATTTTCGTTGCTTCCTATTCCTTCTCCACTGATGTGAATGATATGTTTCATCTGGCATTTTCGCCCAGGAGTGCCGGAATCAATAGCCAGCTTGCCTGGCTTCATGTAAACCACCCGTTTATACAAATTGCCGGTTCATTTGATGTAAACATCGATTTTGAGCAAGACAATCCCAGTGCTGTGTTCAACTCAGCTGGTGCAGGTGATATTTTTGCAGCTGTTTATCAGGAAAATAACAATGAAACCAATTATGAATGGGCTTCGATTTTTGGTGGTACACATGATGAGTTCGCCCATTCCGGAACCGGGGAAAGTGTAAGTGGTAAATTGATGATGACAGGCTCTTTTCTCACTTCCCTGGGAATTGATCCGAATGCAACTCCCGTAAGCGCCATAGGTGGGAGAGATGTTTTCTTTGCATCCTTCACATGGCCACTCAATCTTAGCGTTTCGGGCAATGCAGCTCTGAATGATGATGGTTTCACATTGTTTCCTGTGCCAAGCAGCGATGAATTGTTCTTTACAAGCACCTTGGTCCTTGATCGATCATTAAAGATCAAGATTTTTGAACCTTCAGGTAAATTGCTTTCAGAACAAATGCAGCGTATTTCTCCAGGATCAACCTACACTGTTCCTATAAAGCACTTAACATCAGGACTGTATTTCGTAGAATTTAGTTTGGACGACAGCCGGGTCTTGAAAAGGTTTATAAAAAGATAAGATCCAATGACTACGGAGAAAGCGCTTCTGCTCATCAGGGCTGTAGGTACTGAAGACAGGAGCCAGCTGATGGAGCTGTGGGAAGATGCTGTTTTTGAAATCAATACCTACTTTTTTAGAAGACCATTTATACCAAAACTAGCGATGGTAAAATCATCAAAGCTAGATGAGCTCCATTCTGCGGGAATTTCCTTGGGGTTTGTCACTGCCAAAGAGCAGCCATTAGAAACAACCAACCCTTACGATCAATTATATGAGCGCCTTAATTCCATACCTGCCTTGATTAGAACATACAATGAGGAAGAATCGAGACTTAAAACTGCACTGTCTAACACTTCACAACCAAAAGATGCCATGGCCATTTACCTTAAATGGATTGGTATTTACACAGCCTATGCGCAAGCATTCACTGAAACCTATGAAAAGGAACCATTTGCAGTTCATGCAATAGGTGACTTAAAGCTGAGCGATACTATAAATGATGACCTACTAATGGTAGAACTGGACAATCAGAGTGCACTAAAACCTGAGCTTCTGAAACTCTACAGCCGACTCAAAAAGACCTTGATTTAGTGTTTCATAGCCCGGTCCATAGAACGTTTGTCATCCTTGGCTTTCAGGTCATCCCGCTTATCATGAATCTTTTTACCTCTTGCAAGCGCAATGTCCAGCTTGGCATATCCTTTTTCCGAAAGAAATACCCTTAATGGAATGATGGTTAGTCCCTTGTTCTTTAAGGCCTTTTGGAGTTTCTCAATTTCTGTGCGGTTCAACAAGAGTTTACGGTCTCTTACTGGTGTTTCATTGTTGTAACTGGCTGGTTCATATGGACTAATATGCATTCCGCGGATCCAAAGTTCTCCACTCTTCAGAAAACAATAAGATTCCATGATACTCGCTTTGCCCATCCTGATGGATTTTATTTCAGGACCAGTAATGATCATTCCAGCTGTGTACTTGTCTATGAATTCATACTCAAAGCCAGCTTTCTTGTTTTTGATATTTATCTCCTGCATTGCCATCAGGCCGCAAATATAATGTAAAAAGAAGGCCTCAGACTTACCGTCTGAGGCCCCCATGTTTTGTGAATTTGAAGATTAGTGGGTTGCCTTATCAAAATTTTCGGCCACCTTATTCCAGTTGATTACGTTCCAGAACGCAGAAACATAATCAGGTCTTCGGTTTTGATAATGAAGATAATATGCATGTTCCCACACATCAATTCCCATTATTGGCATACCGTTTACTTCAACAACATTCATGAGGGGATTGTCCTGATTGGGTGTTGAGCTAACCTTGAGTTTGCCATCACTTCCAACCAAGAGCCATGCCCAGCCGCTTCCAAATCTTGTAGCAGCTGCTTTATTAAAAGTCTCTTTAAAAGCATCGAATCCACCGAGGTCACTGTTAATGGCATCAGCTAGTTTTCCCGTAGGTGCACCGCCCCCATTTGGTGTCATGATTTCCCAAAACATGGTGTGGTTGTAAAAGCCACCGCCATTGTTCCGAACGGCCGGTCCAAGTTGCTCTACCATCGCGAGCAGTTGCTCAATGGTCTTACCCTCATTGGGTGTTCCAGCCAAAGCTGCGTTCAGGTTGTTGGTATAAGCTGCGTGGTGCTTTCCATGGTGTATTTCCATGGTTTTAGCGTCTATATGGGGCTCCAATGCATTGAAAGCATACGGAAGATCAGGTAGTTTGAAAGACATAATAATGGTTTTAAGGGTTAATGAATAACACTGCAAAGGTAAGGTTAGTTCCTGTGTATACAAGATTATGCTGTGCAGACCTTCTTTCGGCATCTAACACCTAGAATCATGCAATGGCTCCACAGAGAAAACCTTAGAATTTACCTGCAACCCTTCCTGACATTGATTCCCTAAAAAAGATACAGCACCAATACCCGGGACAAAAAAGCATAAACGATTCGAAATCCACTAACAACCCAATCCCATGTCACTTCTCGATACGAACCCTTCGAAGGTCCAGCACATTCATAGGGCTGGCGTCCAGGCCGCTTACTTTCTTTGAAATAAACCGCATAACTACATCGTAGTAAAGCACTACAGCAGGGGCATCAGCCATCACAAGGCTGTCCATTTTGCTGTACAACAAGCTCCGCTCGTTGTAAACATTGGTATTCATTGACCTTTCGTAGAGCGCATCGAATTCAGCATTCTGATAAAGAAAATAGTTGGGGCCAGCAGGTGTTTTATTGGGGCCATAAAAGAGTGCCATAAAATTCTCATCGTCGGGATAGTCGGCAAGCCATGACTTTCTGAAAAATTCCAGGCTACCTTGGGCGGAAAGCTCCCTGTGCACTGATGCAGGCAGCACATCTACTTTCATGCGGATGCCAAACACGCCCAATTGATGCTGCACATATTCGCACAGGTCTACATAGTCGCTGGTAGTGCTGAGGCGTAGCTCAGGTAAGCCTTTGCCACCTGCATAGCCCAATCTTTTCAAAATGGTCCTTACTGAATCAGGTTGATAGGAATATCCTGATGAGCTGTTGTGCGCCTGCATTCCCTCGGGAATAAAGCCTCCGGAAGCGGGAGTATATACATTGTTGCGAAGGTAGCGCACCATGGACTCCCGGTCTATGGCATAGCTCACAGCCCTGCGCAGGTCGCGCTGTTGCCAGGGGCTTTCAGCTCCACCAACGGGATTCACCACAAATCCAAGATAATCTGTCTTCAGAAAAGGATGTCTTTGCAAATAGAGTTCCTTGGCGTAAAGTTCATTCAGCACCCCATTTGGGGTAAGCAGCTCATCTTTATAACTCGGGTGCAGGCCCGAAATAAAATCGAAATTGCCTTTGAGCAGGTCTAAGAATGCTGCGCTTTTATCGGGAATGAATGACACAGAAACAGCATCGAGGTAGGGCAGGGATGCACCGCTTTCGTCACGCTCGAAGTAGTGCTCATTCTTGATCAAAACCAGTCGTGTATTTTCAATCCAAAAATTAATTTTAAAGGGTCCGGTTCCCACTGGCTTGCTGCGAAAATCCTCACCGAATTTTTCTACCGCTTCATGTGGAACTACCCCGCAATATTCCATGCCCAGAAGCCCGAGAAAAGCTGGGAAAGGCTTTGCAAGATGAATCTCAAGCACGGTGTCATTCAATGCCACAAACGGATAGCTCTCCCTGGCAGAGCCAAATACCCAAGAACCAGGGCTAGACATCTTGGCATCGAGCAAGCGCTGAAAACTGTACACAAAATCGCTTGCAACTACGATTCTTCCCTTACCATCAGGAAATACTTCACTGTCGTGAAATCGCACATCATCTCTGAGAACAAATTGGTAACGGGTACCAGTGCTGTCTATTCTCCAGCTTTTGGCGATGGAAGGAACAATTTGCAAACTGTCGTTGATCTCAACCAATCCATTGTAGAGCATATTGCATGCCCATATGTTCTCCAGGTTGCGGCTATAGGCAGGATCCAGCGATGAAATTCCCGCCGATTCATTGTAGCGGAATATCATTTTATCGCTGTGCTCATGGCCGGTTCCACAAGCGGTCACAATCAATAGAATAAGCAGATGTAAAGTGTGTTTCACCTTGCGAATTTAAGAACAGGTATTGTCTGGCAAGAAGCGCGCAGCACAAGTTTCCAACAGCAAATGTATTGCAATGTGGAGAGTAAAGTCATGATTGAAAACCAATTTAATTAGAAATCTGATTAAATTGGCATCCATTATCAGCCCAGCAACTTATGCTCCTTAGTCAAAACCTGCGCTATTTACGCAAAGAAAGAAATCTCACTCAACAGGAGCTTGCCGATAGGCTAGGGCTCAAACGCGGCATTATTGGGGCCTATGAGGAGGGCCGCGCTGAACCCAGGATCCTCACTCTTCAGCACATGGCTGTATTTTTTGAGGTTAGTCTTGATAGTTTGCTCTTCGTTGACCTTTCCACAGGCAAACCACCAAATGATTTTTCGGGATCATTGCTCAGGATATTACCTGTGATCATAGACTCAGATACTGGAGTTGAGAAGGCCACCCTGGTGCCAGTAAAGGCAACCGCAGGATACCTGCAAGGTTATGGGGATATGGAATATGTGGAGGCGCTGCCTAGTTTTGCAATGCCCTTTCCCGAACTGCCAAAAGACCGCACCTACAGGTTGTTTCAAATTGGTGGGGACAGTATGTTGCCCATTCCATCGGGGGCATACGTGGTGGGGGAGTATGTGTCGGACTGGAATGCCATTCGTTTCGGTGAGCGGTATGTGTTGCTCACAAAAAGTGAGGGCATAGTATTCAAAAGGGTCTATGCATTGCCTTCTGGCGAAGGGTATGAGTTGGTTTCAGAAAACCAGGCTTACAAACCATACCGCATTGGAAAGGAGGAAATTCTGGAGGTATGGAAGATACGCGGTATGATAAGCTTCGATCTGGATGCCATTGGATCGGCACAAGTTTCAGATTTTAGAAGAATATCCGATGCATTGGTGCGCATAGAAAAACGACTTTCTACATAGATGTGCAACTCAATTTGCGGTTTTGGAGCACACAAAATCCAGAATTAGGTTCCTATCTTGTAGGGAATCTATTACTCCATTTTCTTAAAGCAATAACGATAAGGGGTGTTCCTATAATCGTTGGTCCAAGCCAAATCCATATACCGCTAATAGGAAAGTCTGAAGGAATATTTACAACCAAAAAGGCAGTGCATGCAGCTATGTAAGCTCCCCCCATTCTGCCACCGTGAATTAAGTGGTGGGATTTTGGAATCCCTTTTCTGAACACATCACTTGCAGAAAAAATAAGTAGCAATGCCCCGAATACAATGAGTACAATATTTATTGAACTCCCTGAAAGTGCGAGGTACAGCATGTAAGCGGCTGAAGCAAGTCCAGCAACCCCTATTTGTCTGGATCTTTTTAATCTAATCTCTGGAGCCACACGAAAGCCCCAGATCCATCCTGATCCGGCAAGAAAAAGTGAGAAGAACCCCACGCTAAGCAGAAAATAATTGGTTTGGAGAATACTCATCACCACGGCAGTGCATCCAGTTGTAAGCATTGCTACCGCGAAAATTCTACCAAACCGTATATGCATTGCTGAACCTTTGACCACCCACGATGCTATTGCACCAGAGAGCAGAGAAATGGTGCCAGCGAAAATGTGGATAATGAGAAAAACTGTGTAGATCATTCTTTTTGATTTTTAAACCGTTTGGGATAGAATACAAATTGAATAAAGTTAATCTCAAGATTTTGATTTGAAACTTTAATTCCGTCCAACTCAATTTTCAAATCCGGACTGTATCGGATGTTGGTACGCAGAATAAACCAATCTACCGGTGTGGGCCTTATATCCCATCCAAGAATGAGAGACAGCTGGGGTTGCCATCCACGTACATTTGTCAACACCATCCCATCATCTTCAATTTTAAGTTCGGTATGTGAAGCCCCAGCACCTAATCCCAGAAATGGCACGAAGCCATGGTAATCAAAGAGAAATTTAAATCCTTCGGCTGCCAATCTATATTCCATCAATTCCCAGTTCAATCCATAGGCATCTTGTCCTGTATTCACTGGCCTGAAAGACATTCTCACAGCCATATCGGTCTTGTGCATATAATATCCTATGGCTACATCTGGCAAAAGGCTCAAGCCTGTACTCTCAGGTAAGAATGAATATCCTTCTGCAAATTGGTATTGTTGCAGTGTCAGATTGGATGAAAGACCCAAGGCCACATTCCATGCTGAGAAGCTTCTGGATTTCTCAAATTTCGTCATAGTTTTCTCAAGATATGCCTGGCCTTCGGGCGATGCATTTCCAGCGGTGAAATCAAGATATTTCTTGAAATTAATTGAGAAAACTGTATTGTGTAAATACAAATCCTGATAATCTTCTCGCCCGGTTGGGTAGGAGAGTACAGGCTGTTCGATGTAGTGAAAAGATGCTTCCAGGGTATATTGTTTTTTCACAATGATCGAGAAGCCTGCTTCTAATCCCAGTCGGCTATGGTTCCATTCAGGCCCTTCGCCATAACTGAACCTGGGGGTGATCCATTGCAGCCCAATAAATGGGGTTGGGTATTTGGATTTCAGTCCAAAAGGCAAATATCGGCCACCGGTTATTACACCTTCTGAATACTTTGCCGGACTTTCATCAAAGGATGTGGTGAGGAGTGGAAAAGTAATGTAGAAGTCGGCCTTGTTCCAGAAATGTGTCCCACCCAAGGCGATCCTTAAGGCCCCCATCGCTGGAATATCCGTCGATGCTCCTATAAGGACATCACTTTGTAGCCCAAAATAAGACTGTGCAAAGCGAAACCTGTTCTTTTGTGCTTGTAGATCAATTGCCTGTGAAAGTATAAAAGCAATAATTAGAACATGTAGCAATCTCATCCTGCAAGGATAATTGGGTTTTTGAATAGATTGTGATTTTATAAAGCAATCAATACTTGGTAATGCTACTGTCGATCCGGTCAGCGTAGGCTAATATTCCCCCTTCCAGATTGTACAAGTTTTCAAAGCCGTGCAACTGTTCCAGTGCCTGTACAGCAGATGCACTCCGCTTGCCACTTCTGCAATACACCACTACTTTTTTGTCTCTTAGCACTTTATCAGCATTGTCCATAATCTCAGCGAGGGGGATCAACTCTCCACCCAGACTTGCAATTTCGCGCTCATAGGGCTCTCGGACATCTATTAACTGAAAGTTGCCGCCTGACTTCCTTAAAGCATCAAATTCTTCAACAGTAATTTCTTTCATGTGGTGTTTTTTAGCGCAGAACTGTTAAAATCAGAACTTCTGCACCAAAAATAAACCCTAAAGTTAGAATTGTGCAACTATTGCTTCTTTTTTTTGAATCTGAGAACTTTATTATTGATTGTATGCAGATAGACCCTGTTCCTTTCTATAACAAGTTAATGCGGAATAATCAAAAAAAGGACCCCCGGAGGAGTCCTTTTAGTCGTTGATTGGAATACACTTCGAACTTACTGAACAAGAAGCATTTCTGTAATACGCAACACTGTTCCGGTATAAACAATGGTGTAAATACCCCCAGGAAGGTCTTGCAAGTCAATGCTAACATTCTGTGTTTCGCTGGAAACAATATTTCTACTAGCGATTCTTCTTCCGGCCATATCAATAATATCAAGAGTACCCACTTCTGCCATGGGAAGGTTCAGAGCCACATTTACATTTCCTCCATTTGTTGGATTCGGGTACACGGAAAGTTCACCTTCTTGGATTGTGACTCCAGTATAGTCATCTACCTGATTGGCAGCAATTACAATTGCTGGTTGATTTGCCAAAGGAATGAAATAAACGTTGGCTGTAGTTTCACTGCTCACCTCCGGATCCAATGAGCAAGAACATGATACATTAAAATAGTGAAGTTGTCCTAGCTGTAACATTGTTTTTGGCACCCTTAGTCGATCTGGAGCGTTGCCATTGGTACCGAATACTTCCTGCGACAGAATTTGGCCTCCAATAACGCCTCCTTGCACCAAACATTTAACTGAGCCTGGGGCAGGATTCCACCTGGCAACAACAAAACTGTTCTGCGAACTTTGAACGATTCGCGGGTTGGTAGGTGCTGGGAAGAAGCCTTCATTGCAGAAGAAATAAACTTCATCATTACGATCGCTCAAATTTTGAATTCTAATGTCTTCTTCGGCACCTGTTTCAGCTGCTAAATAGGGAGTCGTGCTGTGGTTTGCATACATGTATTCTGCAAGAGCATCTTGTTCTGAACCAGCTATTGCAAAGTTGAATTCGCCTTCAGGGAGTCCTACAGTATTAAGGTCAACCCGGTCCGATGAAAGTGCAACGAAAGGATAACCATCACCACCGCTGGCCATGAAGTTCAACGTTACCACCCTGATAGGTCTGTTTGGATCACCGAGAATGCTTCCATCACCCACAATACTATCAACTGGCAAACCATCTTCATTTACAATTACCAAGTTTCTAATTCTGCTGCCTGGGGTGAGCATTGGGTCAAAAGACACACGAAGTCCGCCAATTTGGGGAAACTGACCAGGCGTACTTCCTGCGGTAGTTGCAGCGAATCCATGCTCCATAAGCTGCAGCAATCCCGAAGCACTTACAGTGACCAATGAAAGCAGGTTATTGAATCTAAGAGAATTCTCTATGTCCAGCTGAGAAACTTCAGTGGCTTCTTTGCCAGAAAGGGGGTTTGCTTGTGGTGGGAGGAAGCTGTACACCCCAGGGCTTGTTTCCACCACTTCGCCGATGGCTGCTCTAATGCCACCTCCATTTTTGATAGAGACCATGGTAGAAGCATCAAATTGCTTTGCTACGAACAGGTTTGCGTCAGAAGAAATATTCCCCATATTGGTCTCCTGTGTCCGAACCTGACTGCGTCGTCCATCTAGAAATACATCTGATTTACCAACCACATTGCCATCTTTTACGGTTACGATGTCAAGAATAGCGTCGGTAAGTCTGGTTACAAGATCAAATTTGGAATTAGGAGCAAAAGCGGCCGGAGAGTCCATCCATACATCGTTGGTCATTTCAAGATCAGAAATATAAGGGCCATTTATAGCTGAATTCAATGAGCTGGTGTCAATTATACCGTTCATATCGAAATTGACTACCAATCTTCCTACATAGCTATATTCACCATCAGTACTTACAATAAGAACAGGGTTTCCTTCACCGTCCTGTGTAATAAATGGATAAGCACCTGCAGCAACATCGCCGGCGGCAAGTCTTGTTCCGGGATTCGCAAGTATCTGATCAGAACCTCCTGCAACGATGATATCAACACCGCTGAGCAGACCAGCCAAATTTGCTTCAAAAGTAAATTGCTGTAGGTGTGATACCAGAATTATTTTGTTGGCACCCAATGATGTGAGATCGTCAATCAGCGGTTGTATTACCAATGCCAATGCAGGCATGTCATTCTGACCACCCGTTACTTCGACAACACCGCCAGGAGAAGAGATTTGCGCAAGGAGTTGGGTAGTAACTCCTACTACACCAATCAATTCCCCACCGCGTTCTATCAGTGTTGCGGGAGCAATTTTAGGTGAATTGTCCGGAAAATTAGATGGGTCAGTTTTGAAGGCATCGTTGCTCAAAATGGCACTGGTGTATAAGGATGAAAGTGAAGCATCGTTGGTAAAGTCAAGGTTGGCACTCAAGTATGGAAATTGGGTACCAAACCAACGAACTTGTGAAAGTGAAGTGGTACCCTGATAAAGTCGCGCGAGAAGTTCTTGAACAACAGGTGTACCAGCATCAAATTCATGGTTGCCAAGCGCAGAAGCATCAAGACCAAGAATGTTCATGATGGTAAGATCAGCACGTCCGGCTGCTTCTCTTATGTCAGTGCTGTTCAATGCCAAACCGAAAAGGTCTTCATTTACATTTCGCAAAGTGGTTCGAAATGACGGGTCTGAAGCGGCATTAAAAAAAGGACTTGGAATGTAGTTGTCTCCTGCCGAAAGTCTTATGGTATTTGGATAACTATCTTCAAGGCCATCAACTATGGCAGCGAAGAAAGAAGCGCGTTCTATGGCATCTACCCCTCCTTCCAAATCGGATGCATGGAGCAATTGCAAAGTGAAAGGTGTATCTGTCCCTGGTAACTGAGAAAAGACTGCACTTCCAGGATGAAGCACTATTGCGGTCAATAGTCCGGCAGTTAATGTAAATTTTGATTTCATGTTTAGTGATTTTTTTGGAGCCAAAGTACAGGAGTACCATGTCCTAATCACTCTAAAGACGTTAATCTTACTTTAAATAACCAGCAGATTAAAACAGCGACTAAATAACCATTGGTGCCTGGATTTTATAGTTGCCTGATTTTGAAATTAACAATGGATAAATATTCCTGGAACTTTCATTTTTGGATAACATTCGCTGAATTGTGGACAAATTGACACAGGGTTTTCAATGCACAACAAGTTTGACTGTTCGAGAAGCATTTAAGGTCTGCAACCGAACTGCATAAAGTCCTGGAGATAGGTCAATTGGTATATTCTGTGTCGACTCTGAAGACAATGGGATCCTGAGAACAAGAGCACCTTGCGAATCAGATATTTCAAGGTAGGAATGAACGTTGTTTCGGTTCATTCTGATGTTGATCACATCTCGGGCAGGATTCGGAAAAATATCGAAACCGTTGTTTATCATATTCCCGGTGCTGGACAGGTTGCCAACGTAAATGGTTGAGTCTATCTGACAGTCGTTATTATCTATGGAAGAGACAGTGTATGTGCCAGCTGCCAAGCCTGTAGCCGTGTTTCCACTAAGTATTTCACCATTAAACACAACGGTATATGGTGGAATCCCGCCAGTAGTAAATACGAGCACGCTGCCATCATTTCCTACGTTTTCCATTTGCACGAAAAGCTGAATATTCAATGGATCTGGTTCAGTAATAACGGCTGTAGCATCCGCCATGCAACCATTGATGTCAGTAAAGATATAATCGTAAGCACCGGCTACCAATCCACTGATGCTGTCACCACTGGCTTGATTGCTCCATACTACTTCTTCAGGGTCAATTCCCATAATATTCTGTAAGACGATAACCCCGGTTGAATCTCCTGCACACAATACATTTGTAATAGATACAAGTAATTCAGGCAAAGGTGATACTGTCACTTCAATTTCTGCCGTTTTAGAAACCCCAAATTGGTTTGTCACGGTAACTGAATAAATTCCGGCTTCATCAACTTCAAGAAATTGCCCATCGTGACCTGTGTTCCATAAATAGTGGGGATGTTCTCCCGCATCTAGAACAACTTGCTGACCTTCGCAAAGATTGGTGGGTACATCGCTGTTTATTATCAACTCAATATTGTCACCCTCGGTAAAATGATACCACTGATTCACTTCCAGGTCGTAATAAGTATCAATATGTCCGCTTAAATATGTTACTTGAACAGAGTCTACGATTTCGTATTCGGCCAATCCAAAAATATGATGTTGAGAGTTTTGGCCAAGATAATTTTCACCACAGTGGGTAAATTGCATATACTCATTTCCCCCGGCATACACCCTTATATAGCTGCTTATAGCAAAGGTGTTGGATGCTGTTCCGTGAAGTGTAATTTTTATATAGTTATTGTCATTTCCTGAATTTTGCCACAGCATCACATCATAAGGTGCTTCATTGAGTACTGCAATGTCATAAAATCCATCGTTGTTAAAATCGCCTCTAACTGGTGAATAGCTTCGTGCATGGATTACTTCTGTAAATGCACTGTTCGCAGGTTGGAAAAAATTTGCGCCTGTATTTCCAAAGAAGAAGTTCGGTTGTAATAGTTCATTTGGATTGGGGTTGCCTGTACATACATATAAGTCATGGAAAGTATCGTTGTTATAATCCACCCAAAGCGCTCCCCAGGTCCAATATGGTAATTGTACATTGTGTTCAAGCGACTGGTCAGTATATGTTTCATTTCCGTTGTTTACAAGCAATTTAGGTTGTTTGGCTGGAATGCCTGTATTGGTAAGGTAAATATCCAGGTCTCCGTCATTGTCAAAATCTCCTATGGTATTTGTCATGGGGTCCTGCCCTGCAAATTGTATCCCCGCAGCCGCAGCTTTGTCCGTAAAAGTTCCATCGCCGTTATTTTTGTACAATGAGTTGGCATAAATCCGGTCATTGATTACAAAAAGATCCAGCCATCCATCTTCATTGTAGTCGAGCCATACACTCTGGAATGAAAGCCTGATTCCATCTTGCACACCAGCTTGTATCGTCACATCTGTGAATGTTCCGTCACCATTGTTGCGATAGAGATGGTTGTTGGCATTGTACGTGTTTGGACCAGGATTGAGCGCATATGTACAAACGTAAAAGTCCAGGTCACCATCCTTGTCATAATCTCCAAAAGATGCACCATAGTGCCTTTCGTTTTCGATTGAAAGTCCAGCGGCAATAGACACATCAGTAAAGTTCATATTGCCATCATTCTGATAAAGAATGTAGCGTCCATTGTTGATGGTCAGTAAAAAGTCAAGATCACCGTCGTTGTCATAGTCTACCCATAGTACCTGTTTAGATTCACCGGCACCGAATGCATAAGATGGCTGTAGCTCAAAGCCGTCGCCGGTGTTTAAGTAGAATCTAAGGCTGTCGTTGGTCATGGTGAAACTCAAATCATCCAGACCGTCATTGTTGTAGTCATAGAAACTTGCACCACTTCCAAAATTAAGGCTCGTTGGCAGGGCTGATACTTCGTATAAAGGAGCTACGTTCGTATAGGTTTGGCATTGAAGGTTTTCAAGAACTGTTGGCAGCAGTAATACTGCTGCCAACAAGCCCTTGATTTCAACTTTGCAAATCCTATCTCCGCAGCCTTTATTTTGTGATGAAAACCAGGTGTTTTTCACAGGCGTGTGGCTGTATTGTAAGGTGATATACCCTGCTTATGGATTCACTACAAGCTTGAATGTCTCTTTGTGATTCTCCGCTGTAAGGTTCAAAAAGTAAGCACCTTCTGCAAGTTGTGGTAAGCTAATCAAATGCTTTCCTGCTTGTAGGGCTGCCCATTGCTGCTGATGTACCATTTTGCCTTCCGTGCTCCAAACCTGTATTGTTGGCGAAAGGATGGATTCTGCAATTTCAAGTGTGAGAGCATCTGCACGCGTGAAAGGATTTGGATAAACTGATGATTTACCAGAAGCCGAATGGTCACTGGCAGATGTGGTAGTGATACCAATTGAAAAGAAATCATCATAGATGGAAGTGACCACCAAATTTCCTGCAGCATCGAATGAATTCGCAACTGAAACACTGATATCCGAGATTTCAATTTCAAGCTCAGCAACATCATAATATGCCTGATATGTGAAGTCGTTCACCCAGCCTGACAAGTCTCCATTGAATGTAAGCACTTCGAATACATCAGAAGATGCATCGAAGAGGTATTCAGGTATGTCATCTTGACTCATAGCTTCATCAAAAATGGCCAACAAGGAGAAACCTGCAACGCCAATATTTCCGGCATGCACATCGTACGTATTAGCCAGAAGCACATTCACTGCGGGATTTTTGGTGTCAATATTTATCCATGCTGATTCAGTGAATGGTGTTTGTGTGTTGCCAGCCAAATCTAGCCCAAATGTCAAGTTTAATCCCACGTTTGAAATTTCAACTCCCTGATCATTGGTGTTAAAGCTTGCTTTGAATACCTGGGTGCTAAGCCAATTGCTGGCAAAAGGGTTATAATTGATAGAGCCCGATAAGCCAGATGGCCCATTCAGCTGCACCAATAAAAGCTGTGACTCATTCATTGGCTCTTCGAAGTTCACTTCGAGTTCGAACACACCATCTTCCACTTCTGAATCGTTTAACACAATGCCTGTAGGAGAGACACCCTGAACCGTTGGTTTCTTGGTATCAATGCCAAACAATGGGCTCAATAAGGATTCTTCCGGAGTATTTCCAGCCTGGTCAATAAAACCGACCAATTCAATCGTGATATTAAACAATTCTTCTGAACTGCTTATTTGGTTGAATACAGCTGTAAAGGTGTTGTTATTTGCCCATCCTGTAGCAAAAGAGTTTGGAACCAAGGTAGATGCGAGGGGATTGTCATCCGGAAATACCAGGACAGGATTTATATTGGTGTTCATCTCTTCGTCGAACCCGAAAGTAATTGACAATGCCTGACTTCCGACAGTTGCAGTGTTGAGAAGATCGTTGCTCACGCCAGTAGAAGTAATTTCCGGATTCTTAGTGTCAATATCAAAAAGAGCTGTGTAATCGACTGCAACCAGAGGATTGCCTGCTGCATCATAAATGTCGGAAATGGAAATTCCTACCTCATCAAACTCTTCATTGGTGTCGGATACATTTAATACCAACGTATAACTGTTATCATCAGCCCACATACTAAGTGCTTCATTCACACTTACTATCCCAGAGAGATCAGATGCGCTAATTATTGCAAATGTGGGGATCACAGATGTATCACAGTTTTCATTTAGATCTACTGTTACAGAAATCCCATTGCCCTGGGCAATTTGGTCGTTGGCAAGGTCCGTATCTGAGTTGACAATAAGGACCAACGGCTTTTTGGTATCAACTTCGAAGGGGCGATCTGTGAGGTACACATTTTGTGGCATTCCTGTTGCGTCTACGCCAGAAGTCACTCTCATAAAAATATTTCGAAGTTCTAAATTGCTGTTACCAACCAAGTAGTCAATTTTATACTCGGTCGGTGAGATCCATCCTACATTGCTCACTGTAACAGCCGGCCCCAATGGGTTATTAACCAAAAAGGTAATTGACGGTGCTATTGCTGTATTCATAGCTCTATCATAGGTGATAGTTGCAGAAAACACAGATCCAATATCATCAATGTTTATGACAGTATCGTCTGACACGATTGATGTAATAATAGGTCGGTCGGTCTCAAAGATGTTATTGGCTTCATTAAACACTTGTGGACCCAATTCAATCCCTATAAGTCTTCCGGGGATATCATCGAAAGGAGGGTGTATTCCACCCCAAATTCTGGATAAGCTGCACTGATCAGAAGCATCCTGATAAGTGGCCCATTGCAAAATAACTGTTTCGCTTGGACCCTGCTCGAAGGCGAGGAAATCATTTTGTTCGGCTACGAAGTTGCTCATCCCACCTGGGAAAAACGGAGATCCTGTGGTCAAAGTAAGTACTTCCGCTGCCGTACGGGAAAAAGTTGAGTGTCCAGATATATAGCCGGCAAAAGGAGGGGTTACGAAGCTGGGTCTCTGGTATGGCCACCAGTTTTCGCCCAATATCCAACCAACACCAGCGTGCGATGTTTCGGGATCAACAATGTAGTCAGGTCCTTTCCAGGTATAAACTTTAACCTTGCCTACGTTCTCATTCTCTTCACCTGCCAAAGGATCTCCATCGAGCACCTGTTCAATGAGCCCTGGCATCAATGGCATACCCGCAGGGTGGTAATTCAGTCCATCAGGATCGGAGCATTGTCCTTTCGATGACATGTACCTGATTGCCGTCACGGGTCTCGCAATATCATAATATCCTTTAATTCCCCAGGCAGTAATCGCGGCATCGTGCATCGCCCCCCCAAGAGTTAGGTATGTTTTCACATCGTACTCTAGCTGGTCGAGATCCGGTCCTTGTCCCATCCACTTATTTTCCCAAAGTGGGTTGTGCCTTATTTCGTTGTATATTTTAAACCAGTGACCGGGAGGTGTAACGCTTTGCGGTCCGTCCGCCCAAAATTCGGCAAGTATTCTGGCGTAGTCACCCATTTTTACAAATTGGGTCTCGTATGGTTGATTGGTGATTGGGTTCAGGGTATAACCAGGGCTATTGACCCCTCCGTTCTCAAAATCGTAAAAATCCACATAGTCTTCAAATGCGGTAGGGTAAGATTGCAGGTTTCCGATATTGGCTGGAGACACGTCTATCATCACATCAACGTCAGGATCTAGATGTGACTGCCATACGCAAACCATACAGTGGTTCCACTTGTACAATGATTCAAATCCTAAAGCAGAAGTTGTATCTAGTTGGGGAGGAATACCCGGATCGAAGTATACATTCCATGAATGACCATCTCTTTGCTTCACCGTCAAATCATCTTCATGCAATGCGAAAGGAACAACATTGCCCCACTCCGGTGAAAGGAATGGAGGGTTGCTCACCGCGTTTCCTGACTGATCTATCTGAACAGAAAGTGATATTGCTTGCCATCTGTTTGGATCGGTCACATCACCAGCACCGGGCTGTTCTGGAAATATATTGCTGTTGAGTGGCTGATAGTATGTATTGGCATAATCCGCAGATTCATTTGAGCCGTCTGTAAGACCATAGTTTATTATTTGTTGGGCAATATAGTTGCCCAATTCAGCTGGTCCACCATTCACATAGCTTGTACTTGTATTAAATCGATCAAGCCCAAGGTCGATCATTCGCTGATTTAGATCAACCGTCGTTAAAAATGCTCCAGGCGAATTCTGAAATCTGTGAATCAGTAATCTGTATGCAGCAAAACTGATAGCAACTTCTCGCGCATCTTGCACTGCTTCCGGAGAGTCAGGTATTGCAACACCACTAAAGGTGCTCGTATAGGTTCCTCTTGTACGCCCGAGCAAATAAGGCTCTGCATTCGGGTCATACGCCGCCCATGCGTCATATATTGCAATAGACGAGTGAAACAGGTTTCTGGCATGCACCGTAGGTCTCGCAAAGTCACGGCTTATAGCAGCGAGCGCGGCTTCGTTCCAAAATTGGGCGATCGAAGCATCTTCCTGGGCATTTACGTTATTAAATTGCAGTCCGAATGCCATTAAGAAGAATAGGCATAGAAATGGTCGAAGCTTATTCATGATAGGAGTAGAGTTGGTTAATTCTAACGAAGTTAATTATTGTTAATCAGAAAATGAACAATATTCGTCGAATTTTTTTTGACATTAATCTAAAATTGCCAGGGATTCATGCCCAGAAACTGAATGAGAATTATAGTAATCCCATTCTGCTTTCTAAGAGATTTATATCATTATCCAGTCAGTAGTGTGGTCGAACACGCCAATTGAGAGCAGGAAACTTTTGAAATCTTGATATATGCTTTGTACCAGGAATACTGGATTATGAAATTATAGCTTCACCCATTTGAAAGGGTAGGGCTCAGATGGGATGCGTATTCGGGCAGCTATTTTCTTCAAACGCTCTGGCAATTCCATCAAATAATCCCTTGCTTTCTCGCCATTTGATTTCAAATCCCGAACATTCGAAATATCCCACCTTTTGAGAAGTTGTTCAAGAATATCAATGTAATCATAGGTAGTATACACACCACAACGCTGAGCAGCATTGGAGAAGTGCCGGTACAACTCCCCCGCAGGTTTTACGCCCGATTCGCGCATGAAATGCGCGGGCATCACAATGTGCTTGTTCATCATGTACTCGAATGCAAGCATGGTTTCATTTGGGTCAAGATTGAAAAAGTATTGCACAAAATCCATATAGGCATTGGCATGCCTTAGCTCGTCAGATGCGATGATTCCGCACATTTTGGCTAATCTTACGCAACCAGCCTTTTTGGCAAGGGTTCCTGTGCGTCTGTGTGATATATTGGTAGCTAATTCTTGAAAACTGGTATAGATAAAATTCTTGTAGGGATCGTCCATCATTCCAGGATCAAATCCATCGTTGATCAGGTGTTGGGTGGTAATCTCCACTTCACGCATATCAACACGGCCAGATAAATAGATGTACTTATTCAATAGATCACCATGGCGATTTTCCTCAGAGGTCCATCCGCGGAGCCATTTCACCCAATTGTTATTGCTCAATTGATCCATTCCTTCTACATTCATGATCCATGTCTCGTAAGTAGGAAGGGCTTCTTCAGTGATCAAATCACCTATTAAAGTAATCAGAACATCATAACCAAGCTCCCTGGTCACTTCCTTGATTTCTTTGACTTGATCGTAGAAATCTTCAGAACGGCTATCAGGTAACAAATCGCTCGGCTGCCATATGGTTTCAATGTCGAGCAAATACTTCGATGAAACCAAACCTGCCGCAGTTTCAGTTTCTGACATAACTTCTCGTCTTGATCTCACCGTATTCATGGTACAAATATCTGTTTTTTGTCGACGATTCTAATTTTATTGCTGTACGATCTTAAATAAATATACGTTAGGTGTCTATTGTTTAGATTCAGCAATCCGCTAATATGCGAATATACCGGTTCAGAACGTCCTTCAGCTATACAATTAAAGATTTAACGCACAATTTACATCGTCTTAAATGTTAAGAACCATTTCTTATCTTGCGAGCGATTTTTCAGGGAAGTGAAATGGTGCTTTAGCCTGGGTATTCATGAAATTTATATGAAAAGAGAATTACTGATTGCGCTTCTTGTAATCGCAACAACAAGTATAAACGCGCAGAGCAACAAAAAGCTTGTAGACAAAGGTGTTAAACTAAAATCTGTAAAAAACCATGTTCAAACGCTTGCATCTGATGAACTCAAAGGAAGGAATACTCCATCTCCTGGTCTGGACAGCGCCGCGGCATATATAGCGGGTTACTTCAAAGAATGGGGTGTCCAGCAACTGCCAGAACAAGGTTCTTACTATCAGGTTGTAAAGCTCAAGTCCGATGAACCAGCTACAGAAGGATTTTTCTCAGTTTCCGATTCGGTTTTTGATTTGGAAAACGACATGCTTCAGTTGAGTAAAGGAAGAGCAGACCTGAGTGCACCGCTTGTATTCGTTGACTATGGCTCAGAAGAAGATTTCAACAAGGTGGACGTAGCCGGAAAAATAGTGGTCGCCCGTAGTGGAACGCGATCTGCCATGACGGTTCGAAGTATATTTATTGCTGGTAGGGAAAAGGCATCCATTGCAACTGATAGAGGTGCGGTCGCACTTATTGAATTGTACAATTCTCCCCAAACCAAGTGGAAAATTATTCAATACTATATCCGCAATAGGCAGATATCACTCGATAAGCCTGAAGATTCTTCAGGGAGTACACTTCAGCACTTGTGGCTGGAGGATATGGAAAACACCAAGCTTAATTTCCTTAAAGATAATCACCCTCAAGCCAAGCTTTTCATTGACGGTGGCCGAGAGGAAAAGTTCAATTCTCAAAATGTAGTTGGCTTTGTGAAGGGTACTGACCCTGAGCTTATGAACGAAATCGTGATCTATTCAGCCCATTACGACCATGTTGGTATCGGCAAACCGGATGACAATGGCGACACCATATATAACGGCACAAGGGACAATGCTATTGGGACCATGACAGTACTTGAAGCAGCTAAGAATATCGCTGCCAATCCTTTGAAGAGAACTGCATTATTTATTTTGTTCACCGGTGAAGAGAAAGGACTGCTGGGTAGTGAATGGTACGTGAACTACCCTCTTATGCCACTAAAAGATGTTGTGTTTTGCTTTAACAGCGACAATGCTGGCTATAATGATGTAACTAAGACAACCGTAGTAGGACTTGGAAGAACCACAGCGGCCCCTATAATATCGAAGAGTGTTGCCCAATACGGACTCGAAACCATAGACGATCCTGTTCCCGATCAGAATCTTTTTGATAGGAGTGATCAGGTAAATTTTGCAAGAGAAGGGGTGCCTGCTATCATGTATAGTATGGGACTCACAGCTTTTGATGAGCAAATCAGTAAATATTATCATCAGGCTGCTGACAATCCAGACTCTGTGGATTATAACTATTTACTAAAATTCACCAGGGCATATGTATTGACTGCCAGAGAAATAGGGGATGCTGTAGAAAAGCCATACTGGATAGAAGGAGACAAATACTTTGATGCAGCGGAGACACTATATAAGAGCAACCCATAAGACATCAATCCTTTAGAATCTTTCCAAGAATTATTTTGAACAGTACTTCTTCATCTATTTCAGGAGAGGAAACATAAACAGGAGGTTTGTCTTTGCGAACAATCTTAATGTAATGATCTTCCCTAACGTCTGCCAGCAATAACATTCGACTTTTGTCGCTGGCCTTAAAGTGTCCTTTACGAATAGGTCCAACAACATATCCATTCGTTTTGCCATTCAGTACAGGCAACTGCGAAAGCAGCTCTGTTGAAACGATCTCGGTATAATGAATGGTCTGTCCATAAGAGCCGCTGAACATGACGGAAGTATCATTGAAATCTGCTTTGGTAGGCTGAATTCCCCACAGCATGTAACCGAAAACAAGCGTCACTATGGTAATCAATATCCAAATACCCGCCCTTGCGGCACTTTTCGATTGATCGCCTATCTGAAACTTTTGGGAGTTGAAAAGGAAATAGATATAAGAAAGAATAGGATAAACAATCAAGAAAAATCCGGAAACACTGTCTCCAAATACATAGTGTAATGACCAACTTGCCAACAAGAAACTAATGGCCAGTATGATGTGAAACTTTCTGAAATTATTTATATATCCCGAGATGTCAAATAGACTCCTCTCAGCATCATTCATCGTGTTGTAGCCGGCTAGTAAATATCTCGCGTTGCTCTCTGTAACAAACAGGCCAATGAACAGGAAGAACACAGAAAGGCCAAGTGAGATGTAATAGATGTACATTTCCCGATATTTTGGATAGATTTTCTGAATATTCTCAGTCAAATATATGCATTTCAGTATTTTCTAAAGTACAGCTGTGAATTTATGGTAAAACGGAATAGTTTGATGTCCAATAAGCAGACCGTTCCATTAATACAATTTGCCTTTTGTTACTTTCGCTATATGAAATGGTTCACATCATTGGTTTCAATTATTATGATTATGCTACCTACATTCGGCAAAAGCCAGAATCCCATTGGATTTGAGACTATGGTCAATGCCATCTTAAGTGGAACAATTGACACCATCTCTTCTGTAAAATTAGACCAGAAGATGAAAGCCAATGAAGTATTTGTACTCGACACCAGAGAGAAGAGGGAATACGACGTGAGCCATTTAAGAGGATCCAGGTATGTGGGTTATGATGATTTTAGCATGACCCGGGTTGCTGACATTGACCATAATTCAACCATTGTTGTTTATTGCTCTATAGGCAAACGCAGCGAAGAGATAGCGTTAAAGCTAAAGCAAGCAGGCTATTTGAATGTACTAAACCATTGGGGAGGAATATTTGATTGGACCAACCGTGGTTTTGATGTTGTTGACCTTCAGAATGATGTGGTAAAAGTTGTGCACCCATATAGTGCCACGTGGGGCATTTGGATAAACAATTGCGAAAAATCTTATGAACCACGATAGCCTGCTAATAGTATTTGCTAAGAACCCTGAATTGGGCAAGGTAAAGACACGACTTGCAAGAACCATTGGCAATGAAAATGCACTCAAGGTATATATCAAACTATTGGAACACACCCATTCTGTGGCTGACCGTGTTTTCGCTGACAAAGCAGTCTTTTACGCAGAAAAGGTTCAGGAGTTTGACATCTTAGACTATTATAAGTTTCCGAAATTCCTACAGAAGGGTGAGAATTTGGGTGAGAGAATGGAGCGCGCTTTTGGACAGGCATTCGCACAGCACTATGATAAAGTTATGATTATTGGATCTGATTGTTATGAACTGACTACGGAAATTATTGAAGATTCTTTCGCAGCACTGGACCATCACAATGTAGTGCTTGGGCCAGCGCATGATGGAGGGTATTATCTCATTGGCATGGACCGTCACTATCCACATTTATTGAAAAACAAAGCTTGGTCTACAGCAGATGTTTTATTGGATACAATTTTAGATATTAAAAAATTGAGACTTAGCTATATACTCATGCCTACTCTCACAGATGTAGATGAGGAGAAGGATTTGGGAGAGTTAAGAAAACTCATCGTCTGATTGTCTTTCTATACACCACATTTTTCTATACTTAACATCAGGATGGCTCGACCCTGTTTATTGAGAAATTTCTTTGATAAGAAACCCGCAATTTCTTGAATTGACATTGCCTTGCGTCACAGTATGGATACCTTTGTCAAAATGAATCCATGAACATATCCAATTCAAATTTGCCAAGGGTCGTGATTGTAGGCGGCGGATTTGGAGGTTTGCAAATGGCGCGGCACCTTCCATCGAAGCTTTTTCAGACGGTGCTCCTGGACAAGCAGAACTACCATGCCTTTCAACCTCTGCTGTATCAGGTTGCCACAGCTGGTCTCGAGCCCGACAGTATAGCCTACCCTTTAAGGAAAATATTCAAGGACAAGGAGAATTTCTATTTCCGAATGTCGGAAGTGCTGAAGGTGAACACAGAGCGTAAGCTCGTCATCACAGATATTGGTGAGTTGGAATACGACTATCTCGTACTTGCTACGGGCTCTGCGACCAATTTCTTTGGAAATGAAGATTTGGAAAAGAAATCAATGGGAATGAAGACAATTCCAGAAGCATTGAACATTAGGTCTTTGCTGCTTCAAAACTTCGAAGCAGCCTTGCTAACTGATGATTTGCAAGAGCGTGAAAGCCTGCTCAATGTCGTAGTAGTTGGAGCAGGGCCAACTGGCGTAGAGCTTGCCGGGGCAATCGCAGAGCTGAAACAGCATGTGCTGCCTGCAGATTATCCTGATCTTGATTTCAGAAGGATGAGCATTCATTTGCTGGAAGCAGCTGATAGGGTCTTGCCGCCTATGTCGGCAAAGTCATCTGCAAAGGCCCATGAGTATCTGAGTAAATTGGGTGTTCAAGTGTGGCTTAATACTATGGTAAAGCATTACGATGGGCGAATAATCACAACGAGCGGTAAGCCCATGCAAACACAAACCCTTATATGGGCAGCCGGAGTTCGCTGCAGCCCGCCAGCGGGTATCAATGCAGATGCACTTGCTCGGGGTAATCGATTAGAGGTCAATGAATTCAATTTTGTTAAAGGCCACAAGGATGTTTTTGCAATTGGCGATTTGGCATATATGCCAGTTGATGCTTTCCCGAATGGCCACCCCATGGTAGCCCAACCCGCAATACAGCAAGGCAAACAACTCGCTCGAAATCTGAAGGCGATCGTGGCTGGAAAGCCAATGAAGCCGTTCAAATACAAAGACCTTGGAAGCATGGCTACGATAGGTCGCACCAAAGCTGTAGCAGAATTACCTGGATTCAAATTTCAAGGTTTTCTGGCTTGGCTTGTATGGATGTTTGTGCATCTAATGTCTTTGGTAGGTTTCAGAAACAGGGTAGTGGTATTTTTTAATTGGTCATATAATTTCTTTAATTATGACAGGGATATACGCCTGATCATAAGACCTTTCAAGAGAAATTAATTGGTTGTTCTGCCCCATCAGCAATGGCCTGAAAATAGACTGTATTTATTGATTTAAGAACGAATGGCTTGTGTTAGCATTCAACAGAAGGGAAGCGGCGCGTTGGTATGAAAATGGATTTATATGGTAAATTTTACCGAAATTGTATTGGTAAGACAACTTTTCGTAGCCATTACAGTCAATGGAGAAACATTACATTAATACCGAGTTGGAAGATGTAGCGTTGGCAAAAGCTTGCCTTGAAGGCAGTGAAAAAGCCCAACATTCACTATATACCAGATATTCAGGACAGATGATGGCACTCTGCTTACGATATGCCGGCGACCGTGATGAAGCACAAGACCTTCTGCAAGAAGGATTCGTAAAGGTGTTCAACAAGTTGGATATGTACAATGGTAAGGGTCCACTTGGAGCTTGGATACGAAGAACAATAGCGAACAATGCGTTGGATCATATACGCCGAACCAAACGCGAGATGGCGCATATGATCAGCCTCAGGGTAGAAACTGCTTTTGAACTGGAAGAATCGCAAAATGAGTACGACGTTGAAGAAAATGCCCTGAATGAAGACAAGCTAATGGAGATGGTGCAGCAAATGCCAATGGGATATCGCACTATTTTCAACATGTATGCAGTTGAAGAATATACCCATAAAGAAATTGCAGAGCAGCTTGGTATCACTGAGAGTACATCAAAAACACAATACCGCAAGGCCAAGGCTTACATGCGTAAACTGATTGAAACTGAACATAAAAAAGAATTAAGTGAATAAGGATATATTTGATATGAATGTGGGGCGCATCCTGCGCAACATGGAAGCCCCGGTAGATGCAGGAGTCTGGGCCGCAATATCATCACAAATTAAGGCTCCGGTAAAGAATATTTCCAGTAATATGGGATTCGCTGCGAATGTGGCAGTGGGTCTCATCATCCTTTCGGGGCTCGCAGTATACAGCAGTTACAGAGAAGTGAATGTTTCCCAGAAAGCATCCACATCAATGGTTATTGAAGAGAAAACCGATTCCAATCCAGACCATAAGTCCATTGCCTCTGTTGTTATTGAAAATGTTGAGGACAAGCAAGCAGAAAGCAATTCATCCATTGACGTGTATGAAAATATAAATAGCCAACCTGCCAAAACATCCAGCGATGGATCTCAGAAAGTAGAGAATCAAGACCACGAATCTGAAAGTATCCCACAAGCTTCTGCAGATGCAGCTTTGCCCGCTGCTTCGAGCACCCCGAAACTGAATAATGTGTGGACACCAAAACCAGTATCTGAGCAAATTTCAGGGCGTGAAAATACACAACCAACTGCATCGGAAAATGCAAGCGCCATTATCAAAGCAAGTGCATACAAAGGTTACACTCCACTCATAGTGAGCTTTGAGAATATTGGACATGGTGATCAGCAACATTGGGATTTTGGTGCCAAAGGCAAGTCTGAGCAAGCTCTTGCGTCAGTTACCTATACCGAGCCTGGAATTTATTCAGTATTCCTCACTGTAGAAGACGGGCAAGGAAACACGAAAACAGACGCGGCTACAATAGAAGTGTTGGAAGGTTCTAACCTGCTAGCTCCAGATAGCTTCACTCCGAATGGAGATGGACTCAACGACACCTACAAGGTGGAAGGCTTGCACATAGCCGAGTTTCAGCTTAACATTGTGAATTCTAAGGGTAAGTCTGTCTTTGAGACATTCAATATCCATACTGCGTGGGAGTACGAGCGCAGTGTGCATGGTGGTGACGGTGAGTTTTATTTCGCCGTGATCAGAGCCCGCGGAATTGATGGTCAAGAATACAGTTTCTTCAAACGCCTTAATATTGTTTATTGAGAACCGTCCAATTGTAATCAAACCATAAATTCACAAAACCATCGTAATCATCTACCCCGGCTTCCACTCCTTGCAGTTTTAGGTAGGTGTCGTTCAGCGAACTCGATATTTCGGGGAAATAGCCTTTGTAACGGTGGTAATTACTCCAAATTGCAGTTCGATCTTGTCTCAATGGTTCTGGAATAGCAGCTACCAGATTTTCAAGGGTCTCAACTGGGAGCACTTTGTTAACTTCAGCAGCGAGGTGTCTCCAGAGTACATACTCAGCTGCGTACTCGGCCAAAGGGTCACCACTGTTTCGGCAGGCTATCCAGGCAACAAAATTCGCATCAGCTTCGCTGCATACGCCGTAAGCGTGTGCTATCTCGTGGGCCGCTGTGAATGTTCTGAGGAGAGGGCCAAGTGCGTTGTCTACGTGTGCATCACCAAAAAATGGATTGTAAATCCCCGAAATACTTAGCCTTCTGAGAAGGCCATCCGGCTTTAAATAACGAACTGTTACGCCGTGTTTAGTGGGATAGCCAAGGGTGCTTAGTTCATTCCGCACCCAAGATGATATCATGTCAGAATTGGGGTAATCCGTAACATCTTCTATGGAACCTAAATTTTGAATACCGGGCACATCCATGCGCGCATTCATCGCACTTGCCATAGCTTCCATATAGGCTTTGCCGAGCATATTTCTCTCCGGCGACTCCACCAATGCTAACCTTCCGGAAACCCCAATATCAAGGTAGTTATATCCCCAAAGCAATAAGAAAGCGGAAAGTACGGTACATGTAAAGTTCAGAAATCTTCGTCCGAAGAGCATCCAGGCTGCACCCGACCGAATTGAGCCGTTTCTTACCCGCAAAATTCCTGGAAATCTTACAAAAAACCAAAATGAAACAATAATGAAAAGTAGATAATATCCCGGTAGGGGACTGAAAGCGGAGAAACTGGATTGAAGAAATCTGATATTCGGAAACAAACCATGCAAGTAGACGGTCTCGAACAACGAATCATCCAATCCCAAAATTACCCGCACCACAATTGCTAAAAGGAAAATTAAAACTCCAATGTAGCGAATTGCGAGATGCTTGCGCATTCAGTTTGGCTATAATTTACTTTGCCCCGAGGCTCCGTACGCCCATTTCCCACAATAAAAACGACCAGGTGTCTGCTTGCTCATCTATAATCTTGCTGGTGGGCTTTCCAGCACCGTGACCGGCGTTTACATCTATGCGAATCAGTACAGGGTTGTCACCAGCGTGAGCTTCTTGTAATCTTGATGCAAATTTAAAGGAATGAGCAGGAACCACACGATCATCGTGATCAGCTGTTGTTACCATTGTGGATGGATATTTGGTGCCATCCTTCAAATTGTGTAAAGGAGAGTAGGCATACAAGGCATCGAATTCTGCTTTGGAGCTATCTGCACATCCGTACTCAGGTATCCATCCCTTTCCTACAGTGAACTTGTGAAAACGAAGCATATCCATTACTCCAACTGCAGGAAACGCCACACGGAATAATTCAGGACGCTGGGTCATTACAGCACCAACCAAAAGTCCTCCATTTGATCCGCCTCGAATGGCAAGTTTTTCTGCGCTTGTATACTTTTCTGCTATCAAATACTCTGCAGCAGCGATAAAGTCGTCAAAGACATTTTGTTTTTTGAGATTCATGCCTTGCTCATGCCATGATTCACCAAATTCTCCCCCGCCGCGAAGATTTGCAAGTGCATAAACCCCTCCATTTTCAAGAAAGAAAATGTTTGACGTGCTAAATGATGGTGTTAAACTAATATTGAATCCCCCATACGCATAGAGAAGGGTGGGGTTGGTGCCATTCAACTCAAGCCCTTTTTTGTAGACAATAAACATAGGGACCTTGGTGCCATCCTTGCTGCTATACCATACTTGCTTTGACTCGAATGCTTCAGGATCAAATGACAGTTCAGGCCTGTTAAATACTTCAGATTCACCCGTTTCAACATTATACTCAAATATTGTAGAGGGATAAGTGAAGGAAGTGAAGGTGTAAAATAAGCTCTTGTCTTCGATCTTTCCTGAAAATCCACCTGCAGAGCCAGGCGCAGGCAGTACGATTTCTTTTAACTCACTTCCATCATACTTTGCTCTGTAAATAGCCGATGTGGCATTTTTTAAATACTGGGCGAAAAGGTACCCACCTCCTGTATTCACTCCTGTAAGTGTAGACTCATTTTCGGGAATTACATCTACCCATTTCGACTGCTCATAATTAGATGGGTCTATGGCTACGAGTCTGTAATTGGGTGCTCCTACATCGGTGACGGCCAAAAATTTACCATTCACGTGCTCAACAATACTTGTCTTGTTCGTAAAACCACTACAAATTTTGGTCAAAGGACCATTCTTCTTGATGTTCTTGTAGAAAGTCTCAAACCCATCAGTTCCTGTAGATGCATACATGAATAAGTATTCCCCATCTTCACTAATACCGCAATAATGGTAATTGTTTGGTGCCTGATCATTCCTATAAAAAAGTTCATCGGCACTTTGCGGCGTATTCAACTTGTGGAAATAGATATTGTGGTGCTTGTTGTCTCCAGAGAGTTCTTTGCCTTCGGCTGGCTGGGGATAGCGACTGTAATAAAAACCATCTCCATGCCAGGCAGCTCCTGAAAATTTCACCCATTCGAGCTTGTCACTTAGGTCAGTATTCGTAGCGATCTCACGCACGTATATTTCTGACCAATCAGACCCTGCAACCGATCTGGAATATGCCATAAACTTATTGTCCTTAGACGCTCCCAACAAATTGATGGCTACTGTGCCACCTTCACTTTGGGTGTTCGGGTCAATAAAAACCATTGGATCTCCATCTCGACCAAGTTGATAGTAGATTACCGCTTGATTTTGCAAACCGTCATTCTTATAGAAGAAATAATAGTCGCCCACTTTTTGTGGAGCAGAAAGCCTCGGGTAATTGAAAAGCTCTGTGAGTCGGCTGTTGATGGAATCTCGGTAGGTAATTTGAGAAAGAATGCTGTCAGTAACGATATTCTGCTGTTTCACCCACTCTGCTGTTTCAGGAGAAGTGTCATCTTCCAACCATCGGTAAGGATCTTTCACTTCAGTACCGAAATACACATTAACTGAATCTATTTTCGCAGTCTTTGGGTACTTTATGCTTTGTGTTTCCGTCATTGGTTTGTCGCTATTGCAGGCTATCAGCAATACTGGAATGGATGCAAGCAGAATTTTCTTCATGGGGGTAAATTAATTTCAAGTGCAAAGTAAATGTTAATTCTTCTTGGCTTGTACGATTAGGTAACCAAAAATTGAAGTGAGCGCAATCCAGCAAGTTGCAAGAAGGGCGAAAATGGTACTTATACCAAACACTGTACTGGTCTGCCACACGGAATAAGCAGTGATACCGATTAAGCCAAGCAATGAAATAATAACAAGATGCTTTCCGTACTTATACTCTTTTCTGAACATCAATGCTCCGCAGAGTAATAAAATTCCGATCACGAGAATTGCTACGCTTCCAAAGTTTAGGTTTCGCAACACTTGGTGAATTATTTCAGAATCTGCTCCACTTTCGTATGCGCTAAATAGGAATGAAAGAATAAAAAGGAACACGCCGGATAATGATGTAACAACCCCAATTAGCAGAAATACTCGTCCGAGCACAACTCTTTTCATGAACACACACAATTATAAGCAATGCACATACTCTGCGGAAGAACTGGAATTAAATCATTGATCAAAAGTAAATGCAAAGAGTGTGTTTTTCTCGTTTATTGGAATACCTGTTGATATGCAAGTTCGATGATTTCACAACTTGGTATACATACAAAGGGAGTGCTTGCAGACACGAATAGAAAAGTATTCTTAGATCGTTAATCATTCAGACAGAAATCTTGATGCTACCAATTTTCTTCTACATCTGCATCAAGCAGAAGGAGGGCTTCTGAAAGTTCTCCTATGGCCTTCAAATCATTAATTTTCTTGGATAGAACATAACCTTTGCGGTAAACAACTATGGCCTCCTTGTTTTTACCAGCTTCTTCAAGCAGCTTTCCTAGTTGATAGTAGGTGGGGAGGTAATCAGGATCACTTTCTACAATTTTCTTGAAAGTGCGTATCGCTTTCGGGCGATCATTGTCTTTTCGGTATTCTAATGCTGCTGCGTAGTTCAGAAAAGTATCATTGGGATTCTTTTCTAGCATTTCAGCAATGAGCTCCAATCGGTTCGATGTCATGTTCTTTATTTCTTGGCGCATATTGGTATTTAAATACCCTTTCAAATTTACACCTTATTGATAGGTTAGAGCGTCTCAAAAACCCAACAAAAGGTAAGAAGTTATCAACCCTGTTGAAAACTGTCAGGTGATGCCACGTTAATGCGGATCAGGATGAAGAAAAGAATGAATGCAATTCATTATTTCATCTTTCTGCTCTGGGCTGTACCAGAGCAAGTCACGCTCTCCTCGCATCCAAGTAAGTTGGCGCTTCGCGTAGCGCCTGCTATTTCGTTTCATCAACTCCACAGCCTCTTCCAGGCTGTGATTTCCAAGCAGGTATTCAAACATTTCTTTGTACCCCACAGTGTTAAAGGCCTGCTTGTCTCGATCGCTTATATACTGTTCAGCTTCTTTTTCAAGACCCAAGGCCATCATTTCATCTACCCGCTGATCAATTCTTTGATACAGCGCTGTTCTGTCCATATTCAGACCAATCTTGAGTGTTCGGAAATTTCGTTTGGCCTTCTTTGCAATATGTTCCAGGGGAACTCCAGTTGATGCAATCTCTATGGCCCTGATTACCCTCATGGGGTTATTCAGATCAGTTTGTTTGTATCGCTCAGGATCAAGTTGTTGAAGTTTCTCTTTAAGTGGATGGATTCCTTCTTTCTTTAAGATATCATTGAGTTGAGATCTCAACGTAGGATTGGATGGGAAATGGTCAATGCCTTCTGTTAATGCTCTGATATATAATCCTGATCCTCCAGCAATTACTGGTAATTTGCCATTTTCGAAAATCTGTTCTATACTTTCTAGTCCATCTTTTTCAAATTGCCCTGCGGTATAATTCTCAGAGATGGAAAGACTGTTAATAAAATGGTGCTTGATTCCACGCATGGTCACCAAATCAGGCTTTGCGGTACCTATGGAAATTTCTTTAAAAAATTGTCTTGAGTCTGCAGAGATTACTTCTCCGTTGAATCTTAAAGCAACATCAACAGCGAGTGCGGTTTTGCCAACAGCCGTTGGTCCAAAAATTACGACAATGGCTGGAAGCGACATATTTACTTAACGATATTCCAGGTCATCATCAAAAGAACCAAAGCCTTCTTCATCGCTATTATAATCATCTTCTGTGCTGCGAGAATCATCGAAAAAGGAGTCGTCGATATCTGACTTAAATTCCATATCATCAGCGCTCTCCCTGCTGTATTCTCCAGGAGCTATACCTACAGCGAGAATCACATTGGGATAAACTGTGCCTGCAACCGCTGGCCTTATTGCGATCAGCTCTACAAAGAAAATCCACATTCTATAAAAATCATATACATAAAGGAGTTTTGATTCTGGCTCGACCACTAAATCATTCAAATAAGTGGATTCCATGTCTATTACTCCTTCCGTGCCATCACTCATATCCATGAGCGCAATTTCCTGGCCTTTATCCCAAGTATCGTTGCTCATGTAGAAGGAGGCCATCTCATTTCCCGAAAATAGAAATGCTTCAACCAATGCTCTATGAAGGTCGGCGAAAGTGGCTTTTTCAGATATTTCTATATCCCGAAATATATCTTTAGTACTGTCGAGAAGCACCCTGAAATGATAAATGTTCATAGGTAACTTTTAGTCCTTAGCTTTCGAGTGTGTTCTTTACGATTTGCCTCACATGCGCGCGGTGCGCATTGGTTAGCGTATCTAACGAAGAGGCTGCCTGCATCATTCTATCGATTCTCTTTAGCTCATAGAGTGCCATAGACCGCGATACATGGTCATAGTCATTCTCGTTCTTAAGGAGTGAAGCGAGACGGGAAGTATATTCTATTTGAATGTTCTGACGCATGGTATTTACCTTGCTGTTCGCGTCCGCTTTAAACATTGCGTCAGTTAAGTCGGTCATGTATTTGTCAAGGCTGTACTCATTTCCATACACAACGCTGTTGGTGATTCGCTCCAATACAGTTGCGTTCAGCAATTGATCAAGGCAGAGATTTTGGATGGTGAGTATTCGCTCATGTATTTTGGGATCTTCTCCACTATATGGGTTGCTGAAACCCCTGCGCTGTCTCTGTAGATGGTTATAAACCTCCACAGGAGCCGGAAATGCATTTGGCCCAAAGCCATAGGTAGAAAGTGCTGTCATGGCTGCTTTTTGTCTTTTCAAAGAAACCGGTGTAAATGGTGCTGACTCATTTCCTTCCTGACCAACCCTGGCCCTGTTTATATGTACTCCACCTATTTGTCTGGTGAGAATTGTCAATTGATTGGCATATTCACCCGATAGAGCCAAATACGCCTGAAAAAACTCTTCGTACGTTTCACCTTCGGCACCGTACTTGGAAAGTATGTTGCTTATAAGATCGTTTACCAAAGTCATTCGCTCTACTCCATAAGCTACCGGATCGCTGCTTAAGTCGTAAATGTTTATGTCAGGATCTATCCCTTTTCCACTTCCGCGCATATCGTCAGCATCATTGCCGTATGCAAGTTGCCACTCAGTACTGCGCGACAATATTTTTTCAAGTCTTGCTTCTTCATCAACTGAAACGGGTAGAGCAGGAGAGTATCCGTACTCAATCACCCACAGGTCATAAGGACCTGGTTTGTCATCAAAATATTTTGTAAGTGCTTCAGGTGTAGACGGATAATTTACAGCTGGATACTCCATTACTGTACTACAGAGACCCTTCTCCGTCACAACCGCTTTATCTTTCAGCTCATTCATGCTGAGCATGCTGCTCGCGCGCATGTTGTGGGTGAGGCCGAGGGTGTGGCCTATTTCATGTAGAATTAACCGTCCCAAGGTTTCTTTGACAAACTGCTCTTGGGCAGCATCGTCAGTGTTTTGAATGCGCATTGCTGAAAAACCAAATACAGTGCTATGGTTCACAAGGTCAGCCATAGAACAATGCTCATGTCCTACACCAAAAATTGCACCTTCCTTCTGAAATTCATCGTGCAAATAACCCGCTTTCTCGAAAACATCCTTTCTAAATAATCGTCTCGATACAGCTGAAAATTCAAGCATAATATCTGCGCCGAGTATTTGTCCGGTCCTTGGATTCACAAAGCTGGGACCATAGCCACCAAAAGGCGGCTGAGGCGAGCTGGTCCAGCGAAGTACGTTGTACCTGATGTCGCCCGCATCCCAATCTGCTGTATCTGGCTGTTCTTTTATGACCAAAGCATTTGTAAATCCCGCTTTTTCGAATGCGGTATTCCAACGTTCTCCTGCCTCCTTTATGATGGGTCTGAATGCTGCAGGAGTAGAATTTTCTATCCAATACACGATTGGTTCTACAGGATCACTTAGCGGTGCTTCAGGATTCTTCTTAACCAAATTCCAACGGTGTATTAGGTCCCGGTAAGGGGCTGCGGCAAATGATGTCATATCTGTTACCTGCGTTGTAAAATACCCTATTCGCGCGTCATCATACCGAGGCTTATAATCATTCTCAGGTACTTCAATAATGCTATGCTGGTATTTGATAGTAATATTTCTAGCATCAGTAACAGCTTCAGAACCAGACTTCGTAGGATTGCTATTCTCATACACGTAAGCCACGATAAGGTCCGTGTTTTCAGGATAGTTGCGCAAATTTTCAATCACCGATTTATCTTTGCTCAATTTTCCGAGCATGGCATCATTTTGCCCAGGCCGGGTAGGGGGTTTGATCATTTGAAAATCTTCTGATAGGAAGATTGAACTCCCGTCTATAAGTAATGTTCCATTTGTATCCCAAGCTTTCACATCAAGGCTGGCGAGCACGGGGCGGTTAATATTCGCTCCTGCAGAGCGACTCAGTTCATTCTCTTCATCAAAGTAAAACTTGGTATTCTCACCTATGATTAGTACCCTATTGTACTCCTTCTTAAATGTGATAATTTTTGAACCCCGGTATGACCCTCTAAAAAAGCCAGCGTCAGCAACACCATCAGTTACATGGCTAAAATAAATGTACTCCTTAGCAAGTTGCGCTCCATCAATAGCCATATATAAGGTGCCTTTTATTGTGTCCCGATATAGCGTGAACAAGCCATCCGACTGAACCATACCCTTAGTAAATGATTTGATATCATTTTTCTTGGATGTTTCTGAGGTGGATGAACTGGCTTCAGTAGATTTGGATTTCTTTTTTTTCTGAGTCTGGGCATGGGCTGTGCCGCCAAACAATAGAATTAGGCAAATTATAATACCAATTGCGGAAATGTGGTGATACTTCATAACGCTCAGTGAGTGTATTTTACAATAGGTTAAAACCATTCTTAAGTCTTAGGCATAAACTATGCAAGAACGACTTATATAAGTGTGGAAGGTAAGTAAAAGGATGGATTTTACTTACCACTCATCGTAGTAGTAGACATTATAGTCATTGGTACTACCATGCTTTCAGTAGAATTTGGGTCTGTAATGAGGGAAATACTTCCTCCAATTTCATCGGAAATGTTTCCGGAAGTTACCCAACCGGTGCCCACTTCAACTGAAATACTTCCCTTTCTGGTTCCTTCAATAAAGTAGGTTGCGTCCATTCCATTAAGTGTGGATTTGGCCTTTGCCGGGTCCACTTCAAGGGTTCCTTCTACTCCCAATTCGGCTTGAGTATCACTTATACTTAACAATGTATAAGTGGTTTTAGAGATAACAGGCATACCAGAGTTTAATACATTGGAAATGGTCCAACTGTCGCCTTTTTTCACCGCTTTTTCTGGGAATATTTCGAGAAAACCCTGAAGGCTCGATTTCAAACCTTCATTTCCATAGCTCTGAATAATCTGACCAGTGATATCAGGACTCTCACCCATTTTACCAGCAGCAGAGCCGATCAATTCTTCCAGTCCTGTAATTTCACCTAAGTTGCCTTTCTTGGTTATGGTCGCCTTGAATTTTTTATCGATAATACCGTTTAGCAAAGATGACATTTTATCTATATTCTCCAGAGCTGTTGTGTCACTGCTATACTTCTGAGACTGACCCATACCGGAAAGCTCCATTTCCATTTTCTTATACCAAACATTGTATACTCCTGCATCAGTCTGGTATTCGAGAAGTTCAAATGCGGTTATGGATTTTGAAGTAGAGTTGAATTCTAAGGTCTGTCCCATTGCTTCCTGCTTTACAATCGATTGCGATATTACAGTCTGCTCATAAACTTTACCTTTTGCAAGTTTAAATTGCATTTCAACTTTCGACACTGGCGCCCATGCAAGGGCTACAGATGCGGTAAGCGCTAGAATACTCTTGATCATTGTTGCTTGTTTAGTGTGCTTGCAAAGAACGCAAAAATAGGACGAACCTAGAAATTGGGGGAAATGAAAACCCCCAATGAATTTTACTTCATTGGGGGTACATTGAATTCATTCTGGATTCTTAAATTTCTCTTTTACTAGAAAAGCAATATGAAAACCCTCTAAGTAAGACTAAAAGTCAAACTGCCACTATTTGTAGATTTTCAGAAAGCAACTGTACAAGATGCCAGATTTTGAGAATGGACCAGATTATTTAGCAAAAACCAACCGAACACCGAGGTTCAAATAGAACGTATTGCTCTTTATATCGGTGAGACTTGATATTGGATCTTTGGACTCACCTGTATTTGACAAGCCAATCTCATAGCCTAAGTCAACAAAGAATATAGAAATGTCTACTCCGGCACCCAATTGGTAACCCCACTGACTGCTGTTCCAATCTACAGACTCATCAACCAATTCATCATCAAATTCGGTTTTAGTTAAAAACATCAACGAAGGTCCAGTCCATAGCCTAACGTTGAGAAAGGGTTCATTTGAAGGATCTATAAAACGATAACCAACAAGTATGGGAATGATAATTCCACTTGCCTTTTGATCAATTGTGATGTCATTTACATCGCTGTATTCAGTTGATCTTGAAAACATAGCAATTCCAGGCATAAGGTGGAATTTATTTCCAATAAGTAAACTAGCACCTAGTTGACCGCCAACTTTCGCTTTTGTATCCAGTCCGTCCGGTGACTCTGTGATATTGCTAAAATTGGCTCCGATAAATGGTCTGATTTCAAACTGTGCTGTAGCTATTGATGTAATAGCCATAAGTAATAAAAGCATTATTGTTTTTTTCATCTCTAACGATTTAGTTTACTACAAAGCTAAGAATCGTTTCTGACTACTGGAATAAATCGGTATCTTCTTGGTTTCGAAGAATATCTTCAATGGTTTCTCTTTTGGTGATTTGGTATGCCCGGCCTTTATGAATTAGTATTTCTGCCGGTCTGGGCCGACTATTGTAATTACTGCTCATAGAAAAACAATATGCACCGGCATTGTGAAATGCCAAAACATCACCTTCCTGGATTTCCTGTATCAGGCGGTCACTGGCAAAGGTGTCAGTCTCGCAAATATATCCCACCACGGTATAGAGTCTGGGTTTTCGGGCAACGGCGCTTGCGTTTGTAATGTGGTGATATGCTTCATAAAACATAGGCCTAATAAAGTGATTGAGTCCTGAGTTCACCTGCGCAAAGACTGTTGCAGTGGTTTGTTTAAGTGCATTTACTTCGCATAGAAAATAACCAGATTCGCTAACTAAAAATTTGCCAGGTTCAAACTCTATCTGTAATTCTCTCCCATACTCTTTGCAAAATCTTGCAAACATTGCTGTCATTTTCTGTCCTAGTTCTTCAATATCTGTGCTAATGTCATCAGGCTTGTAGGCTACCTTGAATCCGCTTCCAAAATCAATATATGTGAGGTCTCGAAATCCTTTGGCAACTTCGAGTAGTAAATCGGCACCTCTAAGAAAGACATCCACATCCAAAATATCGCTGCCAGTATGCATGTGCAGTCCTTCAACATGTACGTTAAGTCCTTTAACCAGGCGCTCCAAATGTCTTGTTTGGTGAATGCTTATTCCGAATTTGGAATCTATATGTCCTACAGAAATTTTTTGATTTCCGCCGGCATTGATATGTGGATTTAATCTGATGCAAACCGGATATGAATTGCCGTAGGCATGGGCAAACTGCTCAAGGATGGATAGATTGTCGATGTTGATCCTTACGCCCAATGTTACAGCTTGCTTTATCTCATTAATAGACACACCATTTGGTGTAAAAATGATATCCTGAGCAGCAAATCCAGCTTTTAGCCCAAGATGAACTTCTTCAATAGATACCGTATCAAGGCCGCTTCCAAGGCTCTTGAAAAACTTGAGAACGTTGATGTTGCTCAGGGCTTTGCAGGCGTAGTTTATCTTTAACCTGGAATTTCGGAATGAATTTTCAATGCGCTTGTATTGTCTTTCCATAATGGAAGTGTCATACACATAAAGGGGTGCACCAAATTCTTTGACAAGTTTTGTGGCGCTCACTCCACCGATTATAAAATCATCTGACATAGCTTATATATTGGAGCGCGAAAGTAGCGTTTAACCTTTAAATTTGAAGTATTGATTACAGTTTGCTTGGCCCTATGAATCCATTCCTCCGCATACCGCCTCACCTGCCCTGATTCCTGAACGCAGCGCACCTTCTATAGATGCATTTAGCAAGTGATCACCTGCAGTGTAAATGGAACCACCAACGAAGGATTGAGCTGCCACCATATCTTTTTTAGGTTGCAAAATTACCGGAAGCGCCTGTGGAATGTGGTATGTTTTTAAAAGAGTTAATGCACCTTCACTGGCTCCAATAAGCTTTGATAGGGACTTGTTTACCGCTTTTTCGCTTGTATTTGAATCTTCCCGAAGGGTAACACTCCATAGAGATTTGCCTTTTGGGGCATATGAAGGGGCTACTTCATCAATCCTTGAATAATTATTTATCTCACTTTCTATTCTGGCATCCAAGCCTATGGTTTTGTGCATGCGTTTCAATGTGCTGCTTCCGGCAAAATACATTGTCGTGGTCTGCCTAAAAGAAGTTTCAGTATTTTTAGAAATCAAGGATTTATGCTGGCATGCTACAATTACTTTTTTGGCAGATAGCATCTCTCCAGATTCCAGATGAACATCGCCTTCATTGGAAATGGACTTCACCTTGGCGTTGATTCTAAGGGTGGATGGCTTTAGTTTTTGAAGCAGTTGATCTGGAAGGGCCTGCATTCCTTTTGCCGGTAGGCAGGCATTGCCTAATGTGAAATTTCTCAATACAAACCGAAACATACCTGCAGCTGTGTGAAGTTTTCTTTCTAAGAAAATACCACCGAAGAAAGGGATGAAGAAGTTATAAATAATGGCTTTTGAAAAGCCCGCTGACAGCAAGTAATCTATCGTCGTCATAGGCTGTCCTGTGAAGACATCATCAGGTGTCATGCGTCTTACTTTTCTCGATAGGGCGAACAGTTTTATTTTATCGCTTAAAGACCCTATTCTGGAAATAGGCATGGTAATCGCCATGCGAGGATCGCGCAGTGGATCGCCAATACGAAAGCTTCCGTGATCATCTGTAATAAGTGCACCTGAAGCAAATGATCCGAGCATCAATTCTTTCATATTCAAAAGCTCCTTAGCCATGGGATAGGATGATATAAGCACCTGAAATCCATGGTCTAGAATAAAACCATCTATAATATCTGATTTGATGCGACCACCCACGCAGTCGGTTCCTTCCAAGATGCGTACATCATAACCTCTTTGCTCGCAATGAATCGCCGCGGAAAGACCGGCGAGTCCAGCTCCAATTATTATAACATCACAATCCGCCTTTCTGTCCATACTCCTCAATTTTTTCCAAAGTTATAAAAGCTCAGTTCTATCCCAGTAAGCCCCAAATTGCATGAATATTAAAGTTCTCCATGCAGGGCTTTCATCTTTTAGATCTCAATGATCTGAATTTGATCCATGTCAGGTGTAGCAGCACCCAAAGGCACCGCCATTCTTTTCATCCTATATTTGGTATCTGAATTTATTTGAAAGTTTGGATAGCATTTTGCTTTTCATCGATCCGCTTTCTGCCGATTAACACAGAACTTATTCAAAGCCACACATATGTCAGCAATTCGTCTTTTAAGCGTGCTTTCTTGTTTCTTTTTATATCAGCAATGGGTTGCTGCCCAGCACGATTTTACTAGAAATGACACACTTCGGGGTACAATAACCAAGGAGAGGGTTTGGTGGAATGCTTTGCATTATGACCTTGAAGTAACACCAGATTTTAATACAAAAGGAATTTCTGGAATTCATACCATTACGTTTGAAACTTTATCAGAAG
The DNA here is from genome assembly GCA_041749535.1 of Cryomorpha sp. Classification (GTDB taxonomy): domain Bacteria; phylum Bacteroidota; class Bacteroidia; order Flavobacteriales_D; family Cryomorphaceae; genus JBBQZU01. The sequence continues at coordinate 45,705 of JBGTBE010000057.1, read as the reverse complement.
ACTCAATTATGCAGATAGACCTTCAAAAACCTATGAGAATTACATCTGCTAAATATGAGAACAGTGAAGTATACTTCAGCAATGAAGAAAATGTGTGGTACTTGCACTTCCCTAAGCCACTAACCAAAGGTGATACAGTCTCCGTAATTATACATTTTGAAGGCAAACCACGCGCAGCCAGAATTCCTCCCTGGGATGGGGGTGCGATTTGGAAGACGGATGCCAATGGACGGCCTTGGATGTCAGTGGCATGCCAAGGTTTGGGTGCCAGTGTTTGGTACCCTTGCAAGGACCATCAGAGTGATGAACCGGATCTTGGTGCCCTGATTTCAATTTCAGCTCCTGAAGCGCTTAGTGCAGTGTCTAACGGTAAACTGATTAGCAAAATTCCAGAGAACAATGGTACAAACACTTGGGTATGGGAAGTAAAGAACCCAATAAATGCGTACAACATTATTCCATACATTGGTTACTACTCAAATTGGACTGATTCCATTCAGGGGGCAAATGGTACTTTGGATCTGGACTTTTGGGTGCTCGATTATGAGGTTGAAAAAGCCAAGGTGCATTTTCAGGAAGTCAAGGATATGCTTCAGTGCTTCGAGCAATGGTTTGGACCCTATCCTTTTTATGAAGATGGCTACAAATTGATTCAATCACCCCATTTGGGAATGGAGCATCAAAGTGCAATAGCATACGGAAATGCATTTAAGAAAGGGTATTTAGGATCTGATCTTTCTGGTACCGGGTGGGGAATGAAATGGGATTTTATCATCATCCACGAAAGTGGGCATGAGTGGTTTGGCAATAGTATTACCACAAAAGATATTGCAGATATGTGGGTGCATGAAGGATTTACAGCATACTCAGAAACCATTTATACCCAATGTCAGTTCGGTACAGAAGCTGGGAATGATTACGTGATTGGCACCAGGGAGAAAATTTCCAATAAAAAGCCGATCATAGGCCCTTATGGTGTAAATGTAGAAGGAAGTGGCGACATGTATTACAAGGGTGCAAATATGATTCATACCATTAGGCAGCTGTTTCCCAGTGATGAAGCATTCCAGCAAATGCTCGTGGACTTGAATGTGAAATTCTTTCATTCCACAGTTACTACAGCTCAGGTAGAAAATTTTATTAGTGAACGATCTGGAAGGGATTTGTCAAAAGTTTTTGACCAATACCTGCGTCAGTCAACCCCTCCAGTTATTGAGTACTACCATGATGGAAAGAAGTTGATATACAGATGGGCAGAAGTTCTGCATGGCTTCGACATGCCGCTGAAAATGGCTGATGGCAATTGGCTGTTTCCTACCACCACTTGGCAGGAAACGATTGTAAAAGGGGAATTTGTTCCGGACAGAAACTTCTATGTGCTTCTCTTAGAATCAAAAAAGTAGTACAATCGGTATGGGGAAATATCAGAAGATTCAATCTTCCAGAAAACCCTTCTTCTGCGGTTCTGCAGGAGCACCCTTGGCGGCATCAATTCCAACTACAAAATACTCAGTGCTGCCTCTCCATGGGAGCACTGCATACTTCTCTTCATATTGAAGGTTAACCCGCTCACCGGTGAGTGCAACTCTTTCGAGTTCACGTATTATTTCTGAATCAGATTTGTACACAGAAAATTCGAATGTTTGAGAAAGTTGATTTTGGCTCTTCACAGCTCCAAAACTCATCAGGTCTAGCTGGCCTTCATATGTTTTGAATATTGCCCCCCTCTTGCTCACCTTTAGTACGATACCGGCCCTGATTCCAGTGCTGTAGTTTGCGTAATAAATAAAGAGAAGTACTACAATTCCAAGAAGCACAAGGGCGGCTATCATTTTAAAAAAGAAACGCTTGGCTTTCTTTTTTACAAATTCAGTTTTCTCAGTGAAAGTGGACATGGTTAGGTCAGGATTACCCAACGAATGTAGTCATTTCACAAGTCTAAAATTATGATGCAAATTTTTAACGCATCATTTTTACCAGTGGGTGCCTGCTTATTTTACCATCTTGCTGAATAACAAGGTGGTACAAGCCTGGTGCCATTCCACTTGTGAAAATCATCTCTTCATATATTGCAGTGTTTTCAGGCATGTTCCCTGACTTAACAAGCCTACCAGTGTGGTCATATATAGAATAATCCATAGGTCCATCACACTTCGTAGTTGCAAGCAACGTAAATGATTCCACGTGTGGATTTGGGTAAATAGACACTGAGAAGCACTCGTTGTCCATGCCTCCTGGGAGTTGGGCAGTAACTTCTAGAACGCCAAATTGAACTTCTGCAAAGCCGGTGCATTGCCCGCCCCAGTTGCTCAAAGCGGTGAGTACCACGAATCTGGCCGTATCGCCCATAAAATCTGCTACAATTTCGCCTTCGTAATTGCTCTTGCCTGTTGCTTTTGCAACACTAAAAGAACCTAGATTCTGCCAGCTGTTACCATCAACGCTATAATCAATAGCAAAATCTTTGAAACCATTGCCAAGGCGCTTGTTGTCATTTAAGTTCCACATGCGCACCTCGCTTAGAGTGTATGTATTTCCAAAGTCATACTTGATCCAGTGTGAGAGACCTCTATCTGGAATGGGGTTGTCATTAGGAGTACATGAAAGCCAGCCTTCGTTCCACGAAGTGTTGTGGCGGTCTGGATAGCATTGCGCTGATGCCAATAGAGCATGCGCGGAGAGTAGGATGGTTAATATTTTTTTCATGTTTATATGCCTGAGTTCATGAATCCAATGGGGTATGCACCTGGATTATTTGTGAAATTGATAATGTCAGGAAATATATCACCAACATCAGAAGGACTTATTCCAAACCAAAGTGCCAATTCAGCCATATACTCGGTAGACGATGTGGTAGGAATAATCACACCTCTTGGCAGCATCCATTCATTGTCCATGCTTAGCAGAGGGTAATCTCCAAATATTTGACCACCATTGACTGAACCACCCATTACAAGCATGTTGCCGCCCCAGGCATGGTCAGAGCCATTACCATTTGAAGTCAGGGTGCGACCGAAGTCCGAAATTGTAAAAGTGGTTACACCAGTTGCAACACCCATTTCTTCAAGGGCTGCATTGAATTCGGCCAGCCCTTTGCTGAGTTCCGGCAACATGGTGAGTTGAGAGTCAAGGGTATCATCGTGGTGATCCCAGCCAGCAAAATTCACGAAGAAAGTTTGTCGTGCAAAACCAAGTGTTTCTCTGGCATTAATGATCTCTGCAATGGTTTTGAGTTTTTGAGAGAACGCAGCGCTCGAAAAGCTTGTATTTAATTGGCCTTGTGCGCTCAATGCTTGTTGCAACGCTTCAGTACCTTGTTTTGCATTTTTCAGTGTGGAGATGTAGGTCTTCTCATAAATATCCTGGTATTCCTTGTCCAGGAGATTGTTGATGGCGGCGTCGCGAAGTTCGTGGTAGATGTTATTGGTGCCGTAGCCGCTGATGCCGGCTGTACCTGTGGGTCTTATAGAAAACTCTACATTCTCCGCACCCATTTGAAATTGGTTGCTTCCATCTAGAGAAATGTTCATGGAGATCAAGTTGTTCTGGTTCTGGCTCTGAACCAAGTCAGCAATTCTCCCTCCCCAACCAAATGATTTTCTATCAGCCGGTCTACCTGTTTGCCAGTGCTTTGACTGGTCGCTGTGGGAGAATAGGCCCAGTGGAAGCGCTTTGTTGTTCGCCAGATATTGTGCCTTCGTAACAGGTTCTACCAGAGTACCCACGTTGGAAATGAAAGAAAGTTTCCCACTGTTGAAGAGGTCGCTCACTTCAGGCATAAGAGGGTGCACACCATAACTGTGGCCGTTGAGTGGATTGTGATTGAGTTGGAGTATCTCTGATTGTGGTATTGCGAGGTTCCCTCTTGTTACTGCATATTGCCCCCATGCTTCCGCACTTCTCGGCACCAGCATGTTGTGAGAGTCAGCGCCTCCATTGAGTAGTATGCACACCATTGCTTTGTACTCACCAGAAGCTTCAGCCTTTTTATCTAAGGCCGCAGCTGCAACAGCGCGCATATTGATGAGTGATGAAAACAGTGTTGTAACTCCCACGGCAGCACAACCTGTTGTAGCAATAAATTTTCTTCGGCTTATGCCGGGGCTTCTTTCTGGTGTCATCTTCCTTGGGGTTTATTTTAAGATTGTGTATTCGGGGCTAATCATGATTAGAAAGGCAGCAATTTCGAGCCTTTGACTCAGGTTTTCCGTGGATGTTCCAAGCCCTTCTAGTGCATTTCTCACTATTTCTCTGGTTTCGTGAGAGAGGTTTCCGTGGCACAACACAACATCGAGGTGGTTGACCAATACCTCAGGATCCGATGCCATCAAATGGTAGTGAGGTTTATTAAGTGTTACGTTCTGCGAAAGCTCTGCAACGGAGAACATGTTGCCAAGACGTGTCCACGTGTCCACTTCGTTAACGTAGCCTATACTGGTTGTAGCATTGAAAATTTGAAATTCAGGAGCGGTAAGATTTTCGTTCCGAATGGGGCCGGGTGGCTGATGTTCAGGAAGGTAAAAATTAAACACACTAGGCGAATTCATAGGTAAGTGGTTGTTTCTGAAATCGAAACTCACACCTGTAGTCCAATAAACCCCATTTGGTGCAAGTAACTGCATTGCTTTCGCAAAATGCAGGTACCGCTGTGTAGGATTGCGGAGTTTTCCGCTGGTTGGATCTGTTTGCCAAAGGCATTCCCTTGCTTCTGGGTGTAGCAATATGGCTTTAATTACCGATTTTAAGTTTCCCCGCACTCCATCATCATCGTTGTTGAATACATCAGCCACATCTGAAACATAAGCAGGCGATGGATTTGATTTTACAAGTTGTTGAATGAGTTTTTTCGATACGAATGGTGCTGTGTTCTGGTGGTTCATGATAATTTCGAGCGCGGCATCAATATCTTCCATTCCGGAAAGGCCACCGGGAATGGTGCTTCCAAGTATCTGTTTGCTGCCAGATTCGTGCTCGTAATTGTACATTTTCATGGGCACCGTGTAGTCCAGGTTATTTCTGGTAATGGTAAAACTTACTGTGTTTCCGTTATTGGCTGCGTCAGTTGTAATACCTCCAGCACCAAGGCCTGTGAATACCTTAGCCAATTGACGTATATCCTCTGGTGTATATGTGGGTATTTCGTTTCCATTGCCATCAAGAATTGGTGTTCCGTCATTGTTGAGTTGCACCAGACCAATGCTGAATAGCTGAAGAATTTCCCTCGCGTAGTTTTCGTCAGGGAAGGTATTCTCGGCAGTGTTGGTTTTAGGGTTTCTGAAATGTGTGAGATATACGCCCATAGCCGGATGTAGCGTCACTTCCTTAAGCATTGCTCTATAGTTCCCAAAGGCATTTTTCAGCAAGACATCGTAATACGAAGCAAAGGCCACATTCTCATTGCGAATATTTCCAATTGTTGAGATGACCAGAATTTCGCTGAAAGCCGCTGCTACTCTTAGGCGCAATACGTCTTGCTTGGTGAGTTTTGCTTGCCACCATGCATACTGAAATAGCCTAGAATTGGCTATAAAGGAATTGGCACTGCCCCCAGATTGTATGTGGGCATTCTTGGCTTGCTGGGTCACTTGTTGGGTGAGTGCCATCATATCTGTTCTGGGCAGGGTCGTTTGCCAGTCTATCCAACCTTCAAAGTCGTTGTTTTCTGCAAGTAAATTTATTTCATCGGGCCGGCCACCGAATGCAGCTTGTGAAAGAAACCTGGAGGCTTCCATGCGCTTTGCATCGAGACCACCACCGTCTATGGTGCGCATACCAATAGCATTGTGAGCCCAGCCATTTCTGGTAAAGTCACTGCTGGTTGTTACCCCAATTCCTTCGTTATGACCCGCTCCAAGATGGTCTGTGTGAACTACCAACTGAGCCTGGCTTGTGTGAATAATCGCGCAAATAAACAGCGCTCCAATAATGGATTGTGTAGATTTCCCTTGCATTCTTTGTTCCTCTGTATAGCGTAGTTTTGTACGGAAGCTTCAAGGGCTTGGTTTCGTTCAAATGCCATTTGTACACATTTCACAAATTCTTAGACCTTTGCCCAACATGGAATTTCTGAAGGTTCTGCAAATAAGTACAGAGCGCTCATGGAGGGGAGGGGAGCAGCAGCTCGCATATCTTATCGAAGAAGCGTTAAGGCAACAAGTGAAAATTGTTGTTGCAGTAAGAATTGGTTCTGCGTTTGAGCAATGGTGCGTTGAAAATAAAATCACTCATTATTCACTCGGATTTGGAAATGGGCTTGATGTTCAATCTGCCTGGAAACTTAAAACCATTTGCTCCAAAGAAGGCATTCAATTGGTGCACGCGCATAGCGGAAAGGGCATGAGCATAGTGTATCTTTCAATATTGATGGGCTTGAGTATACCTGTTGTAGTGCACAGGCGAGTCGACTTTCCTATCAAGTCATCGGGGTTGGCACTGTCCAAATATAACCACCGGCAGGTGAGAAGTATTATTTGCGTGTCGGAAGCCATCAGGAAAATGGTAAGTGAAGTGGTAGTAGCGCCGAGCAGGGTAGTGACCGTACATAGTGGAATTGATTTTAGCCGTTTTCATGGCAATGCACCAACGGGTTATCTGCATCAACTGTATGGCATACCCGCGGGATATAAGCTTGTGGCAAACGTTGCAGCACTTGCACCACATAAGGATTACTTCACCTTCTTGGACACAGCAGCTATCGTGCTCGCATCAAATGATAACGTACATTTTCTAGCTATAGGCGATGGTGAGCTTAAGCAGGAATTAAGAGAATATTCTGAGAAGTTAGGTATAAGCAGCAAGGTTACTTTTACCGGCTTTAGAAATGACATTCCTAACTTGCTTAGAGAAATTGATGTCTTCTTGATTACTTCCATCACCGAAGGCCTCGGCACTTCTATCATTGATGCCATGTACAATGGCCTGCCAGTGGTAGCAACTTGTGCTGGTGGAATACCGGAACTTGTAGAAGATGGTGTCACAGGATTTCTTGCAGAAGTAAAAGACAGTGGCATATTGGCATCTAATGTCCTGGCATTGCTGAATGACGAAAATATATCATCAAAGTTTGGAAATGCCGGGCACAAAAAGGCACTAGGATTCACTCAAACAGAGATGGCATCAAAAGTGCTGAACGTTTACAAATCGGTTATTTAGTATCAGCTTCGTTCGATCCTTCCATCCAACTTTTGAATAAGCGTGCTTTCTCCCTACTCACCAGTGCATCATCAGGGCAAGGTGGTGTGAGAATTACTTTCAATTTCCCCTTGAAATACTGATGTATAGGACCTACTGCTTGGATATTACACAGTATTTTTCTATTCAATCTGAAAAACAAATCAGGATCGAGTTGCTTCTCCAATTCATCGAGTGGCGGGTCAATGATGTAACGCTTTCCACTGTTATGAAAAATTTCAGTATTCCCGTCAGAGTGGTAGAAATACCGTATCTCAGACACGTCTATAGGAATAAGTTTGGCGCCCAGCTTCACCAAGAAACGGCCTTTGTATCTTCGTGCTTTGAATGAAAAAGCCTTTATGAGATCTGATATTTCGGGCTGCACAACTGTTGTATTTTGGGCCAATGATTTGAATTTCTCCACGCTGCGGTTCAGGTCCTTTGCTTCTATTGGTTTTAGGAGGTAGTCTATTCCATTTGTTTTGAAAGCATCGAGCATATATTCATCGAAGGCAGTGGTGAAAATGATAGGACATCGAATTTCAACCGTTTTGTAAATGTCGAAACTGATTCCATCGCTAAGCTGTATGTCGCTAAAGATTAAATCAGGACATTGATGATTTTGAAACCATTTTACCGACTCGCTTACAGAGTCCAACACGTCGATGATTTCAAAATCGGGATGATTTTCTCCCAGTATTGTTTGCAAGCGTCTATAAGCAGGAGCCTCGTCTTCAATAATTAATACGCGCATAGTCAATCAATCAATATGTGGTTGGTGGATTCCACTGCAATAAGTGGGATAGCTACCATGAAGTATTCACAGCTGCGAATAATGTCAACTTCTCGGTTACTCAGGTGCATATATCTCTTCTTTATATTACTCAATCCTAGATTTGTTGATTCAGATGGGGTAGACCTGGGTTGGTAATTGTTTCTGACGATAATGTTGAGTCCATTCTCACAATATATATCGATATGTAATGGTTTGTGCACGGAAAGGATGTTGTGTTTTACTACATTCTCCATTAACAATTGGATCGTAAGTGGGGCTATATACATACTCTTACATTCAAGGGGAACGTCTATTTTTAGTTGAAGCCCTTCTTCAAACCTCATCTTCAACAAATAGAAATACGCTTCGGCAAACTCCAGCTCAGTGCTGAGCCTCACCACTTCCCTGTCTCTGTGCGCAAGCGTATAACGGTAAACGTTGCTCAGTTTCTCTGTAAATTTCGCAGCTTGTTGTGGATTTTCATGTATCAGCGCTATCAAGGTGTTCAGGCTGTTGAACAGGAAGTGCGGTGAGAGTTGACTTTTGAGCACATCGAGCTCTGTTCTCAATTGCCTGTTCTTGATTTCTTCAGTTTCGACGGTCTGAATTCTCCATCGCTCAAAGAAATAGCCCGCTTCATACAGGGTTCCAACGATGAAGGTGATTCCAAGATTCTTGAGAATATAAAATCCCGCTCCACTTTCAAGTACATCGTATTTCCAGCTTGTAAGAGAATTTAAGGTGCTGCAAAGGGTGTAATCCATCACCGAGTTATACACTGCCACACAGGCGATGGTGGTTAAAATCCGAATTTGGGTATCCTGCAGTTTAGGCCATCTTTTTCTGAAAAATATGATAATCATGTAATCGCCCTGCCACATAAAGGCGGTAATGAGAACGGAGATGGATAGCTTATCTATAGTATAGGGCGGCTCATTGAATACTGTGCATAGAAAAGCTCCTAAAATAGGTATGCCTATGATTCTAGGCCAAGGTTCAGTAAAAATCTTTTTTATAGTCATCCATCAAATGTATTTAATTGATCTACTGACCCCCCAAAACTCTGGGTCAAAACAGTAAAAAATAAAATTGAAACGTTAAAACTGCCAAATGAAACGGAGACAATACATAATAAATATTGAATAGTGGTTCAATTATAAAATACATCATTTCAACAGGTTCATTCGCGCTTTCACTGCCTATGATTCAAGCCGAAGCAATTGTTGACAATAGTTTTGACGAAAATTAAAAAACCAATTCTATGAAACGCATTATACTTCTAGCCCATTTGTTTCTCATTTTCCTGATGCCTTTTATTGCCAAAGGGCAAAGTCAAGTTGTAAAAGGTGTAGTGAAAGACCTGGAAGCAGATTACCCGCTCCCCGGAGTGAACATCTACATCGAAAATTCTGAACCTTTCGTAGGTACAGTCTCTGATATGGAAGGTAAATTTCGATTAGAAAATGTACCAGTGGGCAGGCAAACAGTTGTGGTTCGCTTTATTGGCTACAAGACGCAAACCCTTCAAAACGTACTAGTAACAGCTGGTAAGGAATCAGTTATCAATGTCCAACTTATAGAATCCGTGGAGAGTTTAGGTGAAGTTGTGATCTCTGCTGATGCGGACAAAGACCGTCCGATCAATGAGATGGCCAAAGTAAGTGCCCGTACATACAGTATTGAAGAAGTAACACGCTATTCGGGAGGAAGAAACGATGTGGCACGACTTGCTTCAAACTTTGCCGGAGTAAGTACAGCCAACGATTCCCGCAATGACATTGTAGTTCGCGGTAACTCCCCATCCGGATTGCTCTGGAGAGTAGAAGGATTGCCTACACCTACTGTGAATCATTTTTCAACACTTGGAACAACAGGTGGGCCAGTGAGTGCGCTGAATACCAACATGCTCCGCACCAGCGATTTTCTTACAGGTGCCTTCCCAGCTGAGTATGGCAATGCAAATGCCGCTGTATTTGATGTAAAATTCAGAAATGGCAATTCAGATAAACATGAATTTACTGCGCAGCTCTCAGCCTTCAGCGGTCTAGAATTCATGGCTGAAGGGCCCATGAACAAGAAGAAGGATGGATCCTACTTGGTTTCTTACCGCTACGGAATAGCCAGCCTGGCAGCCACAGGTACTTCAGCAACCCCTTACTACCAAGATCTTGCCTTCAAACTGAATTTTGGTGAGTCTAAACTGGGAAGATTCGAATTGTTCGGGATGGGGGGGCGCAGCTCTATTGATTTTATAGGCTCCGAAATTGATGAAAATGATCTCTTCGCCGATCCTAGTCAAGACAGTTATGTAAAAAATGAAGTAGGCTTGATGGGATTAAACCATGTGGTGAGATTGAGCAATAACTCCTTTATAAAAACCACAATTGGCGGAACATTGATGCATCTCGACTTCGATCAAGACAACTACTTGACCGATCCTGAAGGAAGTGCTACAGGAAATAAATACAGAGCGGTAGAAGTGCGTGATTCGGAGCAGCGCTATACGGTTTCATCACAGTTCAATAAAAAATATAATGCCAGATTCAATCTCAGGACTGGCTTTATCACGGAATTTTATGATCTGGACAATAACGTAAAGGACCGGGATAGACGTTCGGAAATACCTGATGAGAACGAAGATGGTATTCCCGACTATTTCGTCACAACCCGCGATATAGATACAACTGCACCGCTCACCCAATTTTACGGTCAGGGAGAGTATAAATTCACCGATCAGCTTAGTATTACAGGTGGGTTACATAGCCAATATTTCGAGCTTACCAACGACTTTCAACTTGAGCCACGTGCTGCTGTAAGTTGGCAGTACAGGCCGAAACAAAGAATCTCTTTTGCATACGGACTTCACAGTCAATTGGTGCCTTTACCCGTGCTTCTGCTCGAAGAAGAAGTAGCCCCCGGAGTAATGGAAGCGACCAATGAAAATCTTGAATTTATCAAAAGCCACCATTTTGTACTTGCTTATGACTTTAAGCTTTCTTCCAGCTGGAGACTGAAAACAGAAGCTTACTATCAGTCTCTTTATAACGTGCCCGTAGAGGCTGTCCCTACGAGCTACTCTGTGCTCAATGAAGGTGGAGAATTCACTTTTGACGAAAGAGGTTCTCTGGTAAATGAAGGCACTGGTTTTAATTACGGTATGGAGCTAACCATAGAGAAATTCTTTAGCAACAATTACTATGTGCTCTCTACTGTTTCTGTCTTTAACTCCAGGTATAAGGGAAGTGATGAAGTGGAGAGAAATACGGCTTTCAGCAACGGATATGTATTCAATATTCTTGGAGGTAAGGAATGGCCTATTGGCGAAAATGGACGAAACGCGCTCACCTTCGATACCAAGTTTACCACTTCGGGAGGCAGGCCTTATACACCCATAGACCTTGAAGCCACCCGTGCAAACGATGGGAGGGAAGTACTCGTGGAGAATGAAGCTTTTAGTGAGCGTTATCCCGCTTATCTGCGTTGGGATGTTAAGTTTGGGGTGCGTATCAACTCTCGTTCAGCAAAAATCTCACACCAATTCTTCGTTGATTTACAAAACGTTACCAACCGTGAGAACATTTTTGTACAGCGTTACAATCCCGTTACTGATCAGATCAATAACGTAAACCAAATTGGATTCTTTCCAGATGTAATGTACCGATTGCAGTTCTGATTGGTTCACTGCGCGGTGTATCAAAGGCGGGGAGCTATACTCCCTGCCTTTATTTATTTCTAAACGTTTTGGTATATTATCTCATCAGTCATAGTCTGTATGTGCAATCCATAAAATCTTGGCATATTCGCGATATGAAAAGCATTGCGGTCTTTTGTGCATCTTCTCTGGGCAATGATCCAGCTTACGCCCAAGTAGCCTATGATTTGGGCGGCTTTCTTGCAAAAGCTCAAATTCGGGTGATATATGGAGGCTCAAAATTAGGACTGATGGGAAAGGTAGCCGATGGTGCGCTTGCTGATGGTGGTGAAGTGATAGGGGTGCTGCCAGATTTCATGACAACCCGAGAAATAGCACATGAGCACTTGTCCGAATTGATGTTGGTAGGTAGTATGCAGGAGCGAAAATTGAAAATGCACGAATTGTCAGATGCTGTAATTGCTCTGCCAGGTGGATTTGGAACCCTTGAAGAACTTTTCGAAATGGTTACTTGGGGACAGCTGGGTTTGCATAGAAAACCTATCGGAATATTAAATTTCAAAGGATTCTATGACCACCTCATACTTCTTCTAGAACATATGACGGCCGAAGGATTGCTAAAACAACGAAATGCGGATATGCTCATTGTAAGCAAGGAACAGGACAGACTCTTAGAACTTATGCGCGATTATTTGCCTCCTGAACCTATTATTCAGATTAAAAAGGGACAGGTATAGATATTTTGATCAATGATGTGAAGTAGGTATGCGTATGTCAATGAATTTGAAAAGGATAAATCAATTGTGTGCTCAACCACAAGGTCCAATCAATGGTTGGGGTTGTATTGGTACAGAGTCATTATATGCTTTATGGATTAAATCAAATAAAAAAGGCTGCAGTCAATAATAACTGCAGCCTTTTTTGAATTTATAAATTTTCAATTAGTCCTCATCTCTTTCAGGAGCGAGACCCCACTTTTCAGGAGATCTCCAAAGCGCGGAAAGAAGCAACTCACGCATGAAGGTAAACTCTTTTGGAATCCTGTCATACGAAGTGTCGAAGAGCTCCGCATGGCCCTGCATTTCCAATTTCCAGGGCTCACGCTCTATGGTCATTACTTCCTTAAAGTCTTCACGGGTGAAATTATCTAGTCCAGACCAATCCATGTCTCTGTAGCGTGGCTGCCAACCAATAGGGCATTCTACAGCAGCTGCGCGCCCTTTGCAACGTCCTATTATCCATTTCAGCACACGCATATTGTCACCAAATCCCGGCCAGGCAAATTCACCTTTGGCATTCTTCCGAAACCAATTCACGCCAAAAATACGTGGCGGGTTAGGGAGGTCTCTACCAAACTGAAGCCAGTGGTTGAAATAATCTCCCATATGGTAACCCATAAAGGGCAACATGGCAAAGGGGTCACGGCGCACCTTGCCTACTTCGCCAAAGGCTGCTGCAGTGGTTTCGCTGCCCATTGTTGCAGCCATATACACACCAAAATTCCAATTAAACGCTTGATAAACCAATGGCACAGCAGTACTACGCCTTCCTCCGAAAATGAATGCAATAAGGGGTACGCCTTCAGGATTTTGCCAATCTGAGTCCAAAGCTGGATTCTGATACGCAGGAGCAGTGAATCGGGAATTGGGATGCGCTGCAGGCTTACCGCTTGTTTTATCATATGGTTGTCCTCGCCAGTCAGTCAATCCGTCTGGCACTTCTTTGGTAAGGCCTTCCCACCATACATCTCCATCAGCTGTTATAGCGACGTTGGTAAAAATGGTATTGGACCTAAGACTTTCAATCGCGTTAGGATTGGTTTTCTTATTGGTACCTGGAGCTACTCCAAAATAGCCAGCTTCCGGGTTAATGGCATGTAACTTCCCATCTTCACCCTTGTGGATCCAGGCAATGTCATCACCTACAGTGGTAACTTTCCAACCATCCATACCTGCAGGAGGTATCATCATTGCAAAATTGGTTTTCCCACATGCACTTGGAAAAGCAGCTGCTACATAGCTCTTCTCTCCCTCAGGGCTTTCTACACCAAGTATGAGCATATGTTCGGCCAGCCAGCCTTCTTCAAGTCCAATAGAACTGGCAATGCGAAGCGCAAAACATTTTTTGCCGAGAAGGGCATTTCCACCATACCCACTGCCGTAGGATATAATAAGCCTATCTTCTGGAAAATGGCTGATGTATTTCACTGATGGATTACATGGCCACAGCACATCATCTTGCCCTTCTTTTAATGGGGCACCTAGCGTGTGTAAGCATTTTACTGCATTCTCATCAATATGGGGCATCACCTGATCGCCCATGCGCGTCATGATGCGCATATTCACCACCACATATTCACTATCGGTAATTTGTACCCCATATCTTGAAAGTGGAGAACCAACAGGACCCATACAAAAGGGAATTACGTATAGCGTGCGCCCTTTCATACATCCTTTGGTTAACCCTTCGAGAATACCTTTCATCTCTGATGGATCCATCCAGTTATTGGTAGGGCCGGCATCTTGCTTCCTCCGGCTGCAGATAAAGGTGCGGTCTTCTACACGAGCCACGTCGCTTGGGTCACTAAAGCAAGCGTAACTTTCAGGCCTCTTTTCAGGATTTAGTTTTATAAAAGTCCCCTTATCTACGAGCAGTTGACAAAGTCGGTCGTACTCCTCCTTAGAACCGTCGCACCAATGGACCATGTCTGGTTCCAGGTGAGCTGTCATATTCTCTATCCAAGGGTGTAATGCTGTTTTAGATTCTGCAATCATGGTGGTATTGTTTAATTGTGGTTCAAATATAGCTGCTGAAAGCGGCTTGACAAATGACAAATATCATATCATTCCTGAGTTTGTTGCATTGGTGCCATCGCCGAAACGCTGTGTAAGTTGAAGCATATCACTGTGAATATGCCCATTGTCGCAGAGAAGTGTTTGGCCGAATACATAGTTTTCACCGTCAAGAAAGTCGCTCACTCTTCCCCCGGCTTCCTTGATTATCAGTGCACCCGCAGCGCAATCCCATGGCTTTAGCCCATATTCATAAAAGGCATCAAACCTTCCACATGCTACATAGGCCATGTCGAGGGCTGCTGAACCTAGCCTTCTTATTCCACGGGTTTTAGAATTCACCTTAGCTAAAAGTTGCATATAATCGGCTTGCCTGCCTTTGATGTCATAAGGAAAACCGGTAGCCACAAGCGAATTGGAGAACTCACTTTGGGATGAAACTGATATTCTACGGCTGTTTAGTTGGGCTCCCCGACCAAGTGCCGCACTGAAGCACTCATCATGCACAGGATCATAGATTACGCCAAGCACCAATTGGTCATCTTGCAGAAGCGCTACGCTTGTGCAGAAACATGGAATGCCATACAAATAGTTGGTGGTGCCGTCAAGTGGATCGATGATCCAATTGAATTCATCACCACGTTTATTGCTTGTACCTTCTTCTGCAATAAATCCAGAAGCTGGCAGAAGTTTTTCAAGAAATTCTACGAATTGAATTTCAGCTTCCTTATCGGCTCGAGAAACCATATCGTTGCTGCGGCCTTTGAACATGATCTCACTTTGCTTTATGAGGGACTGTTCCTTCACAAGAAATTTCCCAACCTTTTGGGAGATGTCGATCAAAGACGCTAATAGATGGTCATGCATACGCTTCTTTCTGTTCAAATTCAATGAAAGCAACACCATCGCGATCAGTTGTACCAATCACGACGGGAACCAGGATATTAACCAAAGCAGTATTATAAGATGCTTTCACTTTCACATAATTCTCTGTAAAGCCATACATCCAATTCCCTTCGGCTTCGGCTTCTGCTTCGAACAGGACCGAAGCTATTTTGCCAACTTGAGATGCGTAGAAAGCTTTGGATTTTTTGTGCGAAAGAATGCGAAGCTGTTTGTTTCTTTCCTGTCGCACCTTCAATGGCACCACATCGGCAATTCTTAGGGCTGTGGTATTGGGCCGTTCAGAGTATGTAAATACATGGAGATAACCTACTGGCAATTCATTGAGAAGATTGTATGTTGCTAAAAAATCTTCATCTGATTCTCCTGGGAACCCGGTAATTACATCAACTCCGATATTGGCATCGGGCATTAAATCTTTAATTTGAAGCACCCGTTCTCTGTATAATTCCGACCTGTAACGCCTGCGCATCGCGCTCAGTATCTCATCGCTTCCCGATTGAAGTGGGATGTGAAAGTGGGGAGCAAATTTTTTACTTTCCGCAACGAAGGCTATAATTTCGTTGGTGAGGAGGTTGGGTTCGATACTTGATATTCTGTAACGTTCAACTTCATTAACATCTTCAAGTTCATGCAATAGGTCTATGAACTTTTCTTCAGTACCATGCCCGAAATCGCCAATATTCACACCCGTGAGCACTATTTCTTTGGCACCTTCATTTGCTGCTTTTTTGGCCTGGGCTACTGTTTCGGCTACCGAGGCACTTCTCGATCGGCCTCTGGCCAGTGGGATGGTACAAAAGGCGCAGAAATAATTGCATCCATCCTGAACTTTTAGGAAAGTGCGGGTTCGGTCACCTGAAGAAAATCCAGGTACAAAATCGCGGGTGTGCTTAATTTCTTTGGCTTCTGCCCGATTCTTGGTGTAGATAAGCTCATCTTCAAGAAAGGAAACCACATTGAACTTTTCGTCAGCACCAAGCACAAGGTTTACACCTGGAATACTAGCTATTTCCTGTGGTTTCAGCTGGGCATAGCACCCAATCACAACAATAACAGCTTCAGGGTTTACCCTTAAGGCCTTGCGCACTATTGCACGACACTTATTGTCGGCCTGATCTGTAACAGAACAGGTATTGAGTACAAAAACATCAGGGTTGTCTTCAAATTGCACCTTTGCATATCCGGCATCAGTGAGTTGACGGGCTATGGTGCTGGTTTCAGAAAAATTTAGCTTACAGCCCAGGGTGTAGAAGGCTACCTTCTTAAATTGAAGCATGCTGCAAAGGTATGAAAATGGAAATCCTCTGGCGTGGATAGTGCGATTTTGAATATGCAGAATATTTTTCAGTCATTGCGACCTGGCCTCGCTATCGGTACTATACAGCATCAGCTCTTCGTTGTCGCCTTCCATCCACAAGGTATTCTGAAACTGCAATCCCAGCCTTTCGATTAGATTCTGAGACCTTATGTTATACATGGTTGTAATAGCAAGGATGGTCTGGATTTTCAAATCGTTCATTCCGAAGTTTAATATGGACTGGGCTGCTTCGAACGCATACCCCTTGCCCTCATATTCAGGTAGAAATGCAAAGCCCAAATCGGGATGGGAAAGTGGCGGACGCTTGATGAGTCCACAAAGACCTATTCCTTCATTGTCGGCTTTTAAGGTCACCATGTAGGGCCCGAATCCGTGTTCAGCATAACTCCTAATAGGTCCGTTATGCAGGTAATTTATAGCCTGTTGCGGTACAATCACCTGCCTGTTGCCAATATACTTCAGCCAATTTTCACTGTTTAGTAAGTGCAGAATAAAGTGCGCATCATCATCGGTAAATGGACGAAGAGAGAGTCTCTCTGTTTCAATAATTGGCAGTGCTTCTGGATGCATGGTAAGAATCAGAAACGTGTCCAGATAGCCCTCAACACAAAAATATGTTGAAATGCGCGCTCATTGATTTCGCCAAGTTTCACTTGCTCGTAACTGGCTATATAGGCCAAATCCAACATGATGACCTGCCCGAGATGAATTTGTCCGCCAAGACCGCCAAATGCACCTAGACCAACTCCAGTTAGCACGCGGGCCTCGTCGGTAGGGATGCCTTGCTGTTGGTAAAAAACCGTCAGATCCACAGGTCCTACGAAGTCGCCAAGATTAATAAGGTTCTCTTCGAATTTAGTGAAGGTGCTGTTCAGTCCAAAATCAATAAATGGCAGAAACACAGTGCTCGTGCCGCGTTTTTCTCTGGCTTTTCTTCCCAAAACCTGGTGGGTTCCAAAGGTAAAAATGAGTCGTTGCTCTTCTCCTCGTATCTGAAACTGTCTGAACTGTTGAGCTTCTCCAGGAAGATTGGAGCCTGAAAATGTGGTGATAGTGAATTCACCAACTGTCACAGGATTTGTACCATTCACTTCGGCAAACAAAGCGAAATCGGGTGTGAAATGGTACCTTAGGTGCCCACCCCACATAAATGAAGGAGAGAATCGCATGGCACCGGGCATGTCACTTTCGGTGAATTGCCACTCACCAGGCGCCAAACCCACAGCATCTGAAGTTCTTGCTATGGCTTGTGGATTGCCTTGTATGGCCTGGTTTAGCCAGCTTGTTGCAAAAGGGAGTTTTACTCCATCCCGGTCAAAACCATAGCCTCCATATATGCTGGCCGTTTTGCTATTTGCCTGGTAAAAGCCAAGGTTGAGACCTACTACAAGACCTTTAACTGAGTCGAGTCTGATAGGTTCTTCCCCATCAGCCCAGTTATACACCTGGGCATAAGACATAGTCAGGAAAACAGATAGGAGAGTGGTTAGGAGTATTTTACTCATACAGACTTAATTTAACACTTTCGTAAAAAGAATCAATCCAAAGGGCGTACTGAACGCCTGAAGGATGCAAATTGTCGTTTGCCACAAGCTCTGAACTATCGGCAGCAAGCCTTGATATATCCGTTATATAATGGTAGCTCACCCCAAGGCTTTCAGTGATGTTCCTGTTCACTTCATTAAATATGTCAATTTCAGCTGCAATTTTCGCGGGGTTCAGGCTTTGACCAAATGGAGTTACGCTGTAATCTGGAATTGAAACAACAAACACACGGCTGGTATCACCACCTGCATAGCTTATAGCCCTGTTCAGCAGTAACATAAAATGGGTTTCATATTCTCCAATAGGCCTTCCCTGGTATTGGTTGTTCACCCCGATCAGCAATGAAACCAAATTGAATGCAGAGTCCGCCTTGAAATTATCCGTTGCTGCAATCAAGCTTGCAGTCGTCCATCCATTGGTAGCAATAATTAGTGGATCTGTCATCATAAAGCCATCTGCAATGAGCCTTTGCTTGAGCTGAATTGGGAATCTCTCTGAGGGTCCAACCCCTGTTCCTATGGTGTAGGAGTCGCCCAATGCAAGATAGTTTAAGTTCTTACTGGGAATTGATGGAGTATCAACAGGGTGGGTTGTTGTATCTGCGACAAGAGGAGTGAGTGTCTCAACATCATCATTTGCAGAACATTGAGAAGACAAAAAAGAGACAGAAAGTAGAAGAGCAATGGATATGTACTTTGTCATGGTTTAGGTTTGTAATACGCCCACATTGTATGGTTTTTCGGCAGGAGCGTTATTCGCAGCTTCAATACCCATGGCGATGTGCTTACGGGTTTCGGCTGGGTCAATAATGCCATCGACCCAAAGCCGGGCAGCAGCGTATTCTGGTTTTGTCTGGGTATCGTAGCGGTTTTTAATTCTGTTGAGGAGTTCTTTCTCGTTTTCAGGGGTTATTATTTCTCCTTTGGCTTTTAGCGATGCCACCTCTATCTGGAGCAAAACCTTCGCTGCCTGTGCCCCACCCATCACAGCAATTTCAGCGGTAGGCCATGCAAAGATTAGTCTGGGATCGTATGCCTTACCGCACATGGCGTAATTTCCAGCGCCATAACTATTGCCAGTAATGATGGTAAATTTTGGCACTACAGAGTTGCTCATTGCATTCACGAGTTTTGCTCCGTCTTTGATGATTCCTCCTTGCTCACTGCGGCTACCTACCATGAATCCGGTTACATCCTGAATAAAAACAAGCGGTATATTCTTTTGGTTGCAATTCATAATAAATCTGGCCGCTTTATCAGCAGAGTCGCTGTAGATAACGCCTCCTATTTGCATTTCGCCTTTCTTGCTCTTTACAATGTTGCGCTGATTAGCAACAATGCCTACTGCCCAACCTTCGATGCGTCCATAAGCGCAAACGATGGTTTGCCCGAAACCTGCCTTATATTCAGTGAATTCTCCATTGTCCAATATGCAGCTAAGCAAGGCTTTTACATCATAAGGTTTTGATTTCTCTGCAGGGAAATACTTGTATATTTCCTGCACGTCACCTTTGGGTGCAAGCGGTTCTGTCTTGCTGAATCCTGCAGTCGTGCCATTCGTTCCAATTTTATCAATAAGACTTCTGATGGTACTTATGGCTTCCTGATCATTTTCAACTTTATAATCTGTGACCCCGCTTATTTCGCTGTGTGTAGTTGCACCTCCGAGTGATTCATTGTCAATATCCTCTCCTACAGCCGCTTTCACAAGGTAAGATCCCGCAAGGAAAATTGTTCCAGTGCCATTTACAATGATGGCTTCATCGCTCATGATGGGGAGGTAAGCACCACCAGCCACACAACTGCCCATTATAGCCGAAATCTGCGGAATGCCTCTTGATGACATGATGGCATTGTTGCGGAATATCCGCCCGAAATGCTCTTTATCAGGAAAAATTTCATCTTGCATCGGCAGAAACACTCCTGCACTATCCACCAGATAGACAATGGGGAGTCTGTTCTCCATGGCTATTTCCTGTGCGCGCAGATTCTTTTTGCCGGTTATTGGAAACCATGCGCCCGCCTTCACGGTAGCATCGTTGGCAACTACCACACATTGTCTGCCGCATATGTAACCCACCACCACCACAACACCACCGCACGGGCAACCACCGTGCTCGGCATACATGTCGTATCCGGCAAATGCTCCGATTTCGATCCTTGAAGCACGCTCATCGAGCAGCAAGTCAATCCGCTCTCTAGCAGTGAGTTTTCCCTTATCGTGTTCTTTTTTTATTTTGCCAGGCCCGCCACCTTCACTTATTTTATCAAGGGTTCTCCGAAGCTTTGATACATGCAGGCGCATGGAATCATCATTTTTGTTCAATTCAAGTTCTTTCAGCGCGGCCATTCAGTAATTCAGGTTATGTTGTTAAGCTCTACAAGTGCATAAAAAAAGTGGAAACTACATCCAAATGCTTATGACTTAATGGATAAAAGCCTTGTAAAACCATACTTAATCTGTTTAATTCTAATTTGCCCCAAATATAAGCCAATCCATCTAAGGCTGCATATACTTGGCAGCAGCAGGACCTTCATTGAAGAGCAAATCTAGAATTGAAAGATGCGGAACAAATGGGGAACGGTCCATAAAAACCTGCATATATTCTTTGGCTTCAATACGCCCATCAAACCAATGTGGTGCTTTTATTCGATCCCTAAAGTCTATTGATACAGGATCTTCTAAATAGAAATCGGAAAAATCTGCATGCGGAGTTATTCTGAGTAGTTTCAACCACTTGGGCCATGTATTCATGAATAATTCACCCAATGACTTTTCATTTCCACTGAGAATTTCAATAATATGTCCCATGTAATGCGCATAGAATGGGGCACTGCCATATGCTGCCTGCAAGGTGCGAATATGTGAGCGTTGCCATGCCTTTTGGTAATCAATCTCTACCTGGGCAGATGGCGTTTTGATCCCGTGCTGACTCTTCACATTCACTGTAAGGGCTACCACACCATTCGGACCTAAAATATGATATCTATTTCTGATGGTTTGATGTTGGTAGTGCTCTCCAAGATCTATCTGAACAGGATGACCAGAGAGTGCAGCTGTGAAATAAGGCACAGGGGGGATGATACTGAGTGGAAGAATTACATTCATGAAGGGTCGGCATCAGGGTTCCATAATACTTTGGCCACTTTGCCAATAATCAGGTACTCAGGAATTGCTCCAAAATACCTTGAATCATTGCCTATTTTCCTGTAATCACTCAGCACAAAGTAATAATCACACGATAACGCAGGAATCGTGTCGTTCACGTATACCTGTTCGGTGAGCCTATGCATTTCATGCTGTTTCCATAGCTTTTGGGCAAACAATGATTGTGCGTCAAACTGCGCGGGCATCCCCAGCCAGGGGACAACTACAGGACCGTAATTGTCGCCATTTTCATCTTCTATTTCAGCTCCAAAGATTGTTTGGTCAGCACCGCTCTCAATAATTCTGTTAAAGCGATGTACCAGTGAATCCCCCGCAAAATCTAAGGATTTCAATGGATGGCAGGCAAACCTTATCTTTAAACCCTTGGTCCAATGAAGATCTTTCAGGTGGTATTTTAGCGCAAGTTCTGTGAGATTTACACTGTCTGTTAATTGGGCTTCAAAATCGACCAAGGTATGCTCCGAAGGAATTACCACCTGACCATTTACATACAGTTTGCCCTGGTAAATACGAATGGTATCGCCGGGCAGACCGATAATTCTGCTCATGAGTCTGAGCCTTACATCTGGCGCGATGGAATCCGGAAAAACATGGTTGAATACAACCAAATCATTTCTGCTTAATTCTAGTTGTTTGTTTCTGCTGTACTTTCTGGTTGGAGTTCCATCACCAATATAGAAATATGGCATGTGCAATATGCTGAAGGCCTTTCTCGCACCCGTATGCCATTTATTCACCCACAGGAGCGTTCCGGGGTTATAATCTGCATACTGCTTCGATTGCCTCACCCTATAGACTTCGCCTACATAAGTCAGCAAAATCCAACAAGCAATAAAGAACAATGCAAGTGAAATGCTCCATTCCAGTGCATGTCTTAAAGCAGGTTTGGTGGCATTTCTCATAGGATTGAGAATTATCCGGGCTTACCTTGCCTTCGTGAAAAGTCTGTTCCAACGAATACCATCTTCAGCGCCCTTGCTAAACCAAATGAAAACCGCTTTGCCCACAATGTGGTCGTGGGGAACAAAGCCCCAAAACCGGGAGTCGGCAGAGTTGTGTCGGTTGTCGCCCATCATGAAATAATAGTCCTGTTTGAAGGTGTAGTCTGTTGCAACATCACCATTGATAAAAATAGCACCATTTTTCACTTCTACGTTGTTGTGCTCATAGACTTCAATAGGACGCAAGTACAGGGGTAAATTATCAAGGTTCAATGCAATTGTTTCACCTTTAGCGGGAATCCACAAGGGGCCAAAGTCATTCTCAGTCCAGCTGTAATCAGGGTGATTTGGATAAATGTGCAAATCTGTAGAGGGTCTTTTAGGCTCCAACATTACCGAATCTACAGCGCCCATTTTACCTATTATTTCAGCTTCTTCTTCAGTTAAGAAAAGATAATAATATGTAAGGCCACCATTTCGGTAAGGAGCTTCAGGCACATCAATGCTGTTCCTTTCCTTCATCACTTGTTTAGATAGGGCACTCTTCACAAATACCGCATAGTAATATGCCTCACCTGGAATAGGGGCTATCTCAGAACCATCAATGAATACCTTCCTATCTTTTACTTCCAAAGTTTCACCTGGGAGACCAATGGTTCTTTTGATATAATTTTCTCTCTTGTCAACAGGCCTGGCCATTATCTCTCCCATGGGTGTGGGGATGTCGCGGCCATCTGCATCGCGTTTCAAAGCCTTGTAATCAGGATTTTCCACATTCTTTCGGCCGTAATTCCGAAGCATTTGATAGTACGTGTTGTCTTGCCAATTGGTCACTACGGTATCGCCAGCCGGGAAATTGAAAACCGTGGCATCAAACCTTTCTACATCACCAAAACCAGGAAGTCGGAAATAAGGGAGCTTTTGCCATTCTAAATATGACTTTACATTGACCACAGGTATGGTGTGATGGGTGAGTGGAAAGGCTATAGGAGTCATAGGTAACCGTGCGCCATAACTCACTTTGCTCACAAACAAATAATCGCCTACGAGCAGCGATTTCTCCATGGAAGGAGTGGGGATGGTGAAGGCTTCGAGAAAAAAGGTGCGTATAATGGTGGCAGCAACAACTGCAAATATGATTGCTTCACCCCATTCACGTGCGAAACCCTTAGGTTGAGATTTGAAGTCGGGCAGGCCTGTATACTTAATATCATCCTTGAAAGCGAGCATGGCAATTGCAACCGGAGGCAACAAAATAGCCAGTAAATACCAGGTGGGCGTGCGTTGTCCGAAACTTCGCGCAAGCTCAACGTGCATTACGATAAGCATCAGGAAATTTACGCCAGGCACTATGAGCAACAGAATCCACCACCATGGTTTCTTAATGATTTGAAGCCATACAAGAATGTTGTACACTGGGATGAAGCCAGCCTTTGATTCCTTCCCTGCTTTTGGGAATATTTTCCAGAAAAAAGCGAAGTAGCTAATTATGGTAGCGAAGAAAATAATTTGTGCTATGATCATATTGGTTGTTTCATTAGGTCATTCATCGTGTAAATGCCGGGTTGTGCCTTTACTGCAAATTCTGCTGCCGCAAGCGCCCCAAGTGCAAATCCATCGCGACTTTTGGCAATGTGTTGAAGGCTGATGCTGTCTACTTCATTCACCCAGGAAATATGATGGGTTCCTGGGATCTTATTTTCGCGAAAAGCATGTATAGGGAGCAATTCACTTGGAACTTCAGCACCAGGCGAATCCTGCGGTTCCATATGCTGCCATCCATTGTAATCCGGGTAATTTTTAATAATTCCTTCAGCAAAGGTAATGGCAGTTCCGCTTGGAGCGTCTTTCTTCGAGACATGATGCCACTCTTCTATGAGCGCTGTGTAATTACCAAAACGGCTCATAAGTTGCGCAAGATAGTTGCTCGTAGCCAATGCCATTTGAACCCCAATGGAGAAGTTGCTGGCATAAAAAAAGACTGCAAGTTTAATTCTTGCCATCGCTTCTACTTCCGGGAGTCGTGAATTCCATCCCGTAGTTCCCGATACCACCGGTATACCAATGTCGAACAAGCGCATGTAGTTACCAATGGCGGCCTCGGGCTTTGTAAATTCTATGGCTACGTCGGCATCTTGAATGTGCGAAAGCTCATTGCTGTTTGTTTGGCCAATGCGATATGCAATTTGGTGGCCAAGCTGAGGAGCCAGCTCTTCTATTCGCTTACCCATTTTACCATACCCGATAAGCGCAATTCTCATAGTTGCAGGCGAAATTACAATTTAACCGTCAAAGTGAGCCCTGGAACTCTGTTGTTCAGCGGCATCCATGTGGGGCTGATGTTCATCGATATGTCTTCACTCACATTGAAGTCCAGCAAGTGGGCATCTACACTGGCATCGAGAATATTGAGAACATATATTATTCCGATGGCAATATAGGATAAGTCGCGCCACTGGGTGTATTGATCAATAAGTGTATTGAGATCATCAGTGTTATAACCACTGTCATTTATTGTATTCGGGTCACCATCAATATCTGCAATGTACGCGTTCTTATACTTCTCAATATTCTTTAAATTGTCGCTTAGGTAATAACCTGAAAGCGCAAAACCACCATAAATAATTGGGATTTTCCAATACCGGTTGTTGTATGCTTGTCCCAGACCAGGAAGAATTGCAGACATAATGGCGGCTTTCTTCGGGCTGTGAATTTTGGTTTTCTTTTCTAGAATGTTTTGGGGAATTCCTTCCTTGCTTGGGGTAGAATTTTCATTCAGCGTGTCAACCGGGGTAGAAAATGATGGTATCAATAACGTATCTAATTGCCCATGTACTGCTGGGCAGCGTACAATGAGAAACAACAAGGTAATAACTATGCTAAATGTCGAGTTTGTCAATGATGCGCTTTAGGTCTTCTTCAGAGTGGAAAGCAATTTCGATCTTACCGCTTCCTTTTTCATCTCGCTTCAGGTCAACTTTCGTACCAAACCAATCCATTAAATCTGATTTAAACTTTTGGTGCTCAAATGAAAGCGCCATTGGTACTGGCTTTGTCTGGTTTGATTTTCGAGATGTTTGTGAAGCTTGCTCAAGCTGACGCACTGATAAGCCTTCATTTCTTATTTTAACAAAAGCCCTGAGCATCTCTTTCTCATTCTCAAAACTTAATAACGCACGGGCGTGCCCCATTGATATTTCATTCTTGCGCAAAGCAATTTGCACATCTGGCGGAAGTTTTAAAAGACGGATGTAGTTTGCAATGGTGGCTCGGTTTTTTCCAACCCGCTCACTTAAGTTTTCCTGGGTAATGTTACATTCATCAATCAGTCGCTGATAGGAGATGGCAATTTCTATTGCATCGAGGTTTTTGCGCTGAATATTCTCAACGATCGCCATTTCGAGCATACTCTGATCATTGGCCACCCGAATGTAGGCAGGTATTTCACTCATACCTGCAATTTGTGATGCCCTAAACCTGCGCTCACCACTAATCAACTGAAACTTCTCGTATCCAATCTTTCGAACCGTAACAGGCTGAATTATACCGTGCTGCTTGATAGACTGAACCAATTCCATCATCGATTCCTGGTCGAATACATTTCTCGGTTGAAAAGGATTTGCCTCAATCTGTTCTACCGGAAGCATCGCTACAGAACCAAGCAAACGAGTTGAGCTGTCAGAGCGAGTACCAGTCGTGATATCGGTTTCTACATGCTCTAGGAGGGCGCTAAGTCCACGCCCAAGGGCCTTCTTCTTAGTCATTTTCTAGTTCAATCATTTTATCTTCAGTTTTAATACGTGTCATATCATTCTTCTGAAGAATTTCTCGCGCAAGGTTCAAGTAATTGATGGCACCTTTTGATGAGGCATCGTGCATAATAATGGTTTCTCCATGGCTCGGTGCTTCACCAAGTCTTGTATTCCTGTGTATTACAGTGTTGAATACCAATTGTTGGAAGTGCATTTTAACTTCTTCCACCACCTGGTTTGCAAGTCGAAGTCGTGGGTCAAACATTGTAAGCAGAATTCCTTCGATTGCGAGATCGGTATTGAGCCTCGATTGAACAATTTTGATGGTATTGAGCAACTTACCCAAACCTTCCAAGGCAAAGTATTCACATTGTACAGGCACAATAACCGAATCAGCGGCTGAGAGTGCATTCACCGTAATTAACCCAAGGCTAGGGGAGCAGTCTATGATTACAAAGTCGTACTCTTCCCTAACTTGCTTCAAGGAGTGTCGCATCATTTGCTCTCGGCTAGGGAGTGAAATCAATTCAATCTCCGCACCCACTAAATCAATGTGTGCCGGAACAATATCGAGATTGGGATTATCTGTAGTAATGATGATGTCTCTGACAGGTACGTCATTTACAAGACATTCATAAATACTGGTTTTAACTGTTTTGGGATCTATTCCAACACCGCTTGTTGCATTGGCTTGTGGGTCAGCATCTACCAACAGTGTTTTGTATTCCAGCGCGCCAAGACAGGCCGCAAGGTTTATGGCCGTAGTGGTCTTTCCCACTCCGCCTTTTTGATTTGCAATGCAAATTACTTTTCCCATTTACTTAGTATTTCAATCGTTCTTTTAATTTATTTGCCAGTACTGCAATTCCATTAGGCCATATCCTTTCACACAAACAAGTTGAGTTTCGATTTCCGTATTGGAAACTTCCAAGTACTTATCATCCGAAATAGGGGAGCGTTTGCCCAGAAATTTCGACACATCGCACTTACCGATTGCATCTTTCGCTGTACTTAATCTGCCTGAATATCCATTGCAAAGGTCGCCAAAATCTAATACAAAACCACCCATCTTGTTGCCATAATTCGGATCTGAGATCACAAGATTTTGGTTAATAGGGTGATAATTTGCGTCCTCAAATGAAAAGATCACTTTATTTAAATGCTTCTTATCTTTCATCGTAGAATCAATAGATGCTTCGTTGTCAAGCCATATGGCTATTGCCGAAACTGAAGCACAAGTGCGGCCTGAAGAGCATTTAGTATCCGCACTTACCGTAAATTTGTTTTTAGCATTTCTTTTCTCAATAGAATGTACTTTCGACACCATGAAAGCCAGTGGAGCAGTTTTCATCCTATTTGTTTCTTTTCCGAAACAAGAGTAGCCATGGTTTGTTAGGATCATTGGAAGGCTTAGGATGAAGGTTTCACTCTCTAAAGGTATCGCTTTGTGCCCATGTATGTCCAAATTGACCTAGCCTACTTTTACACAGTTTTTTGTTAATTCACAGCCAGCATGACATTGGTAATATCAGGTACAGATCGTAGGGAAAGCAGGACTTTCCAGATAGCAACTTATTGTAGTGAAATCATTGATAATCATGGGAGAGACTCAACGCTCCTGGATTTGGCAAGCCTGCATCCTGAGCTCTTTTCGGAAAGCAGATATGGATTGCCATCTGAAGCTTTATCAAAAGTTCTGCACAGTACCATTCTACCTGCCGATAAAATAATTATAGTGGCACCAGAGTACAATGGGAGCTACCCCGGTATTCTAAAGTATTTTATTGATCTTATCTCTCCTGGTTTATGGCTTGGAAAGCGAGTCGCATTGGTAGGTGTTGCTACAGGTCGAGCGGGAAATGTTCGAGGTCTTGACCATCTTACAAGCGTACTACACTATCTCAAAGTCGAAGTAATGAGCTACAAAGTCTACCTATCTCAGCTTCATCATCACAGCGACCTGGAAGGAATCTTGGTGAATGAAGAATATAAGTTGCAGCTTAATAAGCTTGTGAAAGATCTTGCTGCTTTTTAAACTTATTTCAATATTCAGGAATCGAGGTCTTCGAAACTTACATCCGTGTATTGTGCACTCGGAACAGGATTTTCAATAGAAGTAGCATTCACGTATTCATTATCCCCCTCGCGAAGTTCCTCGAGTTTAGTGATGGTCTCATTGAGGCCTTCAGCAAATTTTTCAAAATCTTCCTTGTACAGAAATATTTTGTGTTTTTCGAACACTGAACTCCCATCTTGCCGCAATTTCTTTTTGCTTTCAGTAATGGTAATGTACAAATCGTTGCCTCTGGTGGCCTTTACATCGAAAAAATACGTTCTCTTGCCTGCGCGCACAGCTTTAGAGAAAACATCATCTCTCACAGAATCATCTTGCTCTGTCGACATAATCGTTAGGTTTTGTGTTTAGTAATAGTAGTAGGCACAAATATAATGAATCGTAGCAAATAGGGTTTGGAAGCTTTACATGCTTCCGAGAAAGAATGGGGTCAACCTTGAACGGCTCTTTTGTCTTCGAGTAATTGCAGCTGATATAGCTCAGCGTATATTGTACCAGCATTGAGAAGGGACTCATGCGTACCTTTCTCAGCGATTTTGCCGTTTTCTAGCACAATTATTTCATCTGCCATTTTCACTGTGCTCACCCTGTGGCTGATCAGCAAGGTGGTTCGATGGGCCATTATGCGTTTCAGATTGGTGAGAATTCTTTCCTCCGTTTCAGTATCAACGGCACTTAGGCAATCGTCAAAAATCAGAATCTTTGGCTTTCGGGCTATGGCTCTTGCTATGCTGACACGCTGCTTTTGACCCCCGGAAAGGTTAATGCCTCGCTCGCCCAACATGGTGTTATATCCGTTAGGGAAATCTTCAATATTTTGGGCTACATCTGCATCTTGTGCGGCCTGTTTGATTATTTCTTCAAGTCCATTTGTGTCTTTTTCAAGTCCAAAAGAAATATTGTTTGCAATGGTATCACTGAAAAGAAATACGTCCTGAGGGACATAACCGATATTGCTGCGCAAACTTCCGAGATTCATCGATTGAACAGGTTTGCTATCTATAGAAATTTCACCTCTATCAGCTTCAAAATTTCTGCAAATTAGGTTTGCAATGGTGCTCTTTCCAGAACCGGTGCGACCGAGAATGGCGAGCGTCTTCCCGGTAGGTATTTCAAAGCTAACCCCGTCTATGGCCTTAATGCCACTATCAGGATAGGTGAAGTACACGTTCTTAAACGCTATATGCCCATCCACTTCGTGCTCCGTATTATTTCGATTGGTAATTTCAGGTTGGGTATGCAAGAATTCGTTGATCCTCTCTTGAGAAGCCGCGGCCTGTTGCACAAGGGATGTAACCCATCCTACTGATGCAAATGGCCACGTGAGCATATTCACATAGATTACAAATTCAGCAATATTCCCAATGGTGATTTCTCCCGCTATGGCCTTCAAACCTCCTACATAGATGGAAAGAATGGTACTGAGGCCAATGAGCAATGTAATGGCAGGCATAAACAGTGCATCTACCTTTACCAAACTTAGAGACTTTACCTTATAAGTATTGCATTCTTTTGCGAATGTATTCTGACTAGAACGCTCCCTGTTGTATGCTTTCAAGACCCTGATGCCAGAGAATGCCTCTTGAACAAAAGTGCTAAGATGTGACTGTTGTCTTTGCAGTTCTTCACTTCTTTGGTTGATTAGCTTACTTACATAATATATGGAAACTGAAAGGACAGGCAAGGGAAGAAGAACGTAAAAAGTGAGTTCTACATTCACACTGAGCATGGCCCATACAGCCATAATGGCAAGTACCACCAAGTTGATGGAGTACATAATGGCCGGACCCAGGTACATTCTCACCTTGCTCACATCTTCACTGATTCGGTTCATTAAGTCGCCTGTATTATTGCGGCGGTAAAACGCAAGGCTTAAGCTTTGGTAGTGGTCAAAGACCTCGTTTTTCAAATCAAACTCTATGAGTCTGGATGTAATAATTATAGTTTGTCTGGTGAAGAATAAGAAAACACCCTTCAATACAGAAACCAAGAGATACAAGACCCCAAGGAGCAACGCGAGTATTGTAATTGGTGCTAGTAAGTTTTCCTTACTTGTCAATCCTCTATATACATCTGTATCAAGCCCGAATATTTTATGTAACCATGCGAGGGATTCAGGCAATACAATATCATACGGTCCTACAAAGCCATCTTCATAAGAGGATAGCGTGCTTGCAATCATATCAAACGCTTCTCTAATAAGCCGTGGAGAATATATACCGAAAAGGTTGGATGCAATAATGAATATCGTTCCGAGAATGAGCTGCCACTTATACTGCAGCAAATACTTATTTAAATGAGCCAATGCTCTCATGAAATTCTATCAGGACCTAAGGTGATGGGAAGCATCAAAAAAATGTACATTTGCCATGCTTTTGAAGAAAAGCCCCGCAAAGCTAAGCATATTACCTTTTAAACACCATCTACTTCGGAATGTTGTACAGCGAAATGGCACAGAAGACTGCGGCAAGTGAAGGCACGCTCTTTCATATGAATCAGATGGGTCATGAGCAGATTGTATACTGCCATGATGAAGCTACGGGCCTCAAAGCAATTATTGCAATTCATAATACTGTGCTTGGCCCAAGTCTTGGGGGCACCCGGATGTGGCCCTACCAATCAGAAAACGATGCATTGAAAGATGTACTCAGGCTTTCTCGTGGTATGACCTATAAATCAGCGCTTGCAGGACTCAACTTAGGAGGGGGGAAGGCTGTAATTATCGGTGATTCGCGCAAAGATAAGAGTGAGGCACTCCTTAGGCGATTTGGTCAATTTGTTGAGAGTCTCAGTGGCAAGTACATTACCGCAGAAGATATTGGAATCAGCACCAGAGATATAGAATACATGGCTGAAGAAACGAATCACATTGCTGGCTTGCCCGAAAGCAGGGGAGGCGGCGGTGATCCATCGCCCGTAACCGCTTTCGGCGTTTACATGGGTATTAAAGCTTCCGCTAAATATGCGTACGGCTCTGATTCACTTGAAGGTAAGCGGATCTTGGTTCAAGGTGCCGGCAATGTTGGATCACATTTGGTTGAGTTATTGTCTAAGGAAGGTGCCATTATAGCCATTTCCGATATTCATGAAGATAAGGTAGCTGCGCTTGCGGGCAGATTTAAACTTGAAGTTATACAGCATGACAAGGTTTACGAGAGCCCTATGGACATTTATGCCCCTTGTGCTCTTGGAGCAACCATAAACGATGAAACGATGGAAGTGCTGCAGTGCGATATCATTGCGGGTGGAGCAAACAACCAATTGGATGATGAAATAAGGCACGGAGCCATGCTGATAGACAGAAGCATGATTTACGCTCCAGATTTTTTGATCAACGCGGGAGGAATCATCAATTGCTACTCTGAAGTAATTGGATACAACCGCGATGAAGCTTACAGAAAGACCGAAGGTATATACAACGTGACGCTGAATGTATTGAAAACAGCGGCTGAAAAGAGAAAACCAGCACAAGCCGTGGCAATAGATTTGGCTATAGACCGAATTGATGCTATAAAAAGCATCGGTGCCAGGATGTAATTTTATTAAGTACAGTAATTTTTAAAAATGTTCAACCGCCGTCATTTACGCATTAAGCTCCTTCAATCACTCTATGCACATGAGCAAGGAGCTGACAACAATCTGGTAAAGGCCGAAAGTGAGCTCTTTCACAGTATTAATAGGATGTACGACATGTACCTGTTCCTTCTATTGCTGTACATTGAAATGCGTGATGTCGCTATTCAAAAAATTGAGGATGGCCATAAGAAAAGGCTACCCACCCAAGAGGACCTGAACCCAAATACCCGGTTTGTTGCAAACAAGTTTATTGGTCAACTGTCAGAAAATCAAGATTTGAAATCCAGGGCCGAGAAGGGAAAGGTGAACTGGATGGGAGAAGGGGAACTCTTGAAGCGCATGTTCAAGATGTTGGCCGAAACTCCAGAATACCAATTGTACATGCGGACGATTAAACCTACCTATGATGATGATCAGGAGGTAGTGGTACGTACTTTCCGAAGGCATTTGATTAACCATCCTGGGTTGCATGAATTTTTCGAAGAGCGCAGTATTTATTGGGTTGACGACTTGGACATAGTAGCTTCAATGACCTATAAAACCATGAAGCTTTTTAAACAAGATACTACCTCTGACTTCAAGTTGCTTCCACTTTGGAAAGACGACGGAGACGAAATGGACTTTGTAAAAATTCTCTTCAGAAAAGCGATCTCCCAAAGCGAAGAACACACAGAGCTCATTCATCAGTACACTGAAAATTGGGAAGTGGACCGGATTGCACTTACTGATATCATTTTAATGAAAATGGCGATGACCGAAGTGCGTGAATTTCCTCAAATTCCGATTAAGGTGACGCTGAACGAGTACATTGAAATAGCAAAGTATTATAGCACACCTAAAAGCAGCACTTTTATTAATGGAGTGCTCGATAAATTATTTAGTGAGTTGTTAAACCTGGGTAAGATCAATAAGCTGGGCCGAGGCTTGATTACATAAAAGCATGCGAAATATCATTGTAATTTTCTTTTTCGCTGTCATAATTTCATGCCACAGCAGCCATGATGACCGCACGGTAGGTACGGAAATGATTGACATTCCCATATCGTCGGAAGGCAAGTCCTTTAAAAATTTACCTGTGATAGAATTTGAATCTACAGAAATCAATTCGGGTAAAATCGCTCAAGGTGAGATCCTTCAACTGGTATACAAATTTGAAAACACTGGATCTGCACCATTAATAATAAGTTCTGTTGAAGGTTCTTGTGGATGCACTATTCCGAAAACCTGGCCAAGAGAAAAAATATTGCCAGGTGAAACAGGTGAGATAGAGGTAGAGTTTAACAGCGACGGGAAGTCTGGGGAGCAAGTGGTTACCATTTCGGTAGTCACCAATACCATTCCCAGTCTTACACAGCTTCTCATCAAAACTGACATTGCCGCCCCTAATAATTTTGAAACCAAATAAATACCATGAACATAATTACCGTTCTCCTTCAAGCTACAGAAAGCAACCCATTCATTGGTCCTATTTTTTGGGTTGCCATTATAGCCATCTTTTACTTTTTTATGATCAGGCCTCAAGCCAAGAAAGCGAAAGAATCAAAGAAATTTCGTGAGGCACTCGACAAGGGCACCAAAGTGGTAACCATAGGTGGTATTCACGGCAGGGTGCTGGAAGTACATGAGCGAACGGTGTTGCTCGATACGGGTGGTGCGAAGTTGCGTGTAGAGAAATCAGCCATTTCTCCTGATGGAAATCCTGATGAACAGGAACTTGCGAAAAAATAGACAAGTTACATTTGGAATTACAGGTGGGATTGGTGCAGGTAAGTCTGTAGTTTCCCATTTCATTTCAGTACTTGGCATCCCTGTTTTCAATTCTGATATTGAGGCCAAAATACTCATGAACAACGACGCAATACTTCGAAGTTCTATCAAAGCTGCCTTTGGCAATGCCGCCTACACATCCGAAGGACTGAATAGAAAATATCTCTCAGATCGTATATTTGAGAATCCTGAAATACGCGAAGCGCTCAATGCTCTCGTACATCCGGCAGTACGCCTTTCGTACACCAAATGGCTGTTGGAAAACTCAAGCCATCCCGTGTTGGCAAGAGAGGCTGCAATAATGCTTGAAACGGATTCATTTGAAGACTTGGATCACATACTTCTTGTCACTGCACCTGAACCAATGAGAATAGATCGGGTGATGAAACGAGATGGTTTTTCAAGACGGGAAGTTGAAGCTAGAATTAAGGCCCAATGGAGTGATGAAAAACGACGTAGGTATGCCAGTTATGAAGTGGTAAATGACGATCAAACTGCCATCATACCCCAGGTACTTTCATTTCTGCGGAAGGTATCTTCGTTAGCTTAGTTACAAAGGCCCGTGTTAATTGTCTAACCTAATGATTCGTTCGAATCGTTTCTTTTCAATAAACTTCCTGATAATCATTTCAAGTTCAGGATACGGGCCAAAGTGGTGTTGAAGATCTTCGGAGAGAAAGCTTGAAGGTGCATGGTCAAAATCATAATAGCCAAAACCAATAGGTAAACCATGCTCTACCAGGATCAATGACTTTTCCTCAATGTTTCGACCTTCATCTTCAATGTAATAATGGCCATTTAAAAGTTCGAAAGAATTGTATTCTGAAGGCTCCATGTCCTGGCCTATAACAATACCAGGTACTTGCCGACTTCCCGATTGAAATTGGCTCACATTAAGCTGCCATTCTTTCGCTTTGAATTTTAGAAAGTCCAACCCCTCGTAGAAAGTAGAAAAGTAAATGAGGGCCTTTTCATTCGTTTTGCGTTTGAGAAGCATTAATGTTTCCTTTCCTCTTAAAGATTGAAGATATATACCATAGTCAGTCTTTATGGAGAATTTGCCACGGTTATAGTGGGGTTTATTTTCCAGAACCAAGTCAGCTTCAACAAGCTGTGCAAGCAGTGCACTGCCAGTTTCTGTGAACTCAATTCGGTGCAAGTCCGAACGGATTCTGCGCACAGTATCAACTTCTGGATTTGCAAGACGCTCGCATATAGATGTAAGCATATTGTCGCTGCGTTTCACAAAAATCAAATTGTCATCAGTGTCCAGAAACCTATATACACCGCACTCATCGGGAATGGAGCGCAATATTTCGTGGGTAATGAAAGGACTCCTTACTCCAGTGAGATCAGGGAGCCCAACATAATCTTCGAATAGGGTTTTCAAACTTTGAACTTCAAGAATTTTCTCGAATAGTTTCAGCGTAGCAAGTGCATCCACATCAGCACGATGATGTCCATTCAGTTTAATTCCGAGCTCATGGGTAATCTTGTCGAGGCTGTAT
Organism: Cryomorpha sp.; assembly: GCA_041749535.1. Lineage (GTDB taxonomy): Bacteria > Bacteroidota > Bacteroidia > Flavobacteriales_D > Cryomorphaceae > JBBQZU01. Next base: position 10,758 of record JBGTBE010000057.1, on the reverse strand, counting down.
GATGGCAAACCAGGGAATGCCCTTCTGCTCATCTGCACAGTGCACAGGCGTTTTCGCCTGAATTCCATTCCCAAGCGCCTGTATTCTTCTCGAATAAAATTGTAGTCGAAATTTGCATTGTGTGCCACAAATACGGCGCCTGCGGTGAAAGTCTGCACTTCTTTTGCAATTTCACTAAATGTGGGAGCCACAGAAACCATCTTGTCCGTTATTCCTGTAAGTTTAACAACAAAAGGAGGAATGGGAACTTCAGGATTTACGAGCGTCGTATAGGAATCAATTAGCTTCGCACCACTGTGAAGGTAAACTGCAATTTCGGTAATTCGCCCCGTTTTGAAACTCCCACCGGTAGTTTCTATGTCTATTATTGCGTATGTCAATTGCCTGCAAATTTATTTATTCTCAGATGAGTTACTGCCTCTCTTTTAGATTTTCACTTAATTTGTCAATATGGTTAGCAGAGTGTTCGTTTGGCTTTGCGTGAAGTGGTTTGAGCTTTCCGGCTGGAAGGTACCAAGCGCCTTTCCCGATTTACGGAAATATGTGCTCGTGGTTGCTCCACATACAAGCAATATTGATTTCCCCATAGGTGTAGCAGCGCGTAAATTGCTTGGGATCAATGCCAGATATGTGGCAAAAAAGGAACTTTTTAAATTTCCCGTGCGCAATTTGATGATCAATCTCGGTGGCTATCCGGTGGATAGAAGCAAAAGCAACAGTTTTGTAGATGGAGTGGTAGATTTATTCAATACCATTAATGACTTTTCCATTTGTATCACCCCTGAGGGTACCCGGGGTAAGGTAGATGAATGGAAAACTGGATTCTATCATATGGCTTTGCGCGCCAACGTTCCAATAATTCCAGTGGGCTTTGACTATAAACTCAAAGCGGTGAGATTAGGGGTTCCACTTTATCCATCAGGCGACATTCAAGGTGATTTTGGTCAACTACATAATTTTTTCTCCACCATTTGTGCAAAATATCCTGAAAACAGCATGTACGGTAAGTAAATCCACAGCTCCTGCTTAAGCTTTGGTGGCCAACTTAATTGATTTCAATACTTTTCAACATGGCCTTGGTTTCCTCTTTGCAATTCATACATTTATACTCTTCGCACATTCAATTGCCACCCATCTTGCAGTCCTGATGATATTGAGTGTGTCCAACAAATTAACCTCATTATCAATTATTCCTCTATGGACAGATACGACCACATTTTATTAGAAATCATTAGGAATTATAGAGACTTGGAGAATGACAGGAAACGTATTAAGCTGCAAACCATAGAGCGCAACTTTTGGAAAGCAATTGAATCAGATAAAGAATTGTCGGTAGGGCAGGGTAGAATAGGAGAGCGCGTCACCAGGCTGTATATTAGTGGTCACATCGAAAATAAGGATGGATATTTTCTCACCCGAAAGGGGAAAAGTCAACTCGAATCGCAATTTGTGGGCGAAGAATAGGCAGTCAGCATTTTCTAATCATTCTTGGCTTTCTGATTAATACTTGATCTCCAGCAGAAGTTTTAGACATTTGTCATTCCAATACCCGGAATGTCAGGTAGTATCCACAATTTTATTTTCTCACGCTGAAAATCATTTAGAAATTGGGCTGAATTTGTGCTTAAAATCTATGGCATCGAACCCGATTATTCATGTTAAATATATGTTGATCAAATACATACCTGCTGTTCACAATTGTTGAAATCATCTGTGAATACAAAGTGTGTAATTGTGTAAGATGAAAATTTGCAGAATCCAGTATGATTGTTACCTTTATCAAAGTTGATTGAGAGATAACAAGCATATCAAACGAGATATGGCTCTTTTAACAAAGTGAAACGATACAGTAATATGTTGTGCTGGTACGCCAGACGTTTTAAGTGTGTGGTATTCTGTGAAAGAGACTTGCTTAGGCGGTTTTGAAATGATTTGGTTCACAAAAACAGTTTATCAGATTTGGCTTCTCTCGTAGATTCCAATGAACACAGGATGAAATTCCAGCGGTTTCCGTTTTTAGATTGCTATGCAGTTTATTAACTCCCATGTGAAATCGTATTATTCAGACGCTTGGCGGCTGTTTATGGATTCATACCATTTGTCATAAGAGTTTGATTCTGAGCTTTTATTAGCACAAGATGAAGTTTGCTAACTGTAGTTCAACCATTGCAATTGGCCACGGCTGAAAGTATTTGAAGGGGAATAAATCGATAAGATTTATTCCCCTTACTGTTTTGGCACGATGAATACTTTTAACCTAGGTATGTGGAAAAGTGAATCACCGATTGCCTGTATGGCTTCATGCATGACCTTACCTTTAAGCCAACAAAGTTCTTTATGGCTAGAAAAGCAAATTCCATGTCGGGCAAAGACAAGAAAATATTTGTGCTCGATACTTCCGTAATTCTATACGATAGCAATGCGATTAAAAATTTTCAGGAACACGATGTAGCCATCCCAATTCAAGTTTTAGAAGAGCTTGACAATTTCAAGAAGGGCAATGAAACAGTAAATTTCGAAGCCAGGGAATTCATCAGATTCATTGACCAGATTTCAAAGGAGAAGCTTATCAGCGATTGGGTACCTTTGAATGGCCGCACCCGAGGCAATTTCAAGGTCATATTGCATTCAGAAGATGCAGGGGTGAACTCCGAAAAAGTGTTTGGCGACAGCAAATACGACAATAAAATACTGGATTGTGCCCTGCAACTTCACTATGAATTTAAGGACCGGAAAGTAATTCTAGTAAGCAAAGACATCTGCTTAAGGCTCAAAGCAAAAGCCTTGAATATTTTCGCTGAAGACTACGAAACAGGTAAGGTGAAGGATGTTCAAAACCTTCATGAGAATCAGATAGTAGTTGACAAGGTAGATGAAAAGCTCATTGATGACCTCTTCGCCACTGGGATAGGCGATGCAGCATTGCTAAAGATGAAGGGTATTGCGGCAAACATGTATTTCACTTTAAAGTCTCGGCGAAAAAGTGTGAACGCATACTACAATAAAAAGGAGAACCTTCTAGAGCGCGTCCATGAAATGGAATGCTATGGTATTAAAGGACTCAACGCAGAGCAAAGTTTTGCACTCCACGCACTTATGAATCCTGATATTAAGCTTGTAACCATACAGGGAATGGCTGGAACAGGTAAAACACTGTTGGCGCTCGCAGCTGCTTTGGAGCAACGTATCAGTTACAGACAAATATTTGTATCAAGGCCGGTGGTTCCCTTAAGTAATAAGGATATTGGCTATCTACCCGGCGATATCAAATCAAAACTGGATCCTTATATGCAGTCCTTGTGGGACAACCTTGGATATATTAAGAACCAATTTAAAGTAACCGACAAGAATTACAAACGGATTGAGACCATGCTGGAAACTGAGAAGATTGCAATTTCTCCACTGGCATATATCAGAGGGCGAAGTCTTGTCAAGATTTTTTTCATCATTGACGAGGCACAGAACCTTACTCCGCATGAAGTGAAGACCATCATTTCAAGGGCTGGCGATGATACCAAAATAGTGTTAACCGGAGATATACATCAGATTGACACTCCCTATCTTGATAGCCAAAGCAACGGTCTTTCCTACATCATAGACCGTGTGAAGGATCACCCGATCGCATCGCACATCGCACTGCATAAAGGTGAAAGGAGTGAGCTCGCGAATGTTGCGAATGAGTTCTTATAATGTAGTAACTGGGCTATATTTTTCGGGTTTGACAGGAAATTTTTATGAGAATGAAGCTCAATATTCTAATTCACATTTAACTTTGACCCCATGAAAACAACCCTTTTTTTTACAATCCCTTCAGTGATTTTATTGTCTTGTAACTCTGTACCGGAGCCTAAAGGAACGGATTCAACAGAATCTGCTGATGAACTAAACCTAAAAACAGAAGAACAAATGAGTGAGCCTGCTAAAGAAGACATTTACGTGGTGATGACCACAAACATGGGTGAGGTAACCATAGCATTGGATGTCCAGAATGCCCCGGTATCAGTAGAGAATTTCCTGGCCTACGTGGACGCGTCTCACTACAATGGAACAGTATTTCACAGGGTGATGTCTACATTCATGATTCAAGGTGGTGGGTTCACACCCGAAGGTGTTCAAAAACCTACCAGAGACCCTATAATGCTGGAGAGCAACAATGGTTTAAAAAACCTCACCGGCACCATTGCCATGGCACGTACCAATGCACCAAATAGTGCTACAAGCCAGTTTTTTATAAACGTTGTGGACAATAATTTTCTGGACTATAAGCCAAACAACCCAGGCTATGCAGTATTTGGAAAGGTGACTTCAGGGATGGAAGTTGTGAATAAAATACGACAAGTGCCTACTGGAAATTTTAATGGTATGGCTGATTGGCCTAAGGAGACTGTGTTGATTGAAAGCATTGCTAGGTTATAACCCTGTGACCACACCCTATTTTGCAATGAAATCCTTCATTGTATGTATGTGCTTGCTCAGTCACATTGTTAGTGGGCAAAAGGGTAAGCATTTTCCAGATGTACAGTTGGAAAATGTTGATGGCAAGACATATAACAGCAATGTTTTATTTGGCAAAGGTTATGTGCTAATCGGGATTGGGACCAGCCAAAAGGCAGAAGAAGACCTTCGTACATGGCAAGAACCAGTCTATAACAAGTATATAGCAAAGACTGGACTCATGGATGGAATGTACGATGTACAGGTTTGGTTCATCCCACTCTTCACAGGTGCAAATCAAGTATCGAAACCCAAAGTAATCAAGAAACTAAAGGAGAATAATGAACCAATGGTGGAGAATCATTTGCTCATCTATTCGGGATCGAAGGACCCATTTGATTCTTTTGGTGTTGTGGAAAAGCGAGAGCCCTACTTTATGCTTGTGAATAGCGATGGACTGGTAGTTTGGGTTGCTCAAGGCAGCTTTCAGCAAAAATATATAGACCAGATTCAAGATATATTGAGTACTGACTAGTATTAAACAAAACACCCGGCCTCAGAGCCGGGTGTTTTCACGAAATTACTACTGCGTTGGGAAATTTTGTTTTCCAAAAATCAAATTTCGCCATATCGCGTATTGTGATGATGGTCTTACCATCCAATCGTACTTTTATATTCGGCATTAGCTCTTTTGTGTCTTCCGCCTTTTTCTTTCTTGCCATATCTTCTAGTTACTATATTCTTTTGAACTATAAAGAAACGATTTTAAACCGGATCTGTTTTGAGAACTTGCAAGTCTTAACAATTTTTTTGTGTAATTTGAGCAAACTCCAAAAATATATATCGTTTAATCCAGGTTTTACAGTCATTCTGGTAGCGCATTGACGTATTGAGCGAAAATTAACATGTACTTCTGAGCACTTAAACCACAGTCTTTCAAACAGTATTGACTGTTCAGCGCAGTTTATTGAAGGTGTAATGCCCGGATTTGGAGCCCCATACTTGATTAGCCGATGCATCAAAACCACGATCCAGGGTTTGTATCTCACCTTCAGTAATAATTACCTCGCTTGTAGCATAGGTGGCACCCTTTAATTCACTCTTACAACTTTGAGCGTTGGTTTTGCCACTGTACTGAAACCCATCAAAGAAGAGAAATACTGCGCAGCCTGGCTTGTAGTCAAGCTTAAATGGGTCAAGATCATCGAGCAAAGATGGATCACGCCATGCCCCAATATATTTCTCTTGATTGGGAAGCATATATACGTCGCTGCTGAATTCATCATCTGCAGTTTCTGCTAGAAAATATATTCTTTGTCTGTATGGCTTCTCAGGAGTTGCAGCTGCGGCCTGTTCTACATAGAGCCAAGCACCATTTGGCTGGTCTGGCCAAATGCGAACCATCTTTAATTCAATATCATAAAATGAAGTGTCGGCCTTTGACTGTTCAGCTGAACTGAATTCACCTGTCATCCAATTTACAAGTTGAAGCATGTTGTCCGACAAGCTTTGTGCAACCATCGTGGACTGTAGCAATACTAAAACAATAGTGAGCAGCGATAGCTTCTTCATAATTCTGTGCTTATTTTTTGCTAATGTAAGTATTGATAGAATATAGCAAATCATTATTTAGTAATCTTGTGTTCAATGAACTACGTGTATCTTGGATTCTTGTGGGTTGGTTATTATCTTGTACATAGTCTATTGGCAACCAATCGATTGAAAAAGTTTATTGAAATTCGGCTCCCATCAATATTTCCTTATTACAGGGTACTTTATTCTGCTTTCGCGACTTTAAGTTTTTTGCTTTTGCTACTATTCCAACTCCGTGTTCCATCTGAATACTTATTTATCCCACCCATCTATTTTTGGCTACCGGCTTTTCTTCTCATTGGGCTCGGATTGCTTGTAACCATTTTGTCTGTGAAAGGGTACGGTATGGACTTTTTCTTCAGAGAGAAGCAACTCCCAGCCCAAGAACATAAGCTTCTTACAAGTGGGACCAATGCATTCGTAAGGCACCCTTTGTATTTCGGACTTATTCTAATCTTAATTGGCCTTATGCTCTATGCTCCCAATTGGAAGAATTTAATTTTCACTATCGTTTCAACATGCTATGCGTTTGTAGGAGCAAAAATTGAAGAGCGAAAATTAATCGTGCTCTATGGCGATGCTTATAGAGCGTATATAAAAAATGTGAGAATGCTGATTCCCTATTTGTTTTGATCTGAATTGAAACTGATAGATGCAGAGTTTACGCAGTATCGCTCACCTGTTTCAGTAGGTCCATCGTTGAATATGTGCCCTAGATGCCCGCCGCACTGGCCGCAGAGAATTTCAGTCCTAATCATTCCATGGCTTTTGTCGAGCAACTTTACCACTGATTCGGGACTCACTTGCCGGTCGAAGCTTGGCCAACCACAGCCGGATTCAAATTTACTTTCGGATGTGAAAAGCAAATTCCCACAGGCCTTGCAAGAGTACAAGCCATTTTCGAAATGGAGGTTGTACTTACCTGTGAATGGACGTTCGGTACCCTTGAGTCTAAGTATACGGAACTCTTCTTCACTTAGGCTGCTGCGCCATTCCTCATCCGGTTTTTCTATCTCAAATTTCATTCTGTCACTTTGGATATAACTTGCAAATTAGAAAATCATGCTTTGGGGCGCGGCTTCTTGCTTCCGTATCTTTTGCCGCCACCCTTGTTGTTTTGATTTCTCCTGTTTGAACCACCACTCTGCCCATTGCTGCGAGCACTTGCAGGATTGTATTCAAAAGATTCTCCAATGTCTGGCGGGACAGAAAGTTTTCGCACGTCTGTTTGGATAAGCTCTTCAATTCTATGAAATTTACGCTGCTCAGCGGGAGTGATCAATGTGATTGCAATACCACTCTGGTCTGCCCTTGCTGTTCGGCCTACGCGGTGCACGTAATCTTCAGCTTCGTCAGGAACATCAAAGTTAATTACCAACTGAAGCTCTTTGATATCAATGCCCCGGGCGAGTATATCGGTAGCCACCAATGCCTGAACTTTACGGTTCCTAAATCTACGCATCACCTCTTCGCGCTCATCCTGGGTTAAATCAGAATGCATTTCTTCAACATCCAGTTTGGTCTTGTTCAGAATTTTGGAAATCTCTTTTACACCCCTTTTGGTTCTTGAGAAAACGATCACGCCCTGCAAACCTTCTTTGTCCAGGAGACGCTTTATGAGATTTACTTTGTCCTTTTCATGAACAAGATAAGCTACCTGCATCACCCCAGCAGCCGGTTTGGACATCGAGAGGCTTATTTCTTCGGGATTCTTAAGCAACTTCTGGGCGAGCTGTCGAATTTTTGGCGGCATGGTAGCCGAAAACATCAGTGTCTGCCTTTTCTCAGGAAGATAGGACACAATGCGCATGATATCCTCGAAGAACCCCATATCGAGCATCCGGTCTGCTTCGTCCAATATTAGGTGAGTCAGACCCTTCGTATTCACATAATCCATGTTGAGATGTGAAATTAACTTTCCGGGAGTTGCGATTATCACATCTGTTCCCATGGTTAAAGCTTTCTTCTGCTGATCAAATCCAGCACCGTCACCTCCACCATAGAGAGCAAATGAACTGATGTCAGTAAAGTAGGAGAGGCCTTCAAGGGCTTGGTCTATCTGTAAAGCAAGCTCACGGGTTGGTACTATTACCAATACCCTAAGAGAATTGGTACTGTTCGTTTGCTCCATAAGAGCGTGTATAACAGGCAGAAGAAAGGCGGCTGTTTTCCCAGTGCCCGTTTGGGCACAAGCAATTAAGTCTTTATTGGCCATGATTAGCGGCATGGCCTGCTGCTGAATGGGGGTTGCTTCTTTAAAACCCATTGAATCAAGGCCTTCCAGAAGTTTTTCGTTTAGTTTTAAAGCTTCAAATTTCACGTATCGTACTTATTTGTCCGAAAGGTAGATTATTTCGGCATTTAAATTGGTGTGCCTGCGCGTACTTGCTAAATTTGCACCTGTTTTCAGCCGTTAAAAAAGGCACCCATAGTTCGATGATTATACTGCTTTCACCATCCAAAACACTTGATTTTGAAACAAAACTGGAGAACCTTGATCGTACGGAGCTCCAATTTGCAAGGGAAGCATCTTACCTTGCCGCTAAGCTAAAATCGCTAAATCCCGCTAGAATTGCCAAGATGATGGACCTAAGCAATAATTTGAGCAGATTGAATTTTGAGCGATTCCAGGCATGGCAATTTCCTTTAAAACAAGAAGATTCAAGGCAAGCCATTTTCGCCTTCAAAGGAGATGTGTATCTCGGCCTTGATGCTAATTCATTCACAAAAGAGGATTTAAGGTTTGCCCAGAATCACCTTCAGATATTATCAGGATTGTATGGGATGCTAAGGCCTCTTGACGCAATACTTCCTTACCGTTTGGAGATGGGCGCTGAGTTTGCAGTAACCCCAAAGCAAAAGAATCTTTATCTCTACTGGAGAACGAAACTTACATCTTTCACAAAGACCTGTTTGCAAGAGACTTCACAGAAATGGATTTTGAATTTGGCATCGCAAGAGTATTCAAAGGCTGTGGATCTTAAGGCCTTGGGAGTCCCAGTAGTTACTCCGGAATTTAAAGAAGAAAGGGATGCCAAATTTCAAATGATCAGCTTCTTTGCGAAGAAAGCGAGAGGCCTTATGGCCGCTTATGCAATTCGAAACAAAATTCAAAATCCCGAAGACCTGCTTAACTTTAACGCTGAAGGCTATGCCCTGAATGCTTCACTATCAGATCTTAAAACAAACCAATGGGTCTTTACCCGAAAATCAAAGTAAACTAAAACATGAAACAACAAATGAGAAGAATTGTCCTATTTGCAGCAACTGCACTTTTACTGGGCTCAAGTGCCTGCGCTCAGAAATCTGACAAGAAGGGTAAAGGTGAAATGTCTACCGAAATGGACTCACTGAGCTATATTCTTGGCTCTGGCCTGGGTCAAAACATCCGTCAGGCCGAAATTGAGGGAGTCATTCCAGATCAGGTGCTTCAGGGCTTGATTGATGCGATGAAAAGTGATGAAGACATGAAAATCTCTCAGGAAGATGGCAACACGATGATAAGAGGTTTTATGGAAAAGCAGCAGGCTGCAAAAGCAGATGCTTCACTTCAGAAAGCAGCTGATTACATGAAAAAGGTTGAGTCTGACGGATCTCTAACCAAAACAGAGGGTGGTGTATTTTATAAGGTGCTTGTGCAAGGAAGTGGCGCAAAACCTGTTGCTACCGACAAAGTGAAAGTTCACTACGAAGGCAAAACCACCGCTGGAGAAGTGTTTGATAGCAGCTATGAGCGAGGTACGCCAGCTGAATTCCCATTGAACAGAGTAATTCCAGGATGGACCGAAATGCTGCAGCAAATGGAGGTAGGAACCACTGTGGAAGCTACAATTCCTCCAGCTTTGGCTTATGGTGAGCGCGGTTCTCCACCAAACATAGGCCCCAATGAAGTGCTTATTTTCAAAATAGAGCTTATTGAAATCCTGGCAGCCCAATAATGCTGTTTGAGAATATAAATTTTCTTCTGGCTGAAAGGGGTACTCCACCCCTTAAGCCAGGAGATTTTATGAGCCTAAGACCAAGCGATGTTTGGGATTTGGTGTCTCAGCTAGGATATCCTTTTGAAGTGCTGAATACCATTGATTTGGCCAAACGTAAAATGCTTTTGAGCCAGACTGAGATCAAACTCGTAGTGCTCGATGTGGATGGCGTGCTTACTGAAGGTGGTATGCATTACACTTCTGACGGTCATGAGATGAAACGCTTCAATGTGAAAGATGGTATGGGGATTTCGAAGGCTATTGCACAAGGTGTGGAGTTTGGAATTATAAGTGCAGCACTCAGGAGTGAAGTAGTGCTATACAGGGCTGAAATGTTGGGTATAAAACATGTTTACGTCGGGTCTACGCCCAAAGCTGAAGTACTAGAATCCTGGTTGTACAAGATGAATCTCAGTTATGAGAATGTCGCATATATTGGTGACGATATCAATGATGTTGAATTACTTTCTAAGGTTGGAATCGGAGCAGCACCACAAGATGCTGTGCCTGCAGCTAAGAAAGCTGCGAAAATCGTATTGACTAAAAATGGTGGTCAGGGCTGTGTGCGGGAATTTATTGACGCATATATTCTAGCATCCTGATATTTACCTTGTGATTGGATAGCTGGATTGCCTCCTTTCTGTTTATCATGAAATGTTAACCAAAAGCGATGTGCTCAGAGTTTATTGAGCTGACTTTCCTTTTCTCTTACAAGTTGCTTCTTGCTTTCAACCACGTCGTGCTTCGCTGA
>JBGTBE010000056.1:0-2433 GCA_041749535.1 Cryomorpha sp. | reverse complement strand
TATAGAGACTTCTTCTTCATTATTTATATTAAGGCTTCTGTTGAGGGCATTTTGAACCGTTTGCAGATAAGCTTCATTTGACGCAATAAGGTCGAGGTATTCACTTACCATTTTGGCTTTATCACCTAATGCCCCGTAAAGGCCTGCCACTTCGTAGCTGAAAGTGTATTGATTTTCGAGTAGTTTTTTACCTTGTTGATAGCTTTGCATAGCCAGCTCATTCTTGTTTTTACGCAAAAATTCATTGGCCGTGCGTATCACCATACCCTGACTTTTGGGCATGGTCAGAATAGCTTCCTGATAGGCTTTGTCAGCGGCTTTTTGGTCGCCTTCGGCCTCGTAAACGGTGCCGAGGTCAATAAAGAGCACATTGGAGTTGAAGCGTTTCATCTGCTTTTTGACCAGTTTCTCTGCTTCTTTTGTGTCGTTCAGGCGGAGCATGCAATCGAGCAGCGCTGCATAATTTACACTGTTCGCATTTTTTGTGTAGAGTCGTTCGTAGTAAATCCTTGCTTTTTCAAAATCGCCGTTTTCATAATAATGGGCTGCGAGTTTGTCATCATCAGTATCCTGACTGTATGCAGGAACTGCGTACAACAAGCCGGCAAATATTATGAGGAGAAACTTCATCATTTATGAACCTTTCAAAACGGTGATCAGGCTGTCAACCCTGGGTTCTATTACGGCAAGTTTTCTCTTTGAAACCATATTGCTTACCGTCAGACTTTGAGTGTCAGCTATAACCTTTTCAGCTGCCTGACGCTCTTCCAGGAATACCCTGTTAACGATATTCGTATCCAAAAGATTGTGCTGCAAATCGTGGTTCAGGTTGACAAGCTGATTTTTTGTGAAAGCGAGTTCTTTTTCTACCCGCTCATACTCTCCCTTAAATTTCATAAATGGCTTTCTCAGTTCACGGTATTCTGCCATAATCATAGCTGTTTCGCGATGGATAGTATCGCCTCGTTGCTTATACCAGGCCTGGACGAAATTGGTTCTTTCGGAGAATTTTTTGCCAAGTTCCGTGTACTGCAGCGTATCCATTTTGTCCAGGCTAACGATGCAGGTATCTATTGCATAAATCAGTGAATCCAGCAAAACGATTTCCCGCTTGTATTGCGATTCCATCTTGCATGACGTTGTGAGGGTTCCTAATATTATGATGATAATACCTGCATTTCTCATAGGCTTATTTTATCGAAATTCGTGTATGGCTGAAGTGCTTTTGGGATTGAGATATAGTCGGGTTGCTGATGATTCTCAAGCAAAGATGCGACAATTCTTGGCAGTGCGAGTGCTGATCCATTGAGTGTATGGGCAAGCTGCGTTTTGCGCTCAGCATTTCTAAAACGACACTTTAATCGGTTGCTCTGGTATGTTTCAAAATTCGAAACAGAACTCACTTCCAGCCATCGTTGCTGTGCAGTTGAGTACACTTCAAAATCAAAGGTCATAGCTGATGCAAAGCCCATATCGCCTCCGCAAAGCCGCAATATTCGGTATGGGAGCTCTAATTTTTGCAATAGTCCTTTTACGTGATCCACCATTTCTTCCAGTATTCTGTAGCTTTGATCAGGGTGTACTATCTGCACTATTTCTACTTTGTCGAATTGGTGCAGTCTGTTCAACCCCCTCACATCTTTACCATATGAACCAGCCTCTCGTCTGAAACAAGGAGTATAGCCACAGTGTTTTACCGGAAGGTCGGATTCATTTAATATTACATCCCGATAAATATTGGTTATGGGAACTTCTGCTGTCGGTATAAGGTACAGTTTGTCTTCATTCACATAGTACATCTGACCTTCTTTATCGGGCAATTGACCTGTACCAAACCCTGAGTCTTCGTTGACAAGGTGTGGTGTCATCACTTCCCGGTATCCCGCCTTGCCAGCTTCGTCGAGAAAGAAATTGATAAGTGCCCGCTGCAATTTGGCTCCTTGTCCGGTGTAAACCGGAAAACCAGCTCCGGTTATTTTCACGCCTGTTTCAAAGTCAATTAACTTATAATGTTGCGCAAGGTCCCAGTGTGGAACAGCACCTGTATGTAAGACTGGTATTTTGCCTTCAGCAAATACTTCTTCATTCTCTTCAGCCGACTTTCCGGTTTTTACTTTTTGATGCGGCGCATTGGGTATTTGGCATAGCGTGGCAATGAGGAGTTCTTCCGCTTCAGCTTGTTCGTGTTTGAGCGCGCCTGAAGTTTCTTTAATAGTTGCTACTCTGGCTTTCAGTGCTTCAGCTTCTGAAGTCTTGCCATCCTTCATTAGAGCGCCTATAGATTTTGATGCCGAATTAATTTCCGCCAATTGCCCGTCGAGCTGCACCTGCAGGTTGCGTTTCTTAGTGTCGAGCTCTATGGCTTTTTCAACGAGTTGTGGAAGTGCATTGTTGGCACGTCGTGCCAGCCTGTCCAGTATTTCTGCTTTGTTG
>JBGTBE010000055.1:0-2523 GCA_041749535.1 Cryomorpha sp. | reverse complement strand
TATGTGAGTTTGTGATTATAGTAGTATAGGATTATAAGGGGTGCGGGTGTAGAGACGGACGGGACGAAAGCCCTGAAGGGGCGATATATGTCAGCGAAGGGTGTTGTCCTTCGCGAAAATGAGTGCAGTGGTTTTGGATAGCGAAAACCAGCTCAGTACTAAATAGAGTTGGTGATATGGAGACGATATGGGTGTAAAAATTCCCAGTTGCCCCTACTCTTCGTTGGCAAAGTGGTCACTTAGCTTAGGCTAAGCTCCCACTTCGCCGCCTCGATTAGCGCCAACTGGGCTATTTTTTCCCACCATAGCCCCCCATATCACCAACTCTAGTACAAAAATAAGGATTTTTTGAGACTGTTGCCAAATAGATATTGGCGTTTCGCCATGTCCGCTGCTGGCACCGCATTTTCCCTGAAAAAAGGAAGCGCTTGCGATCCCGATAGCCATCGGGACGACCCGATGCAGCCTGTCCGCCAGTCTCCCGACTGGCGAATGTGGCCATGCAAGAGGAATGCCGCCGGGTTATTGACAGTGGCAGCGCCTTAAGTGGTCAATCACACTAATGTTGTCAGGTGCTTTGACGAGCGTTCGGTAGGTGCTTCAAGTACGAATCCTACTTTGTCCACGCGACAACATTAAAGTGATAATGCACTAAGCGGAGAAGTAGTATTCTCGCCAGTCGGGAGACTGGCGGTCGTGGCGCATCGGGTCGGAGACCCTCGCGAGCTGTGAGCCGGGGCAGGAAGATTTGGGGCGAGCGGGGTAGGATGCTGCGTTTTAGCTTATTTCCCGTCCCTTATGATGTAAACGGTGCCTTTGTTTTGCCCCAGTTTTTCAATCTCCATTTCTTTAACAAGGTATTGTAAATCTTTTTTTATAGATGGCAACTTATATTCGTTCAGGTTTGCTGCTAAATCTCCAATTTTCACAGGTTGGTTTTGCCTGATATACGCAAGTATTCTTTTTTGCCTATCATTCAAATATCCGCCTAATGTCCTAAATGCTTTGACCTTCGATTCTAATTTTAGAATAAGGTCAGCTAAACTATTTAGAAAAAAAAGTATCCATTGGTCAATTTTTTCTTGCCCATTGTAACGATCTTTCTGTCCTTCCATGAGTGCCTGGTAGTAGGCTTTTTTGTTCTTCTCGATGATATGTTCTAATGATATATATTGAATGAAACCGTATTCATGTTTTACCAGCAATAAATTTGTCAACAGTCTTGAAAGTCGCCCATTTCCATCCTGGTATGGATGAATAGACAAGAATTCATAAACAAAGACTGCAATAACAATCAATGGGTGGATTTCTTTTTGGGCAATCGCCTGATTTGTCCAATCTACCAAGGCCTCCATTTCTTTATGTACCAAATACGGTTCCGTTGTTTTGAAAATCATCCTTGTTGTTCCGTCAGGATAGGTTGCCACTACCTGATTGGTCATTTCTTTATACATCCCTTTGTGTCTTCCATCCTTACTACTATGCTTCAATAACAAATTATGCAGCCCATGAATATTTGATATAGTCAAATCTATATCGGTATGATTGTCAAGGATTGTTTCGAGTGTATCATAATAGCCGACTACTTCTTGTTCATCCCTGCTTTGAAGTTTCGATATTTTTAAATTTTTAATCAAAGAAGCAATCTCCACATCGGTTAAAGTGCTTCCTTCAATCCGGGTGGATGAGCCAATGCTTTGTATTGTGGCTATCTTCCGCAATTCCTTTAGATATTTGTTTTCTTCAAAGTTTAAATTTTCCCATGCTCCTTTAAACTGATCTATCTTGCTTATCTGCTGGATCACCTTTTGGGTTGTTGCAAAATCAAACTGTAATTTTTGCGCTATCAACATATCGATATTTTAGCCGCAAAGTACCGATATATTTATCTATTATCCAAATGATACCTATATTTTATCCATATTTTATCATCCCTCAAAATCCGTATCCACCGAAAAAAGAAGATTGATCCGTCCCAATGCGGTGTGTTTGTTAGCGCTTGGGCGGGGTTTTTGGGGAAGAGGGGGATTGGCTTGTTCTTTCTTGGTGGCCGGTTGTGGTTGAGGGCTAAAAGTTATGCTTTGTTTATTTCCACCATTCAGCATCAGGTTCAAATGACTCAATGTAGTCGCATATTTTTCGGAATTCCGTATTCTTTTCTGGTGACCACCTCGATGCAATAAAGTACTCCTTATCAACTGGATTCTGACGATTAGAATCAAAGGCCTCCACGATACAACTCCTGCCATCAAAACCACTTCGATCAATAGCGAGAGGAAGTGTCCAAAAACAATTTGCATCGAAAATATTTTCTACCTCATTCCATTTCTCAATTGACAATTCTTTACGAATAATGGTATCTGAGATATTTGGAAAATTTTCCTTGTAACTTTCGGTGTAGTTCTTTTTAATTGTAAGGATTCCTCCGCCTTCGTTTTCTTCAAATCGATAAACCCAGGTAGTTCTATCCCAGGAGTAAAAAATAAACAGACGGTATGATTTCACGTCTAAAATTTCTAGTTC
>JBGTBE010000054.1:0-1596 GCA_041749535.1 Cryomorpha sp. | reverse complement strand
AAAGCCACCCGCTTAGGCATGGTCAACTCAATTCCATCACTTGCAACTGAATGGGAGGCTTTCTGAGAAGAAAGCATTTTGCACATTGAACCCCCTAGTTTCGTGTTACCCGAAAACTACCGACGTACCGCGATGAATTTTACTTGGAGTCAGGTCAATCGTCAGGTTCAGAATTCGTTTGGGCTTGCCGTTTTTATCGCGCATTACAGAATAACTTCCGTATGTACGCACTTTCGTTCCGTTTCTACGGAGGCATTCATATTCACCAGATTGAACGATACCAGAAGCGAGGTCCGTCCAGAAGTGATTATACTCCTGTGATGCTGCATAATCTTCGTCAACCAGTATGCGATGATGCTTGTGTTGAAGTTCTCCGAGGCTGTAGCCCATGAGCTTTAGAAAAGAATCATTGGCCGCAACAATGGTCCCATCCAGATTGAACTCAATCGAAGCAATGCCACTTTCGTTCAAGGCCCGTACTCTGCTTTCTGACTCTGAAGTATTTCGTAACATCTCCTCCTGCGTCGCGGAAAGTTCTTCCATATTTTGCCGCATTTCTTCTTCCTGCGCCCTGAGTTCTTCAGTGCGTTGTTGTGAGTCAAGGAGCAAAACCTTAATTCGTTCGGTGGTTTTTACCGACACCAGCGAGGCAGCTATTGCTTCACTGGCCTTTTTTAGAAATTCGATCTGTCCATTGTTAAACGGTGTAAAGGAGGCAAGCTCCATCACACCTGTAATTTCATCATTGGAAATCAGCGGCACAATAATTACGCAGGTAGGAGTCGCCAAACCAAGTCCTGAAGTAATCTTAACGTAATCCTTTGGAACTTGCGTCATGAGGATAATTTCCTTCTCCAGAAAGCACTGTCCTACCAGTGTATCTCCAATCTCAATGCGCTTGTTCACAAATCTTTTTCGATCATAGGCATAGCAGGCGGAAAGTTGAAGGAATGGATTCTCCTGTTCATCATGCTCAAGTAGAAATATTCCACCCTGATTTGAATCGGTGTATCGCACAATTTCGCGAATCAGCTCAGTCGTTAGCGTTTCTGTGTTATCAGTATTTTTTCGAAGAATATCGCCCAGTGTCGCGATCCCTTGCGTTGTAAACTTTTCAGCTCGCTCACGCGTGGCAGCTTCCAGCAGGTTGTGCTGCATCTTAAGCAATGACTTGCCAAGATTATCGCTCTCGTCCGTGAGACTGTAATTGATCGTAAGATTTCCTTTGCTGATCTCTTCGGCAAAACGAATATTTTCTTCCACTGTTTTAATTTGTGTTTCCAGCACAAATTTTGTTTTGACTTCCGTTTTGGCACGGTTCTCCAGTATATAGCTCCACATGCCATTAATGAAAAGGATTACAGAAGCAATGACAGCATGAAACAGGAAGGTGGACAAATCCATAAATTCCAGCTGGGTAAAATAGATATCCTTCATCCCTGTGTACTGCAAATAGGCAAATGTGCCGTGGTGGACCACAATAAAGGCAAGTAAGGGCAATTGAAGTTTCCAGTTCTGATAAATAATAAGCAATGCAGAGCCTACAAAAAAGAAAAAGTGCATTTCAAATAGTCCATGCATCTGATAAATATATTG